>CAMBZB010000001.1 GCA_945872245.1 Flavobacterium psychrophilum
TGATACAACAAATTGACACTATGAGTTCCGTTGCATCGGCATTTTCCAACTTTGCATCGATGCCAGCTCAACAAAATGAAACCTTGAATGTGGTTGATGTGGTAGAATTGACAATGGATCTTTTCAATGAAGAATATGTCCATTTTAAGACGGAAGAAGGCGAGATTATTTCAAAAATTGACCGAACACAACTCATCCGAATTATTACTAATTTGGTAAAAAATGCCATTCAAGCGATTCCGGAACAACAAGAAAACAAAGCAGTCACTGTAACTATAAAAAAAGAATCCAACAATGTTATCATTACCGTTACCGATAATGGAATGGGAATAGCGACAGAAGATTTCAACCGTATTTTTGAACCTAAATTCACTACAAAATCGAGCGGAATGGGATTGGGACTTAGCATCATCAAAAATATTATCGAAAATTACAACGGAACCATTACATTCGAATCCCGTAAAGGAAAAGGGACGACTTTTACCGTTTCTTTGCCCATTATAAACCAATAAATCTACAAGTTATGGCATTGAAAAACATCATTTTGGAACATGAAAAAGGCATTGCCACTATTTATATTAATAGACCAGAAAAATTAAATGCCTTAAACAAAGCGACAATTCAAGAGTTGCATGAAACCTTGGCGTTGACCGGTGAAAATCAGGATATTCGCGTAATTATCATAACTGGAAGGGGAGAAAAAGCTTTTGTGGCTGGCGCCGATATTGCCGAATTTGCTCATTTTTCGGCTAAACAAGGGTCGCAATTGGCAGCGCAAGGGCAACAAATTTTATTTGATTTCATCGAAAATATGAAAACTCCCGTGATTGCCGCAATCAATGGTTTTGCTCTTGGTGGCGGACTAGAATTGGCAATGGCTTGTCATATTAGAATCGCATCGGAGAATGCCAAAATGGGATTGCCGGAAACTTCACTTGGCGTCATTCCAGGTTATGGCGGAACGCAACGTTTGCCGCAATTGGTTGGCAAAGGTCGCGCTATGGAAATGATTCTAACTGCCGGAATGATTTCAGCTGAAGACGCTTATCGTTCTGGATTAGTCAATCACGTCCTCCCACAAGCCGAGCTTTTGGATTTTACAAAGGCATTGGCACAACGCATCATGAAAAACTCACCTGTTGCCATTGCTAAAGCCATCAAAGCCGTAAACGCCAACTTTGTATCTGGTGTAAATGGATTTGAAGTGGAAATAAACGCTTTTGGAGAATGTTTTGCCACCGAAGATTTTAAAGAAGGAACAACGGCATTTCTAGAAAAACGAAAAGCGGAGTTTAAAGGCAATTAAAGAAGTGTTCGGTACCTTAACTAATCAAAATCAATACTTCAAATATCAAATTATTATACTTTTTTGATATTATAATATCAAATTATTATACTTTTTTGATATTGTAATATCAAATTATTATATATTTGTATTGTAAATGCGTGCAAAAAATGATAAATAGAACTTCGCAACCCGAAATTGACAGCTATCTTTTTAAAGGAAAAGCCATATTGGTATTTGGCGCAAGACAAGTAGGTAAAACCTCTTTGATAAAAAACACCGTGAGTAATCAATCCTATTTATGGCTCAATGGCGATGAACCCGACACTCAACTTTTATTGGAAAACATCACAACCGATAGGCTAAAAGCCATAATCGGAGAGCATAAAATATTGGTTATTGACGAGGCTCAAATGATTCATAATATTGGTTTATTAATTAAACGAATGGTTGATAATTATCCCGAAATTCAGGTCATTGCTTCGGGAAGTAGTGCATTTGAACTAGCCGATAAAACCAAGGAATCTATGGTTGGGAGAAAACAGGAATTACAACTTTTCCCTTTGAGTTATGGAGAAATGGTCAAACATACTAATTTTGTTGAAGAAACTCGGTTAGTTCCACATCGGTTGGTGTATGGCTATTATCCCGAAGTGGTTACCAATGTTGGCAAAGAAGAAAAAATCCTGAATGATTTGGTCGAAGGGTTTCTGTATAAAGACATTTTGAATCTCGAAGGCATAAAAAAATCAGCCACTTTACAACGATTGGTTCAAATGCTGGCGTACAGAATTGGCAGCGAAATTAGTTATAATTCCCTAGCCAATGATTTAGGCATAAACCGACTGACCGTTGAAAAATACATTGATATTCTCGAAAAAAACTTTATCGTTTTTAGTTTGAATGCCTTTAGCAAAAATCAAGATAACGAATTGAAAAAAGGTAGAAAAGTTTATTTTTGGGACACTGGTTTGCGCAATCGAATTATTAAGAATTTTAATCCAATAGAGCTTCGGGACGATGTGGGAGCCTTGTGGGAGAACTTTATTATCAGTGAGCGAAAGAAGAAATTATCGTATGAAAATCAGTTCAAAGACACTTATTTTTGGAGAAACACCCAACAAGCCGAAATCGATTATCTAGAAATAAAAAACACCGAAATTGAAGCTTTTGAAATCAAATTCAATCCGAATCAAAAAGTGCTTTTTACCAAATCTTTCACCGAAAAGTATCATCCAAAAACAACTCAAGTCATTCACAAAGAGAATTTTTGGGATTATTTATTGTAAAAATATTCATGTAATTAAAAATCATACTCATGTCCTTCCAACCCCTGTTTGCCCAATTCTGGGAGAAAGTAAAAGAAAGTATCGCGAATAAAACCTACGCCAAATTAACTTTGGCCAAAACCATTGGGGATACCGAACTCAAAAACATTTATGTGCGTCCCGTTTTATTGGAAAATGACCTTCTCAGTCTTTCGATTACGGCACGTTACAAAACTGAAGAAGTAGAAAGCTTCCATTCCTTGGAAGAAGCTTTTTTGGTTTTGGCTCCGTATATGAATAATCCTTTTTTAACGGCATTATTATTCACAACAGAAAACGACATTACCTTTAAACTCAACAAAAAAAGAGTGGGAAGTATCATTGAACAAGCACCAACTTTCAAGAACGCCTCAGATGTGATTATAGCAATGAAGGAAAAAGGAATTTAAAAAAGTGGTCAGTGGTCAGCTGTTGGAATAAATAAAAGTAGTGAGTATTATTTAGACTGCAAATTGTGACTGAATACTCAAAAACTGACCACTGCCCACTACTTCTCCCCATCCCATTCCGCATAAAACTGCGAAAGGAAATTGATCATGAACTGATGTCTTTCTTGGGCGATTTTCTTCCCGGTTTCGGTATTCATTTTGTCTTTCAACAATAATAATTTTTCGTAGAAATGATTGATGGTGGGTGCCTCACTATTTTTATATTCTTCCTTGCTAATGTGAAGATTTGGAGCAATATTCGGATTGTGTAAAGGTCTGTTTTTAAACCCCCCATAATTAAACGTCCTGGCAATGCCAATGGCACCCATAGCGTCTAATCGATCCGCGTCTTGAACAATATCCAATTCGACAGATGAGAATGTCTTTTCTGCATTTCCGCCTTTAAAAGAGAGGTTTTCTATAATGTTTATGACATGCTGGATTGTGACTTCATCTTCATTTTCGCTTTCAAGAAATTCACGAGCTATTTTAGGCCCAATGGCTTCGTCTCCATCATGAAACTTACTGTCGGCAATATCGTGAAGTAAAGCACCTAATTTTACAACATTAATATCACAAACTTCGTTTTCGGCTATTAAAAGCGCATTTTTATAGACTCTTTCAATATGAAACCAGTCGTGACCGCCTTCGGCATTTTCTAGTTTTTCCTGAACAAAAAGTATGGTTTTGTGGACTATATCTGAATTATCCATCTTTCAAGTAAGTTTATAAAAAATGCTGATTTTTAAAGTTTTAAATTCAAAAATCAGCAATTCAATATTTTAATCAATTTCAATGGCAATTTCAAAAAATCTGAAATCTGAAATCTGCATTCTGAAATTTACAATCTAGCCGGCTCTACCCATTTGAATTGAAATGATTCTTGAGGAATGACCAATCTTTCCGAAATTCTAGCCATTCTAGCCGGTAACTTCATCAAATAATCCCTTGCTTTCTCGGCTTCATCGGTTAAACTACCCATTTTATCAATTTCCCATTTCTCGATGAGTTTTTGTAAAATATCCACATAGTCATTGGCAGTATAAACCCCAATTCTTTGGGCAGAATCTGAAAAATGTTCAAAAGCAGAGCTAATTTTTTGTCCTGACTCTCTCAAGAAATGAGCTGGCATAACAATTTTTGCTTTCATCATGTATTGAAAAGCAAGCATCATTTCGCTTGGATCAATTTTGAAAATTTGATTCACAAATTCGCTGTAAGCAAGGTGATGGCGCATTTCGTCCCCAGCAATCATTTTGCACATTTTGGCTAATTTTGTATCGCCGTAACTTTTGGCCAATTGAGAAACTCTGTTGTGAGAAACATAGGTAGCCAATTCTTGGAAACTGGTATATACGAAGTTTTTATAAGGATCTCTGCCGGTTCCAATGTCGAAACCATCATTGATAAGATGTTGCGTAGTCATTTCGATTTCGCGCATGTTGACACGCCCTGACAAATAAAGGTATTTGTTCAATAAATCGCCATGTCGGTTTTCTTCTCCCGTCCATTGTCGCACCCATTTTGCCCAACCGTTTCTTTCTAAATTGTCTACTCCTTCCACCTCCATTAACCAGTTTTCGTATGTTGGCAAGGCCTCTTCGGTAATCATATCACCTACCATGGCCACCCAAAAATCATAAGGCAAATCTTTTGAAATCTCTCTCAATTCTTTTACTTCTTCCAGAAAATTATCTCCTTCAGAATTGGGCAAAAAATCAGAGGGTTGCCAAATTTTTTCTACTGGGATTAGATATTGGTCAACATAACTGCTGACGTTTTTTTCTAAAAGTTGCATTACTTCTAATCGAATGTTTTTTATGGACATTTTATTTAAAATTGAGATTTCTCCAAAATTCAAAATCTATTTATACTATATTTATTCCTTCAATAATTACTTTTTCTGTTCTCTGCATTATCTCGGCAAAATCAAATTCGTTTACCTTTAGAGGTTTATGGACCGTAAAGCTAAGACGATTTCCCAAACCTAGTGGAAAAAATCCAAATTTCACCATTTTCCACGAATTATTTATGCTTATCGGCACCACATAAGCTGATGGAGCATATTTACACAATATTTTTAATCCACTTTGGGCAAATTCCTTGGGTTTTCCCGTTTTGCTTCGAGTACCTTCCGGAAAAATAACCGCGGAGCGCTGATTTTTTTCAATATATTCCGACAATCCTCTAATCAGTGGGACGGCTTGTTTAGGGTCTTTTCGATCAATAAGCACCGAACCTCCGTGTCGTAAATTATAGGACACGCTTGGAATCCCCTTTCCCAATTCTTTTTTGCTGACATACTGGCAATGAAAATCCCGCAAATACCAAATCATAGCAATAATATCATATAAACTTTGATGATTGGACACGAAAATCAAAGGAGCATTTTTAGGAATTAATTCCCGGTTTTCAAATGAATACTTTGTTCCCAATAAATTGGTGCATCTTAGCAATACTAAATTCAAGTAGTCAACACTTTTTTTGTGGGCATGATACCCAAAGATGTTGAAACAAATCCACTGAATAGGATGAAAAACTACTAAGGTAAGTCCAAAGCACAAATAATAAATTGCGGATATGGGATACGAAATTAGTTTTTGCATCTTTAAAAATTTGATTGCAAAAATAAGAAATATATTTGTAGCGGGATTTTAATCGGAAACAATATTCCCATTTGGCGTATAATTGTACCTTTGCCGAATACTGTTTTTGACTATTTATCCAAAAAATGAACTTCACTTATCCAAAAAACGAAAAGCTAAAAAGTAAAATCACGATAGATTTACTTTTTTCCAAAGGCAAATCCGTTTCAAAGTATCCTTTGAGATTGGTTTATGTGGAAAGTGACTATGGCATTCTCGAAGGATCAGAACAAAAAATAAAAATGGGTGTTTCGGTTTCCAAAAAATATTTCAAGCATGCCGTGGACCGAAATTATTTCAAACGTTTGCTTCGGGAAACCTATCGATTGAACAAACATTTATTGGTTGAGAATCTCGATAAACCCTACGCTTTCATGTTTTTTTACCAAACCAAAGACCGTTTGACGTATGAAGAAATCAATACCAAAACGGTTCAATTGTTTGAAAAATTCATTCTCCAAATAAAAAACAAAGAATAATAGCTTTTGTTTTTTGCCCAATACCATTATTGGTGATTTATTCCTATTTTAGTGGTCTAAAATTAAGTGCCAAAAACCATGATTTCATTTTTCAAAAAAAAATACATATTCCCCGCCGTTGCCTCGGCGTTTCTTTTTGTAGGGGTTAGTTTCAAAGACGATTTCTTTGAAATTGCCAAACAAATAGAAATATTCACCACCCTTTTTAAGGAGCTGAACATGAACTATGTTGACGAAACCAATCCAGGCGATTTAATGGATAAAGCCGTCAAGAGTATGTTGGCTAGTTTAGATCCTTACACCGTTTATTTTAACGAACAAGATGTTGTAAAATTCAAAATAAATAATACAGGTGAATACACCGGAATAGGAGCACAAATAACCCGAAAAGAAGACAAATTAATCATCAAAGAACCCTATAAAAATTTCCCTGCCGATAAAGCTGGTCTAAAAGCCGGAGACGAAATCATTCAAATTGGCGATGTGCTTTTGGCTGACTTCAAAGATGACGCTTCACAACTCTTGAAAGGAGCCAAAAACACCAAAGTCGACATCAAATATATTCGTCAAGGGAAAACATATACCACCCAAATCGTACTCGACGAAGTCGCTATCAAATCGGTTACTTTTTTTGGAAAAATAGACGATAAAACGGGTTATATTGTTTTGTCGCATTTCAACCAAAAAGCCTCCCAGGAAACCAAAGATGCTTTAGAACAACTTAAAAAAGATGGTGCCGAAAAAATCGTCCTCGATTTGAGGGGAAATCCCGGCGGGCTTTTAAATGAGGCGGTAAATATTTGTAATTTATTTGTTCCAAAAAACGAAACTATTGTTTTTACCAAATCGAAAATAGAGAAACACAACAACACTTATAAAACCTCTAGAGAGCCCATAGATACTGAAATTCCTTTGGCTATTCTAGTCAACGGAAAAAGTGCTTCGGCATCAGAAATTGTCTCAGGAGCCTTGCAAGATTTGGATCGCGCCGTGGTTATTGGCAGCCGAAGTTTTGGAAAAGGGTTGGTGCAAAGACCCGTGGATTTGACGTATGGAACGCAACTAAAGGTGACCATTTCTCGTTATTACACTCCTTCTGGAAGGTGTATTCAGGCCTTGGATTATGCGCACAAAGACAAAAACGGAATCGCCATAAAAACTGAAGCTAAAAACTACAATGCCTTCAAAACTCGTAAAGGCAGAACCGTGTATGATGGTGGTGGCATTCAGCCGGACATCGAAATGGAAGAAACCAAGTCGAGTCCTATCACGGATGCCTTGGTGAAAAACGACGGAATTTTTAATTATGCTACCCGTTATTATTACAAAAATCCGAATTTGGGTACCCAAATCCCAACGATTTCTGATGCAGACTACCAAGATTTCAAACAGTTTTTAAAAGGAGAAAAATTCTCCTTTGACACCGAAACGGAACTGGCTTTGAAAAACACTTTGGCTATAGCCAAAAAAGAAAAAATACACGAAAGTATTAGCAAAGAATACCAACAATTGTTTATTGCTCTTCAAAAAAGCGAAGAGAATTTATTGGATAAAAATCAAAGAGAAATCAAAAATTTGATGGTGGACGAAATCATTAAACGCTACCAATACCAAGAAGGTCTATACCAATATTACCTGAGAAACAACTCCGAAATCAAGAAAGCCGTGAGTATTTTGAACAATAGCGCCGAGTATAAAAGCATCTTAAAAATGTAATGAAAAGAGCTACACAAATAGTATTGCTTTTGTTCTTTGGTTTCCTTTCAGCACAAGAAAATGTTGCGCAATCCGTATATTTTGAATTTGATAAATTCAATTTAAATCAAGACCAAATAAGTACAATCACGGGTCTGTTAAACGCATCCAATACGCCTCGTTTTGACGCCATTCAACTCTATGGGTATTGCGACGACAGAGGTAGCGAGGATTATAATGATAAATTATCGAACAAAAGAGTGGCTACCGTTCAGAAAATTTTGCTGGCTAACGGCATTGCCTTAAATAAAATTTTTATTTGTGAAGGTCGGGGTCGGGTAATTATTGCGAAAGATTCCGTAAAAGATTTGCAAAAAACCCGGGATAGAAATAGGCGTGTTGATTTAATATTCATTAAAAACACCTCTTACAACTCTTTTCCGGAAAATCCAAAAGTGGGAGATCTCATCATTTTAGACAAGATTGAATTTGACATGGGTTCGAGTGTCCTGACTTTAAAAGCAAGAAAAGAATTGGACAAAAACATTGTTTCATTGCAAAAATACAAGACCCTACGTTTTGAAATTAAGGGTCACGTATGCTGTACTTCCAGTAAATATCTCGATGCGATTGACAGGGAAACCGACGAAAGAAATCTTTCTATAAATAGAGCCAAAAATGTATTTTCGTATCTCCGTTTTAAAGGAATTAACCCTTATAGAATGACTTTTAAGGGTTATGGCAATCGTTTCCCACTTGGAAAAGGAGACTCCTTTGACAGAAGAGTCGAATTCCTCATTACCAAAATATAATTATCCTTTTTGCATCTCAATATGCGGAATATCATCCTCCAGATACATTTCGCTAGTTTGAATAAAACCGTGGCTTTCGTAGAATTTCTTTAAGTATAATTGCGCCCCAATAGTGACTCGGCTTTCGCCAAAATGGGACTCAATTCCGGTAATAGCCTCTTGCATTAATTCATGTCCCCAATTTTTATCTCGATAGTTTGCATCGACAACCACTCTACCTATGGAAGCATTGTCAAAAGAAATTCCGGGTTTAAAAAGTCTGGAATATCCCACGATTTTGCCTTCGAATTCTCCAAAAAGATGCAACCCTAGTTTGTCTTTGCCGTCAATGTCCAAGTAAACACAGTTCTGCTCCACCACAAATACCTCGCTTCTTAATCTGAGGATATCGTATAATTCGGCTGCCGAAAGGGTTTCAAAGGGTTTTATTTGCCAATGTATTGCCATATTTTATTTTAAGATAACAATTGATTTTATAATGGACTCCAATTCGTGCACCAAATCACGTTCCTCTTTAGATGGCGAATAGCAAAACCCCTCCAAGACCAGAATTCTGTCGTGTTCCTCATCTACTATAGCATAATTGATAAAGGGTCCCGACATGAAATCGTTTTTTAATTCCCATGTCCCCTTGGTTTCGTAGGTTTCTTTACCGCCCAGTTTTATTTTGAAAAGATAGGGAGCATAGCCTTCTTCGGTAATCATTCGGGTATCTGGTTCCGTTCCACTAATATATAAATCCCCAATGGAATCGCGCATTTTAATAATGTTGGCAATAGCATTCGGCTCTTTTTTGATGGAGCTTATTTGTACTTGGTAAATCAAAATACTAGTGTTTCCGCTGGTAATTTCCTTTTTCAGCCAAACAAAATTATTCTCTTGAAGCACATACAAATAACCCTTTGGTATTTTTAGGGAAATATGAAATTTGTTGGTAATTGTTTTCGTGTTCAGTAATGATTGACTAATGATTCTTTGGTTTTCGGTGATTTCCGTTTCTTTTATAGTTTGAATGATTTTGGGTGCATTTATTTCTATGATTTTCAAAATGTCGGTACTTGTTTTCCCCGAAATATGAAATACATTTTGTGGGGACGCGTATTGATTTTTCTTTACTGAAAATTCATTTTCCTCCTCTTTTTTTATAACGATAATAGTTCTGCCATCCGTCATAAATCCCTCCATCAATTTAGCTGGATATTGGTTTATGGTAAAAAGAGGTTCCTCTTCCGTCAGTCCAATCACGGGGGATGCGAACTTGTTTCGAATGCTGTCGCCAACCTCGCCATTCCATAACTGATCGTCGATAATAACCGAAATAGTATTGATTTTACCCGCTACTTTTTGAGGGGAATTGTCGCTTTTCTTCGTACAGGAAAAAAATAGGAAGGAAAAGAGAAGGAATAAAAAATGGGTTTTATTCATTATAATTCAAATATGAAATAAAACCCAAATTTATAGAAGATTATGGTATTATTATCCGTTTATTTTTAACTTCATTCCGGGTTTGAGATCTTCCCCGTTAATATTGTTCCATTTTTTAATATCCGAAATTGTTACTCCAGGATATTTTTTTGAAATGCTGTATAAGGAATCTCCTTTTTTAACATAATAGCTAATCTCATTATTTTTTGAAACTGACCCCAATTTTTCTTTTTTGCTAAAGGAGTTGGCAACGGTTTTATCAACAATGGCTATTTCGTTTTTGGCAACAATTAAGGAGCTTCCCAATGCAACATTAATATCCGGTAAATTATTCCATAGTTTCAGATTTTCAATAGAAGCTCCGAATTTCTTAGCAATAGTACTCAAATTGTCTCCTTTTTTGACAATATACTCTAAGTTTCTCAACTTGGGGGTTTGGGTTGACTCTTCCTTGTTGGCAAGGGCATCATTTTTGGCAACCTGCAATGAGGCTCCCAATTGGATTGAATTATCGACAAGATGATTCCATTCTTTTATTTCAGCTACCGAAACATTATTCTTTTTGGCGATAGAACTCAAATTGTCTCCTTTTTGAACTAAGTAATGGGTAGCGACTC
The DNA here is from genome assembly GCA_945872245.1 of Flavobacterium psychrophilum. Taxonomy (GTDB): domain Bacteria; phylum Bacteroidota; class Bacteroidia; order Flavobacteriales; family Flavobacteriaceae; genus Flavobacterium; species Flavobacterium psychrophilum_T. The sequence goes on from CAMBZB010000001.1 coordinate 10,715, forward strand.
CAGAAGATAAGGTGTCGATTTTCACTGATTTCTTTGCTTTCTCCTCTTTGTTGATTTTCACATCTGAAACGGCAATTTGCTGTTTGTCGGTTTTAATTTCTAAAGGAGCTTTATCATTTATCGGTTCTTTTTTAACCGTTCTAACTACACTTTGGCTAGTAAAAATCTTCAGGCTTTTTCCGCGGGCAACCGTATTCCCTCTTATCTTATTCCATTTTTTTATATCGGCAATAGTGACATCATATTTACTGGCAATTTCACTTAAATTATCTCCTCGCCTTACAATATAATATTTTGTTTTAGGCAGGGTTATTCTTTGCTGGGTATAATTTAAGGTGTCCGTTGCCACAATTGCTTTAGTAACCTGAAATGGTCTTTCACGACGGTCAACTTCACGTTGAACGTACGCATAAATTTTATCTTCATTGGAAGCGAAAACGGCAATTTTGTCCTTTGGTAATCTCAAAAAATGATTTTTATCCCCGTAGAATGGGACTACATTTAATTTGTAAGATGGATTCATCACCTGCAATTGCGTCACAGGAACATCCAGCAAATCTGAAATTTGAGCGAACGACATTTGCTTTTTAATCATAATAGTATCCGTGGCGAAATGTTTTATGATTGCTCTGTCAGGGCGTATTCCGTGCTCCTTATGGTATTCATAAATATACATGGTTGCCAAAAAAGCGGGAACATAACCTTGCGTTTCTTGAGGTAGATTTTTTCTGATGTTCCAGTAATTTTGTTGTCCTCCTGAACGGCGAATCGCTTTGGAAACATTCCCAGGGCCGGAATTATAAGAAGCTAAAACCAAATCCCAATCACCAAAAATAGTATACATATTGGCCATGTATTGTGCCGCGGCCTCACTCGCTTTTAGCGGATCGCTTCGTTCGTCAACATAGGAATCAATCTTTAGGTTGTATTGTTTTCCGGTTTGATACATAAACTGCCAAAGCCCCGTAGCACCCATTCTAGAAACCGCTTTTGGATTCAATGCTGATTCGACAATTGCCAAATATTTTATCTCCAAAGGCACGTTTTGTTTAGCGAATGCCTCCTCAAACATTGGAAAATAATATTCTGAAATGGCCATCAATCGTTCAAAAGATTTCTTTCTATTTTTCAGAAATGACTTGATGATATTTTCAAGTCCTGGATTGTATTCAATGTTGAAAGGGGATTTGGCATCCATCGCCTTAAGCCTTTCTTTCAGCAAATCGGTAGAGAGTTCATAATCTACTTTTTCGTCGATATTGATTTTTTTTATATCATCGGAAATGGTATTGTATAAATCTAAATTGGCTAATTCCTTCATCCACAGGCTGTCTACGCAGGAAGCCATTTCGTCTTTTACGAAGGATTTCTTGATGGAATCTAAATAGGAAGTTTTTGTTTCTGTATATTCATTTCTTTTGTTTTCAACAGACTTTTGTGAAAACGAATGAATCGACAACACCAGAAAAAACGATAGGGCAGTTTTTTTTATATTCATAATTCTTTAATCAACATACTATATTCCAAACGATTATAAAAAAATCGCTTTTTGCAAACTTAATACGTTTTAACTAAAAATTTCAGTAAATATTGTTAAAAAAGCAGTTTCTAGTCCAAAATAGCTGCAATTCCAGGCAAAATCCTACCTTCAAGCATTTCGAGCATCGCGCCTCCGCCTGTTGAAACATAACTCACTTTGTCTTCAAAACCAAATTGTTTTACCGCTGCAACAGAATCACCTCCGCCTACTAGCGAGAACGCTCCGTTTGCAGTTGCTTCGGCAATAAAGTTCCCTAATTGAATGGTGCCATTGGCAAAAGTTGGCATCTCGAAAACCCCTAAAGGGCCGTTCCAAAGTATGGTTTTTGATTCTAAAATCACTTTTTTGAAGTTCTCCAATGATTTTGGCCCCGCATCCATTCCTTCCCATCCATCAGGAATTGCTCTTACATCAACAATTTGGGTGTTGGCTGTATTCGAAAAATCATCCGCGACAACAACATCAACCGGAATGTGAATTTGAACACCTTTTTCTTTGGCTAATCTCAAGATTTCTAATGCCAATTCTTGTTTGTCATCTTCACAAATGGAATTCCCCACTTTTCCGCCCAAGGCTTTTACGAAGGTAAAAGTCATTCCGCCTCCAATGATCATGTGATCTACTTTGTCCAAAATATTTTCGATAACCGTAATTTTCGAAGACACTTTCGATCCTCCAAGAACTGCTGTCACGGGTTTTTTGGAATCTTTCAACACTTTGTTCAAGCTTTCGATTTCTTTGGCCAATAACAATCCGAAACATTTATGATTAGGAAAAAATCGGGCAATTATGGTTGTCGAGGCGTGTGCTCGGTGCGCCGTTCCAAAAGCATCGTTCACATAAATATCGCCAAGTGAAGCTAATTCTTTGGCAAAAGCAACATCTCCCGCTTCTTCTTCATTGTGAAAACGCAGGTTTTCTAATAGTAAAACTTCTCCTGGTTGTAAAGCTTCAGCGGCTGTTTTAGCGTTAGTTCCAATACAGTTTTCAGCGAATTTCACTGGAACACCAAGAATTCTTGAGGCTGTTTTTAAAATAGGTTGCAATGAATACTTTTCTTCAACTCCTTTTGGTCTGCCCAAATGCGACATCAAGATTACGCTTCCGCCATCGGCAAGAATTTTGTCAATGGTAGGTTTAGCCGCTTCAATACGAGTGGCGTCAGTTACCTTAAAATTTTCGTCTAAAGGGACATTAAAATCAACGCGGATGATGGCTTTTTTAGCGGCAAAATTGAAATCGTTTACAGTTTTCATTATATTCTGTTTTTTAGTTTTTTTGAAAGAATGACAAATATAGCACTTTTAGGTTATCCATAAATTCAAAATAATCAAAAAAGGCTGGTTTATCAATACGAAAACGTTGTAAATTATAAAATCCAAACTGAATTTTTGTTTTTTGTGAATGTTCATTTCCTCTTTTGTAGCGATAGCGCGGAATTATATTCCGTGCCCGAAAATTTGAGCAATTTGTAGAATTAAAAAGCTCCTAGCCTTTAAAAGGCCAGGAGCTTTTTTCAAGAACGGATTCCTGCTTGAGTAATTAATCGTGTTAGATTTACTTCGTCAGTTCGACGAAGGCCTCGAGTTTGTTTTAGTTGCCCATTAGAATGGGCACGGAATATAATTCCGCGCCATCCATAAAAAGAATGAGGAAGGGACTGTTTTTAAAATGGAAATTTAAAAAAACCAGCTCGCCACAAAAATAGCCGTAATTACACAGATCAGATCGACCAGAAGCATAGTGCTGAGGGTGTAGCGCGTATTTTTGATTTTTACCGATCCAAAATAAACGGCAATCACATAAAAGGTGGTTTCGGCACTGCATTGAAAAATAGAACTTAGCCTCCCGGTGAAAGAATCGACCCCAAAAGTACGCATGGAATCTATCATAAATCCTCTGGAACCGCCAGAGCTAAAAGGGCGTAGCATGGCTACGGGCAAGGCATCGGTTATTTCTTTGCTCACGCCCATATGAGAGAAAACAAAGGAAAGCCAGTTGCTGACAATTTCAAACAAACCACTGTTTCTAAAAAGGGAAATGGCCACTAACATGGCGAGAACATACGGAAAAATGGTAATGCCTGTTTTCAAACCATTGTTGGCCCCTATGACAAAAGTGTCAAAAACGGTCGTTTCTTGGCTAGAGAATTTTTTCTCATTCACCAACGAAAATACCAAGGTAAACCCAATAATTGCCACTAACATCAAGCCCGAAAGGTTGGCCGTAAAGAAGTTTTTACCGACCAAATCCAACTGATTGACGTACATCAACAATCCCACAATCGCGGCTATAATAGTCATCAAAGCGACCACCAATGTGGCGCTTTTGAAATTTACTTTTTGCCGGATGCCCACAATCAAAAAAGCGGCAATCGTACCAATAAACGAAGTGATGATACAAGGCAACATCACATCGGCCGGATTAGCGGCATTTTCGGCAGCACGATACCCAATGATGGAAGTAGGTATTAAGGTGAGTCCGGCAGCGTGCAAACACATAAACATGATTTGGGCATCGCTCGCCTTGTCTTTTTCAGGATTCAGGGTTTGCAAACTTTCCATCGCTTTCAATCCAAATGGGGTTGCAGCCGAATCCAATCCGAGGAAATTAGCGGCAAAATTCAAGGTCATATAAGAAATCGATTCGTGATTTTTTGGAACGCTAGGAAAGACTTTTACAAAAACGGGACTTAATCTTTTGGCGAGTTTTTCGGCTGCACCAGAAACAATAAGCAACTCCATCAATCCACAAAAGAAAGCCAAATAAGCAATTAAAGGAATGATTAAATCCAACACCGTGTTTTTACAAGTGGGCAATAAACCGTCCGATTTTTGTATGCCACTATAAATCTTGACCGTTTTAGACGAATACACATAAGTGGTATCCGCATTTATCGTATCTCTGTTGATCAGCATGGTTTTGTCTGGCACCATAGCGATGCTGTCTTTTATAAAAGCAGGCAACTGATCGATGTATTTTTCGGATATTAAAATGGGGTCGTCTTTTTTGCCATTCAAAACAAAATCAATAGTGTAACTGTTCCCAACAAATAAACTCACAACAATAAAAGCAATCGACGAAATGAAAATTGCCAACCAAAATCTACTCAATACCATAATCTATAATTTTTGTAAATGTAATTATTTAACCCTAAAAGATTGCAAAGTAATTTAAACATGCATAATTTCTTCAGCAATCAGCAAATCTTCCCGTCGCAAACGCAAGAAAATCTGCGCCACGGCAATCGTATCTTTTTCGCAATAAGTCACAATGCGGTCGATGTCTTTTTCTACATAGAAAACGTGACCCACTTGGCTGCCGTCAATGTCTCCTTTTGGAGAAGGAATCCCTAGGACTTTGCACATTAATTTTAGGGAAGTGAAATGTTTGTAATCGCCAAATTTCCACAATTCCAAAGTATCTAAATGAGGGATTTCCCATGGTTTTTTCCCAAATAAATTCAACTTATTAGGGATAGCCATCTGGTTGATAATCATTCTTCTGGCAATAAACGGAATGTCGAATTCCTTGGCGTTATGCCCGCACAAAACGTGTTGGGGTTGGTTGAAATGATTGTTCAAAAGGTTGCTGAAGTCGTGCAGAATTTTCTTTTCTTCACCAAAAAAAGAAGTTACCCTAAAATTTCGAATGTCGCCTTTGATGGTAAAGTAACCCACCGAAATACAAACGATTTTCCCAAACTCAGCCCAAATTCCGGCTCGGTCATAAAAATCCTCGGGCGTGTATTCGTCCTTTCGCTGGTATTGAGTTTTGTGTTCCCAAAGGTCTTTCATTTCGTGGTCTAATTCCTTAAAATCGGCAACTTCCGGAACGGTTTCGATATCGAGAAATAGAATGTTGTTGAGGTGTATTTTTTCTATCATAATTGAGACTTTAATACAGACTTCTTAGGTTTGATTTTCAAAGCTAAAATTTCTGAAAATCTAAGATAGTCTAAATTGCTGAAAATCTATGAAGACGACCCTAAAATAAACTTTGTTGGCTCTTAGGATTTTCGTGTTCCAACAACCCTTTTTTGCGCCACAATCCACCGGCATAGCCTGTCAGCGAACCATTAGAATTATTGAAGGAATGACTCCTTCATCGAAAACTGAAATTACCGAAATGCCCTTTTCATCACCGCAAATTTTGGCAATTCCTAAAGGGGTATTGCTATAGAATGTCTCCATAATTGGGTTGGAAATGGTTCGACAAATTTTTTGCAAAGTTCACAAAGAAATAAAGAAACCAAAAAACCCATTCCTTTTGGAATGGGTTTCGTTATTTATAGTGATTCAACTAGAATCCAAGCATCAGGATTGCCGGTTTTTTGAATTTCCTGTTTAGCGCTTTCGGCTTCAGGAAAAGTGGTATAACTTCCGTAAAGAACAGGAAATAATCCATATTTATTTTGCGGGATGCGTCTTGCTTTATACCCTTGATCCGATAATTGATGAAATATTTTGTCAGCATTTTTCTCTTCTCTAAAAGCGCCAGCTACTACGTGATACGACATTTTTACATCCTTTACGGTAAGCGTAACCGCCGGAATGGGGTTTTCGATAAAGAAAGTGGCTTCCTGAATTTTGTTTTGAACTTTCATTTGAACAGATTGCTCTACAAGAATAGTTTCGTTAGCAATTTGTTGTTGGTATATCGGATAAACAAGAGCTCCGGTTAAACCCAATCCCAAGACAAAAATAGCAGCATATTTTAAATAGGCAGTTATTTTTCTTCGTTCTGGAATAAGTGGAATTACATTTTCATCCTCGAGAGCTTCGATTTTTAGTTCGAATAATTCTCTTTTTACCTTTGGCGAAACAAAAGGGGCTAAACCAAAAGAATTGGTCAAATAATTGGTTTGGTCGTAAGGGGTGAAAATTAAATTTTTATCAGCGTTAAGCGAAAAATCCCCTACGTTTTTTATGGCGAACAAACCATTTTCCTGAAGCGCTTTTCTCCAATTGAAAACCTCGTATTGAATGGCACTGATGGCATATTCGTAGGACGTTTTTTCGGCTTGCGCAATATGATTGGCCAATAGTCCATCATTATTTTTTAGATAGGCGTTGAAAGAAATCATTTTCTTTGGCGGGAAAAACGAATTGGAACTTTCAATTAATTGAGCCGATTGAATTTCGGTCAAAAAAGCTCCGAAACCTGGGACGGTTACACATTGGTAACGGTATAAAAGTTGTGCGATGTATGGTGCGATGTTCATAGTTACAAAGTTATACATTGAAAATAGTTATCAAAATTTTATTCACAATTTTTATTAACAATCCGCATAAATTTTTATACATTTCAGTCTCAAACGATTAGTATGACGGAGCAAGAATTATTTCATGTATTGGCATTGCAGCAAATAGAAGGTGTGGGCGATATTATGGCCAAAAAATTGATCAATCACTGCGGAAGTGCAGAATTGGTTTTCAAGACTAAAACTTCCCAAATCGCTGCCATTGATGGAATTGGTTCTGTTTTATTGCAAAAATTAAAAGACAAAACCGTTTTCAATAAAGCGGAACAAGAACTCCAATTCATTAAGTCAAACGAAATCAATTTTACTTATTTCCAAGACGAAAATTACCCATCTCGTCTAAAGCATTGCATCGACGGGCCCCTTTTGTTATTTACGTCGGGGCATATTGACTTGAAAAACAAAAAAATAATCAGCATTGTAGGAACGCGACAAATCACGTCTTACGGAATGGAATTTTGCCGAAAATTGATGGAAGATTTAGCGCCCCTTGATCCAATAATCGTGAGTGGATTTGCTTATGGGGTGGATATTTTTGCGCATCAGTTGGCGATGGAACACGAACTGCAAACCATAGGGGTTTTGGCGCATGGCCTGAACCAAATTTACCCCAAAACGCATCAAAAATTCGTGTCCAAAGTAGAACAAAACGGCGGTTTTATGACGGAGTTTTGGAGCTCGTCCAATCCGGACAAGGAAAATTTTGTAAAAAGAAACCGTATTGTAGCAGGAATTTCTGAAGCCACAATTGTGATCGAATCGGCTGAAAGAGGCGGTTCGCTCATCACTGCAAATATTGCCAATGATTACAACCGCGATGTTTTTGCCGTTCCCGGTAGAACAACCGACAAGTACAGCCAAGGATGTAATAATTTGATTAAAACCCAAAAAGCAAACCTACTAACCAGCGCTGCAGATTTGGTTTATATTCTGAATTGGGACATTGAGGGGATTGGTTCGAAATCTCGCAATGACAAAAAACCAGTTCAAAAACAATTGTTTGTCACACTCGATGATGACGAACAAACAGTGTACGACTACCTCCTAAAAAACGGAAAAGAATTGATGGATATTATCGCCTTGCGTTGTGATTTTCCTATTTATAAAATCTCGGGAATGCTACTGAATATGGAGCTTAAAGGCGTGATTCGGCCTTTGCCTGGGAAATTGTTCGAGGCGATTTAAGCGAGTGTAATAAAGCACAAAATCGAGACGCTTTCAGCGTGACAAGTAGCAAGAAAACAAATAAGTTCGGTAATATAGTGATGAGCAACAAACACGCTCTCCTTAGTTTGTCACGCTGGAAGCGTCTCAAATTAAGAGGGCAATAAAAATTGACTTTAAGAGCATCATCATGATAGAATACACCGAAGGGATTTATAATTTTTATGTTTACATACTGACTAACAAAAATAAAACAGTGTTATATACCGGTGTCACAAATAACCTAAAAAGACGTTTACAGGAGCATAAAGATAAAATAAATCCAAAAAGTTTTACCGCACAATATAATGTTGAATTTCTGCTTTATTATGAACATTTTACTTGGATACAACTTGCTATTGCTCGTGAGAAAGAGATTAAGGAGTTGAAAAGAGATAAAAAAGAAATGTTAATTAATACGATTAATCCAGATTGGAATTTCCTAAACGATTTGTTTTAACTGTTCCACTTAGAGACGCTTTCAGCGTGACAAGTAGCAAGAAAACAAATAAGTTCGGTAATATAGTGATGAGCAACAAACACGCTCTCCTTAGTTTGTCACGCTGGAAGCGTCGCAATGCGCGAGAGCAACTTAATTGAGACGCTTCCATCGTGAAAAAAGAGTGGTGAATTACAAATATGGTGCAATTGTATTAGGACTTTTTTAATAAACAATCGGCATTAGATACCTTCAAACCCTAATTTTTCTCTCACTCTTCCCAAAACGCGATTGGCAACAAGGGCGGCTTTTTCGGCACCCGTTTTCAATAAAGCATCCACTTCGGCGAGGTTGTTTATGTAGTAATTGTATTGCTCCCTTTCGGTTTTGAATCTTTTGACAATCAATTCAAACAAGGCTTGTTTGGCGTGACCGTAACCATAATTTCCACCTATGTAATTGGCGGTCATGGTTTGGATTTGGCTTTCGTTTGCCAATAATTTATAAAGTGCAAAAGCATTGCAAGTCTCTGGATTTTTTGGGTCTTCGAGAGGCGTACTGTCGGTTTCGATACTCATGATTTGTTTGCGCAAAGTCTTGTCATCCAAAAAAATGTTGATGAAATTATTAGCCGATTTACTCATTTTTCCGCCGTTAGTTCCCGGAACATACATGGTTTCTTTTTGAATTTTGGCCTCTGGAATTACAAATGTTTCTCCCATTTGGTGATTGAAGCGGGAAGCCACATCACGCGTAATTTCGACATGTTGCAATTGGTCTTTTCCAACGGGAACAAACTGGGCATCGTACAGCAAAATATCGGCAGCCATCAACATTGGATAGGAGAACAATCCAGCATTTACATCTTCTAGTCTATCGGCTTTGTCTTTGAAGGAATGGGCTAATGTCAATCTTTGGAAAGGAAAAAAACAACTCAAATACCAAGACAATTCTGCGGTTTGTGGAACATCAGACTGACGATAAAAAACTACTTTGTCCACGTTCAAACCACAGGCAAGCCAAGCTGCTGCAGTACTATAGGTGTTAGCTCTTAAAGTTTTGCCGTCTTTTATTTGAGTTATCGAATGCAAATCGGCAATAAAAAGGAACGATTCGTTTTCGGGATTATTCGATAATTCAATTGCGGGAATGATTGCGCCAAGTAAATTTCCCAAATGAGGAGTTCCCGTACTTTGAACTCCGGTGAGTATTTTTGCCATTACGTTTATTTCTTAACCGCAAAGTTCGCAAAGATTTTCGCAAAGTTGTCAAAGATTTGAGAGTTTTTTGAAAAAGCGCTAAAATGTTATAAATTATTGACCACTCTTCTAATGCCGTTTTTTAGTAGAACTTCGTTGAAGTTTATTAATAATCCAAGTTTGTAGTTTCCAATTTTTAAATACGTTAGGGTTTGAGCTAAGTGAATTTCGCACAATGACTCTACACTTTTAAGTTCAATTACAAACTTATTTTCTACCAATAAATCAACTCGATAACCGCAATCTAATTTTACCTCTTCAAAGATTAATGGCAAAACTTTTTCTTTTTCAACAAAAAGTCCAGATTGCTTTATTTTATAAAACAAACATTCTTTATACGCATTTTCCAATAAACCAGGGCCAAGACCTTTGTGAACCTCTATTGCTAAACCTATAATAATTTTTGAAATTTCATTTTCAGTCATCTTTTATTTTTTACTTTGCGGAAAACTTTGCGCACTTTGCGGTTAGGCATATCCAAACTTACACACTTTTCCTTACTTTTGGATTTATGAGAGTAATAAAAATTATTTTTTGGTTGGTTTGGCGGGTCTGGTTTTATGTTTTAATGGGCATTCCCATTCTAATTATGTTTCCTTTTTTGGTGGCTTCCATTTTGACTGAAAGCGGGTATCCATACTTTTTTAAAATGGCCAGGATTTGGTCGAAATTCATTCTTTTTGGAATGGGATTTTATTATAAAATCGATAAAGATCAAGAACTAGAATCCCATAAAAGTTATATGTTTGTGGCCAATCATACTTCGATGGTCGACATTATGCTGATGCTGGTCTCCATCAATAAACCTTTCGTTTTTGTGGGGAAGAAAGAATTGGTAAAAATTCCTCTGTTTGGTTTTTTCTACAAAAGATCGTGTATTTTGGTTGACCGTACAAGTTCCAGAAGCAAACACGGCGTTTTCGAAAGAGCCCAAAAAAGAATTAACCAAGGACTCAGCATTTGTATTTTCCCCGAAGGTGGTGTTCCTGGGGACGAATCCATACTTTTGGATCACTTTAAAGACGGCGCTTTCCGCTTGGCAATCGAACACAAGTTGCCCATTGTACCGATCGCTTTTGGGGACAATAAAAAACGGTATTCCTACACTATTTTTAGTGGAAAACCGGGACTTCTTCGAGTAAAAATACTTCCTTTTATTGAAGCAAAAGGGAAAACTATGACAGACAAGAATAGTCTTAAAGACCAAACGTGGAAAGCAATTCACAAACAATTACAAGAGTTTGAGAAGAAAAAATAGCTTATAGTCCAATCCAATTATAGAGGATACTAAATAATTCTTGCTATTGGTCATGCTGGAAGTATATCAAAACACAGATCAATATAATTGAAACGCTTTCAGCGTGACAAATGGAGTAGAATATTGTCTATGTCGCAAAAAAAAAGAGTTCACCGTGGCGAACTCTTTTTGATTTTATGCGTTATTTTCTTTTATCAAAGCTTTGATTTTTTCTTCTAATTCGTCGGCTAGCTCTGGATTGTCTTTTATTAAAGCTTTCACCGCATCACGACCTTGTCCTAATTTGGTATCGCCATAGCTGAACCAAGAACCCGCTTTTTTGATAATTTCAAATTCAACAGCCAAATCCAATATTTCACCCGTTTTTGAAATTCCTTCACCGTACATAATGTCAAATTCGGCAGTTTTGAAAGGAGGAGCGACTTTATTTTTCACCACCTTCACTTTGGTTCTGTTTCCAAGTACGCTTTCTCCATCTTTTATTTGCGTGGAACGACGAATATCCAAACGTACCGATGCATAAAACTTCAACGCATTTCCTCCCGTTGTGGTTTCAGGATTTCCGAACATTACGCCAATTTTCTCTCTCAACTGGTTGATGAAGAAAACCGTACAATGGGTTTTGCTGATGGTTCCGGTCAATTTTCTCAAAGCTTGAGACATCAAACGAGCGTGTAATCCCATTTTTGAATCACCCATTTCTCCTTCGATTTCGCTTTTTGGTGTCAAAGCGGCAACCGAGTCGATCACGACAATATCAATTGCGCCGGAACGAATTAAGTTCTCGGCAATTTCTAAGGCTTGTTCCCCGTTGTCTGGTTGTGATATAATCAAGTTTTCGATATCCACGCCCAATTTCTCGGCATAATTTCTATCGAAAGCGTGTTCTGCATCAATAAAAGCAGCAATTCCTCCCGCTTTTTGGGCTTCGGCAATAGCGTGCAAAGTCAAGGTTGTTTTTCCTGAAGATTCCGGACCGTATATTTCAATTACTCTTCCTCTTGGATAACCGCCAACTCCCAAGGCCAAATCAATTCCCAAAGATCCAGACGAAATCGTTTCCACTTCTTCGACGGCTTTGTCGCCCATTTTCATCACGGTGCCTTTTCCGTAGGTTTTATCCAGTTTGTCAAGGGTTAGTTGTAGTGCTTTTAATTTGGCTTCTTTTTCTGAACTCATCTTTTCTTTTATTTATTTTGGGTACTTATCTTTCTTTTGTAAAAATACTTCTTTTTTTGGAAGAAGCAAGGGGAATGTTTTGTGGGAAACAAAACCTTATTCTAAACAAACAACGCCTTCAATTCTGTGGCTTCTTCAGGTTTTATTTTTCCAGCCAAGAGCAAACTCAATTGTTTTCTTCTCAAAGCCGCATCAAAACGGTGTGTTTCGAGTTTGGTTTCGGGAATTATTTGGGGTACCTCAACCGGTTTTCCCGTTTCGTCCACGGCCACAAAAGTATAAATGGCTTCGTTGGCCTTGGTTCGTTTTCCAGATTCTCGATCTTCAACCCAAACATCAAGGTACACTTCCATAGAGGTTTTAAAAGCTCTCGACACTTTGGCCTCAATAATGACTACGCTTCCCAATGGAATGGCTTTGTTGAAGGCCACGTGATTTACAGATGCCGTTACGGCAATTCTGCGCGAATGCCTTCCTGCTGAGATGCTGGCAGCACGATCCATTCTTGCCAACAATTCACCCCCAAAAAGGTTATTCAAAGCGTTTGTTTCGCTTGGTAAAACCAAATCAGTCAATACAGTCAACGATTCAGAAGGATGTTTTGGAGTCATAATTTAAAGTTTTAAAAACATATAATTCATATAAGTTTTTTAGCTCCCGCTTTTTGTCATTCCGAGGGAATCTCAAAGAATTGCTTCCATTTGTTTAGATTCCTACGGAATGACAAAATCAAGAAATCAGTATTAATTCAACCAATACACCGCCATTACGGCCGGAATAAAATAAATGACTATCGTTCTGGCTCCATCATAATCTTTGGCCAATCGTTGTCCAAACAACAGCATTAATAAAGTTATACTCGAAAAAACTGCGCCATACAAACCAAAGGTTCTTCCGTTGCTTACTAACAATTCGATGCATCCCACAACGCATAAAATACCAGAAATTAATTCTAAAACCAGAATATGGAGCAAAGCTAAAGGTACTAAATTTTTTAGTCTGGTTTTGGCAAAATGCTCTTTTAACCAATCCAGATTTTCTTTCCAATAAAATAATTTATCATAACCCGATTGTATGAATGTGATGGCCAAAAAAACCAATAGCAAAATGGAGGCTGCATTGTTCATAAGCTTATTTTTTGTGGATTAAACGAGTCAGTTTGATGGATAAATCGGTTAGGATTATTTTGGCGTTTCCGTTGCGCTCAATGTGGTATATTGCATCGGATAATTCCTGAAATATTTCGTGAATGTTATTACCGTTTACAAAAGGCGCAAATTTGGCAATCGTAAAATTTTCCACCGTTGGTTCTAGATAAACCAAACTCGGTGTTTCGTAATTGTGCAATAACGCTTGACGGAAAATATCGATACAAAACTGCAAGAATTTCTTTTGGGTTTCTCTTCCCAAAACGGCAATTTGTTCGCTCCAATGAATCAAATCCGCAATTACGGCAGGATTTCCTTTGGCTTTGAACGCCGCCCGAACCCATACCACGAACCATTGTTCAAACGGAAATTCGTCGCTGTCATCCTTGAGCAAATGCAAAGCTTTATTGTAATTTCCTTGGGCTTGATGGGCGATTTTTTTGGCTAGTTTTGGTTCAATATTTTCACGAGAAACAAGCGCCTCGGTAATGATATGCTCACTTAATCCATTAAAATGCAAAACCTGGCAACGAGAACGGATCGTTTGAATGATGTCTTCCTCGTTTTCGGAAATGAGAATGAAAACCGTTTTTTCAGGTGGTTCTTCCAATAATTTGAGTAATTTGTTGGAGGCTTCCGTATTCATTTTATCGGCCATCCAAACCATCATAATTTTATACCCGCCTTCGTAGGATTTTAAAGCCAATGTTTTTAAAACCTCTCCTGCATCCTCCACGCGGATAAATCCTTGTTTATTTTTAACGTCTAAAACGGAATACCAATCGAATAAACTGCCGTAAGGATTTTGAGTAATAAATTGTCTCCAATCGGCAATGAAATCGATGCTTTTGGGTTTTGTTTTCACATCCTCGGTGCTTACCGTAGGATAAACAAAATGCAAATCGGGATGCGAAATTTTCTGGAATTTGAGATTGCAAGATTCATTTGCACCCAAATTCTCTCCATTTTGGTTGCCACACAAAATGTATTGCGCATAAGCAATCGCCATAGGCAAGGTTCCACTTCCTTCGGGCCCTACAAACAATTGTGCGTGGGGAATTCTGCCCAAATCGGCACTTCGCGTCAAGTGATTTTTGATATGCTCCTGTCCTAAAATTTGTGAAAACTGCATAAGGCAAATATAGCAGAAAATGGATGAGTCTCGAAATTTCAGGAATAAAGTTTCTTAAAAACACGTCCGTTATCAATTTACGCTCGGCGATAGAATTTTGCTAGATGGTCGCTTTTTACAATGGAATTGGTATTCACAAAAAACAAAAATTCAGTTTATATTTTTTAATTTACAACGTTTTCTTAACCAAACCAAAACAGTAATTTTGCCTTGAATACCATACTTCTTTTGAGCTTGCTTATAAGGTGAATTCGACTTTTTCTACTTGCGAAATAACAGCTAATTTAAAGCCCAAATTATAATCACGTTGACTACGCTTTTCTGGTCTGTTTTCTGATCTATTCATAATAAGTCAATTTTGCGTCAACTTAATTCAGTACGGGACAAGTATTTTGATCCAATTAAAACATAACAAAGGTTACTGATGACCATCAAAGAATGAATAGCGTATTAACGGGACTTAAAAAAACACATCCAAAACGAAGGAAGAGTGCTATGATTTGGAGATAAAATATCATTTATTTTTAATCCATCACCATTTCCGGGATTTCTCCTTCGACAATCAAATTGGCTTCGGTGGAAGCGACAATATGTTCCACCGAAACGCCCGGAGCCCGTTCTAAGAGTTTAAAGCCTTTTGGAGTGACTTCTAAAACGGCAAGTTCCGTGACTACTTTTTTCACGCAGCCCACGCCGGTTAAAGGCAAGGTACATCGTTTCAAAATCTTTGATTCGCCGGCTTTGTTGACGTGCATCATGGCTAAGATTATATTCTCGGCCGAAGCGACTAAATCCATAGCGCCGCCCATTCCTTTGACCATTTTTCCGGGGATTTTCCAGTTGGCAATGTCGCCGTTTTCGGCTACTTCCATGGCGCCCAAAATGGTTAAATCGACGTGTTGCCCGCGAATCATCCCGAAACTCATTGCCGAGTCAAAAAAACTAGCTCCCGGCAAGGTTGTGATGGTCTGTTTTCCTGCATTGATTAAATCGGCGTCTTCCTCGCCTTCAAACGGGAAAGGTCCCATTCCCAGAACGCCATTTTCGCTCTGAAACTCTACGTCAATTCCCTTTGGGATATAGTTTGCCACCAGCGTTGGGATACCTATTCCGAGGTTTACGAAATAATTATGTTTTAATTCTTGTGCGATTCGTTTTGCGATTTGATTTTTATCTAAAGCCATGACTATGCTTTTTTACGAGTGGTACGTTGCTCAATCCTCTTTTCGTATTTTTCGCCTTGAAAAATACGTTGCACGAAGATTCCAGGAATGTGAATTTGATTGGGGTCGAGTGTTCCGGCTTCTACCAATTCCTCGACTTCGGCTATGGTGATTTTGGCAGCGCCAGCCATACAGGGGTTAAAATTTCGGGCAGTTCCCTTGAAGATGAGGTTTCCTGCCGTGTCACCTTTCCAAGCTTTTACGATGGCAAAATCGGCTTTGAAAGCCAATTCCATTAGGTGCATTTTTCCGTTGAATTCTCGGAATTCTTTGCCAATGGCAACCTCTGTTCCGAAACCGGCAGGAGTAAAAAAGGCAGGAATTCCTGCTTGGGCTGCGCGACAACGTTCGGCTAGGGTTCCTTGTGGAATGAGTTCCACTTCGAGTTCTCCGGAAAGCATTTGGCGTTCGAATTCGGCATTTTCTCCCACATAGGAAGAAATCATCTTTTTGATTTGATGTTTTTGTAATAGCAATCCAAGACCAAAATCATCGACGCCAGCATTGTTCGAAATGCAGGTCAAGTTGTTGGTTTCTTTTTTTACCAATTCGGCAATGGAATTTTCAGGAATGCCACAAAGGCCAAAACCACCAAGCATTAGTGTCATTCCGTTTTCGATTCCCACGAGTGCGTCTTGAACGTTGTTTACTTTCTTGTTGATCATAATGTCTTTTTTAGCCTAGTTAGCAATGATATCTAATAACAAGAGCAAGAAATGCGATGGGGTTTTATTCCCCGCAATGACAGTTACAAATCGAATTCCCCTGTATCCTGTTGAATATCGGTAGTATCTTTTACTTTTGGGGCGGAATAACAATCTACTTTTATGGAAAGATTTGGAGGCCTGTCGAAATCTTCTTTGGAAACTTTAAGGTTTTCATCCGCATAACAAAGTTTCATAAAATAAGCCCAAACCGGTAGTGCTGCGGTTGCGCCTTGGCCATACGTAAGGCTTTTGAAACGTGCCGAACGGTCTTCGCATCCTACCCAAACTCCGGTTACCAAGTTTGGAACCATTCCCATGAACCAACCATCGGATTGGTTTTGTGTCGTTCCTGTTTTTCCTGCAATTGGGTTGGTAAATGAGTAAGGATAACCTGTCCAGCGGTTGTCGCCACTTCCCCCTCCTTGGGTACGCAATCTTGCGCCAGATCCCCCTTCAGTAACTCCTTCGAGTAATTTGATAACGGCAAAAGCAATGTCTTTATTTAGCACATCGTGTGATTCCGGTATGGGCTCGTAAATCACAACGCCACTTTTGTCTTCTATTCGGGTAATAAATTGTGGTTTTACATAGACGCCTTGGTTGGCAAAAGTGCCATAAGCCGCCACCATATCTTCCACCGTAATGTCAACGGCACCAAGCGCAATAGATGGCTGCACGGGGATTTCAGATTTTACGCCTAATTTGTGTGTTAACTCTACTACCGCCTCAGGACCCGTTTTGTCTATTAATTTTGCAGAAATGGTATTGATAGAATTAGCCAAACCTTGTTTCAAAGTGACCATTCCGCGGTATCTGTTGTCTGAATTTCGAGGTTCCCAATCCTCGGTAACATGATGGCGCCCTTTGCGAATCATAAATGGGCCGTCAACAATAGTGTCACATGGCGACATATTTAGTTGTTCAATGGCAGTGGCATAAACAAAAGGTTTGAATGTGGAGCCCACTTGTCTTGCTCCTTGACCAACGTGATCGTACTGAAAATATTTGTAGTTGATACCGCCTACCCAAGCTTTGATGCTACCCGTCTGCGGTTCCATGGCCATCAAACCGGATTGCAGGAAATGTTTGTAATACCGAATGGAATCCAATGGCGTCATGATGGTGTCTCTTTCTCCTTTCCAGGTGAATACCTTCATCTTCGTTTTTTGGTTAAATGACGCTATAATTTCATCATCACTCTTTTCCATTTCCGCCATTACTGTCCAACGATAGGATGCTTTCATCGCTTGTTTTAGGATGCGTTGGGTTTCGGCATCAGAGATGTTTACAAAAGGAGCGTTTTTATTGGTTTTGGCCTCCATGAAAAATTGTTCCTGAAGGTTTGCCATGTGTTTTTCGACGGCTTCTTCAGCGTGCAATTGCATTCTAGAATCGATGGTGGTGTAGATTTTCAAGCCATCTTTATAGATGTCATAATCCGAACCGTCCGGTTTTTTATTTTCTTCTACCCATTTTTTCATGTAATCACGCAAATATTCCCTGAAATAAGTTGCCGTTCCTTCTCGGTGGCTTTCTAATTTGAAATGTAAGGTGATAGGCAATCTTTGGAGTTTTTCCTTTTGAATTTCCGTAATTATACCACCTTTTTCCATTTGCGAAAGCACCACATTTCTTCTGTTTTTTACGCCTTGAGGATTTTTCACGGGATTGTACAAACCTGAATTTTTAAACATTCCGACCAATATCGCCGATTCATCAACGGTTAAATCTTTTGGCTCTTTAGAGAAATAAGTTTTAGCAGCTGAGCTAACCCCTACGGAATAATTGCCAAAATCATAGACATTGCAATACATGGCGATGATTTCGTTTTTGGTATATTGTCTTTCTAGTCGAATGGCGATAATCCATTCTTTTACCTTTTGCACCATTCTAAAAGGTAAAAATTTCGAACCCTCGCCATGGAATAATTGTTTGGCTAATTGTTGGGTCAGGGTACTTGCTCCTCCGCTTGTTCCTAAACTGGAAATGGCTCTCAAAGTTCCTCTTCCATCAATTCCGGAATGTTCGTAAAAACGTTCGTCCTCGGTTGCTACCAATGCTTGAACAAGGCTTTTTGGCAAGTCGGAATATTTTAACTGCGACCTATTTTTTTCGAAATATTTCCCCAAAATTTCCCCATCAGACGAGATGATTTCGGTAGCCAAGTTGGAATCCGGATTTTCTAAATCTTCGAAGGAAGGCATAGAACCAAAAAGACCCCAAGAGGCAAATAAGAAAAATACCAGAATTCCTACCAAACCGTAAAAGAAAACTTTCCAGAATTTCTTTTTATAATAATTGATGTCTTTTTCTTCGTTGTTTGCCTTATTATTGTTTTTTCGAGTAGCCATAATTATGTCTTAATCAATTTTTTCTATTCTAAAACCCACATCCGTAATGCCTTCTAAAGCGTTCACTCCGGGAACTTTTCCGTTTTCTCGAACCGCTTGTTTGATATGAACTTTGTATTTTCCTTTAAATCGCACCTTATCTTTATAGACAAGTTTACTTTCCTTTAAGTCCGTAAAACCGTCGCCCAGAAGGGATCCATCGGGATTTGCCATTTGGTATTCCAGGGTATCTACTTTGGTAAAGCCATTGGGTCTTTCTATGGCAACAATTAAAAAGAGATTGTTGAACGGATAGCCATTGTTGGCTCTTAAATTCACAAATAAATTGTACCTTTTTGTGGAATCTAATTCGGGTAAATCAAACGTTACAATACTGTCTTTATGCCATGCGCCTCCTACGGATTTGTATTCATCGAAAACCCTTTTTTTGTCACACGAAAAAAAGAGTACCACAACCAAAAGCAGTAATGTACTATTCTTTATTCTCATTTTTAGTGATAATTATTGGTTTTCTGGGGCCCGCAGGGTTTTTATCGTTAGCGACATTAGGCCTAGGATTGTTGTTTTGCGGCTTGTTATTGGCAACAATTAGATTCTGTCCGTCTCCTTTGCGTTTTTTATTTGATTTATTCTTTTTCTTTGGTTGATCAAAACGGGTTAGACTTTCCTGACCCATGGCGTTGTTGAAGTGTTTTTCAGGTTCTTGCACAACTTCAATTGCAAAATCTTCTAGTGAAGCCACTTTGTTTTTGAGTTTGTTTTCGGAAATGATTTCGTTTACTTGCTCTATTTTTAGCATGTGCCAATTGGCAAAATCATTGGTGTAAGC
Organism: Flavobacterium psychrophilum; assembly: GCA_945872245.1. Classification (GTDB taxonomy): domain Bacteria; phylum Bacteroidota; class Bacteroidia; order Flavobacteriales; family Flavobacteriaceae; genus Flavobacterium; species Flavobacterium psychrophilum_T. The sequence goes on from CAMBZB010000001.1 coordinate 30,246, forward strand.
AAACCACATCAACCCTTTAAAAATATCTTGTTTTTGGCAAATGGCATCCCCTTTTTCGGTAACTAATTTGGTTTCAAAACTCGGGAAACCTTTTAGGGCATCCATGTAAGTGTCGAGTTCATAATTCAGGCAACATTTTAATTTTCCGCATTGCCCAGCCAGTTTTTGTGGGTTTAAGGACAATTGTTGGTAACGTGCCGCTGAGGTATTTACACTTCTAAAATCAGTAAGCCACGTAGAACAACACAATTCTCTTCCGCAAGATCCAATTCCTCCTAAACGTGCCGCTTCTTGACGAAGCCCCACTTGCTTCATTTCAATTCTAGTGCTAAATACTCCCGCAAAATCTTTAATTAAAAGACGAAAGTCAACACGGTCATTTGCGGTATAGTAAAATGTTGCTTTTGAGCCATCACCTTGGAATTCTATATCAGAAATTTTCATTTCTAGTTTATGGACAATAGCCAATTCTCTTGCCCGAACCTTCATGGGTTCTTCTTTATCGCGTGCAACAGACCAAATATCAATGTCTTTTTGTGACGCTTTTCTATATATTTTAGGAATCTCGTTGCTGGTGTGATTTACCCCTTTTTTCTTCATTTGGATGCGAACCAACTCCCCGGTCAAGGTTACAATTCCTATGTCATGTCCAGGAGAAGCTTCGGTAGCAACAATATCTCCGATGCTTAGCGTCAGTTTTTCGGTGTTGCGGTAAAACTCTTTTCTTCCGTTTTTAAAACGGACTTCAACGCAATCAAAAGGAGCTTCTCCGTTGGGTAAACTCATGTTGGAAAGCCAGTCGAAAACCGTTAATTTGTTGCAGCTATCTGTGCCACAAGTTCCATTATTTTTGCAACCCTTTGGCGCCCCGCCATCAGAAGTTGAACAACTTGTACATGCCATAATTTTATATGTAGTATCGCGATTGACGCAATTTAAGTTCGTAAAACGATTAATCCGTAAAGATAGTATTTTTTTGGTTTAAGATGCAAGGGTTGAAAATGCCAAAAAATCATAATTTTTCGATAAAAAAACCCATTACGGCTTGTTTCGTAATGGGTTCGTTTTAAATGATTTTCATCATTTTTTTAGCCACGGATCACATACAATTTATCAGACAATCGAATTCTAAAAGGCAATTTGAATGTGCAAGTGTCACCTGAAACGGCTTTTTCTGAAGCCATTTCGTTGACAAACATTTCGTCAAGCACCATTTGTTGTTCTCCAGTAGTGGAGCCTTTGATGATAATGGTGTCGCCAATTTTGATCTCGTTTTCTTCAATTAAAAACTGTCCAATATTGGCTTTTGGATAGAAATGAGTTCCTTTTCCAATATATTGTTTTTTGACTTTCAGTTCTTTCTTTGTGCCTGGTTTCGGTTCTTCGGCAACAAAAACACCGTGACTTTCGATATTGTTTTTGAAAGTCAACACCTCAGATTTTCCTTTTTTGAAAATTTTATTCCCATTTTTGATTCCTCTTCGAATGGCTTTTTGTTCTTCTTCCGGTAAATGGATTACAGTGGTACATTCGGTGGAACAGCAACCTTCCATTGCCGTTTTGCATTCCTCACATTGGATAAAAAGCAAATGGCAACCTTCGTTGGCGCAATTGGCATGCACGTCACATGCTTTGCCGCATTGGTGGCATTGCGACACAATATCGTCGGTGATTCTTTCGCCCAAGCGGTGGTCAAAAACAAAGTTTTTTCCGATGAACTTGCTTTCCAACCCTTCGGCTTTGACTTGGCGCGTGTACTCTATGATTCCGCCTTCGAGTTGGTACACGTTTTCAAACCCTTTGTGTTTGAAATAAGCGCTGGCCTTTTCGCAACGGATTCCGCCAGTGCAATACATCAAGAGTTTTTTGTCTTGTTTATGTGCGGAAAGTTGTTCTTCGATAATGGGTAAACTTTCTCTAAAAGTGTCCACATCGGGTTTGATGGCATTGGTAAAATGACCGATTTCGCTTTCGTAATGGTTACGCATATCAACCACAATGGTATTTGGATCTTCTAGTAATTCATTGAAATCCTTAGCTTTCAAGTGGATTCCAATGTTGGTCACATCGAAAGTTTCATCTTCTAGTCCATCGGCAACGATTTTGTCCCGGACTTTTACGGTCAATTTCAAAAAGGAATGATCGTCCTGTTCCACGGCGATATTCAAACGGATTCCTTTCATAAAATCGTAGGCTTCAATGGTATCTTTGAAGGCATAAAAATGATCTGCGGGAAGCGATAACTGGGCGTTAATTCCTTCATTAGCCACATAAATTCGACCCAAAACCCCGAGCGGATTCCATGCCAGAAATAATTCGTTACGGAATTGTGTTGGATTTTTAATTTGCGCATAAGCATAGAAAGACAACGTGAGTCGCTGTTTTCCGGCATTATCAATCATGACGGTTCTTTCTGCTGCGCTTAATGTGTTGTACAGTTGCATGCTATAAACAATTAAGGTGAGAAAATGGTTTGTCCTTTTTAAGGATAGGGTGCAAAAATAGGCATTATTTTAGAAAAGGAATACTCTTCTGTTTCTAAAGTCTCTTGCTATTTGGAATAGATCCAAATGCAGTGGTTTTTCCTCTTTATGGTTTAAGATAATTTTTGGAAATTATAACATTTATTTGAATATAATTTACTAACTTTCAATTAAATATGGTAGATATATAATATGCATAATATAGGAAACCCATGAAAATTTCTTTCGAAAAAAAAATACTTTTAGGATTTATCATCAATTTATTAGTTGTTATTGCGTCGGGATGGATTTTTGTTTCAAGACTCGACAAAGAAAGAATTAAAAAGATGGATTCCATGTTAGATTTGATTGAACTATCCTTGTTTGTTGTTTCAATGGTCTTATTAATTATTGTTTATTTTATTATTCGGTCCCAAATACGGTCCATAAACAAATCCCAACACGAACTTTTAGAAAACAAAAAACTGCTTCAGGCCATTATTGATAACACTTCAAATCCTATTTTTATTAAAGAGATTAATGGACAATATTTACTGATTAATAAACAACATGAAACTTTATTTCATCATTCGATTCAAGAAATAGTAGGAAAAACTGATTACGATTTGTTGCCTAAGGAAGTGGCAGATGTCTACCGAAACTCCGATCTTGAAGCGGTAAAAGCATTGAAAGAAATTAAAATAGAAGAGACGATTCAGCAAGAGGATGGGCCTCACACTTATATTGCCGTTAAATTTCCCTTATATGATGCTGAAGGAAGAATTTATGCCATTGGCGGAATTTCCACGGACATTACCGAAAGGAAAAAACAAGAGGAATCAGCGATAGCCGCAGACAAATTTTTTAAGATGTCCTTAGATATGATGATTATTGCTTCTGATAAATTTATTAAAATAAATCCATCCGTAACTAAAACTTTAGGCTATTCTGAGCAAGAATTGTTTGGCAAACCCTTTCTTGATTTTGTGTATCCTGAGGATGTAGAAAAGACTTTAAAGGAGGTCGCTAAGTTGAACACGGGTGCCTTAACAATCAATTTTGAAAACAGGTATATGTGCAAGGATGGTTCCTTAAAATGGATTTTATGGTCTACTTCTCCGGACACTGCAACGGGACTGTTGTATGCTGTTGCCCGTGACATCACCCAAATGAAAAATGATACTGAAAAGCTAAATCTTTACACTAAAAAGGTAGAAGAAGATGAACGACAAATACAAGCGATTTTTGAGGGCGCCCCTGATCCAGTTTTTCTAATTGATTCAGAAAATAAAATTGTAAGATGGAATCTTAAGGCAGAAGTGGTTTTTGGATGGACTAAAAACGAGGTCCTCGGAAAATTTTTGTATGATTTTATTATTCCCCCTAAAAACAAGGAAGCACAAATAAAAGAACTGGAACAATACTTATTAACAGGCGATGGGCCAATCCTGAATCAAAAGCCCTATAAAATGGAAGCGCTCAATAAACAAGGCAAAGAGTTTCCAATCTCCCTCAGTGTTAATCCTCTAAAATTGAATGATAAACTTTTTTTTATTGGATTTGTTAGGGATATTACCGAAATCACTCAATTAGAAAATGAGCAGCAGGCCATTAACAATGAACTTTATGAAAATGAGGAAAAATTGAGGTTGATTGTCGATAATATTGGGGAAGGTGTTATTGTTGCTAATGCCGATAAAAAAATAGTATTAGCCAATGACATGGCCAATGAGTTTTTTGGCATTAAAGAGGACGATAAAATAGCTCCAAATTTCACTAATCATTTTGAAGTTTATTTTCCGGATCAAAAAACAGTTTTCCCTTTGCAAAACCTCCCCATGGAGCGCGCCTTTAAAGGTGAGGTTACGAATGATATAGATGTGGTACTTTGGAATCCAGAAAAACAAGAAAAGAAACGAGTGCTTCTAAGTGGAAGGCCACTGGTAGACCAAAATGATAAAGTGGTTGCTGCTGTGGTCACCATAAAAGACATTAGCAAATACAAACAACTAGAAGAAGAATTGAAAGAAACCGAATCAAAATACAGACAATTAATAGGCTTTAAATCGGGGGAAATTAAATAAACCTAATACTTTTATTAAATGAAAACCGCGTTTTTTTTGTATTTAACAAACACCTTATCAATTGATAACAGTACAAACTCCATTAACACATTTAACTTCGGTTGGGGGCATTACATACATACAATCAGATATTGTTGCATTGGTTTGAATATTATGTAAATTATCCATTTCATTGTAGTTTTTTACCATTTCTTGTAATTCAGTCAAGTTGACACTATTAGGGAAAACTAAATAAGACCTTGGGCCACCACAAGGTTTTGAGCCAAAAGCAATATAACTGCAACCATCACTTTCTGAACAGCTAAAGCTATTAATGTAATTGTTAATTTCCTGTTTTTTAGTCTCTAATTGCAAGGAAGTTATGCCATTAGCAACTTCATTGGACTCAGAACATTGAAAACTTTGGAGAAATAATGAAAGTACTATTAATTTTAAAATCCATTTCATAATTATAAAAGTAAGAGTTGATTATAATAAGGTAAATTTAAAAAATATATTGTAAAATAGAAATTACCCAATGATTTTAGATGTTAATAAACGCAAAAAGCACTAAATTAATAGTGCTTTTTATAAATCTTACGCCGAAGGGTAAAAATTAACAATACTCGTCAAAAGCGTCTTTCAAGTTTTCAGCAATCAATTCAGCAGGGCGACCCTCGATGTGGTGGCGCTCTAGCATGTGCACCAATTCGCCATCTTTAAACAAAGCCAAACTTGGCGATGAAGGAGGAAAAGGAAACATATGTTGACGCGCTGCATCAACCGCTTCTTTATCAACTCCTGCAAAAACAGTGATTAAATGATCTGGTTTTTTGGCGTTGTCTAAACTCATTTTTGCTCCCGGGCGGGCATTTCTTGCTGCACAACCACAAACAGAATTAATTACAACAAGAGTTGTGCCTTCTGCTTTCATTGCGTTTTCAACCGCTTCAGCACTATGTAAATCTTGAAAACCAGCAACCGTTAATTCGGCTTGCATCGGTTTTACCATCTCTTCTGGATACATATTTTTTTAGATTTAAAATTAACGATTTTAGATTGCAGATTCCTCTGCAAAATATTTATGCAAAGATATGGAGATTTCTAATTTGACGAATGTTTGCAGTATAAAGTTTTGTTATAGTTTAATTAAATTTTAAATCGAAATGAATATCCCAAAGAAAGATAATAATTAGGAGAAGTTTTTGACAGCCCAAAGCCTCCCGAAATATCCAATTGATGATTTGGATTGCATAAATAGGTCAAACCTGCATCGAAGCGATGATCTGGTTTCTCAATTTGCGGCACAAATCCATATAATTCTATATAACCACCAATTTTTTCAGTAAAGGAATAACCTGATGTTAAAGTATAAATCAACATTGGTTCGGCTGTTTCTCCATTCCATTCTGAACCTATATTATAGCTTAAAGATTGTTTTTCTGAGATTGTATGTTGCATTGTAAAACGAAATTCAGGAGCATAATAAATAGTTTTTAAATCCTTGGATGCTAGATTCGGAATCCCAATATGCCCTATAAAGGATGTAGTGGGAATCAGTCCTTTTTCTTCGAAAAGTCGGGTTTTGAAACCTATTAAAACGGGGTTAATGCCTTTTGTTTTTTCCAATTCATTTTTGTCAATTGCATATTCTGTAATCAATCGCAACTCAAAATGGTCGTTTATCCCAAAACGGGTTAAAACAGTTGGAGCAACAAATGAATTTGAGTTTTGATTGTTTTGCTCATAAGAAAAACCGTTTTCAAATTGAAAATAATGACGTGGAGTTATAAACGGGCATTCCGTTTGGTCTGGCCTGTCGGTTTGGATAGAAGGCAAATCTTGTGCAAAAGTTATATTTTGAAAAAACAAAAATAATAGCGCAATTCCATATAGACGTTTCATGTTAGAGACAAGATTAAATTTAGTCAAAGCTAAAAAAATAATTACTCTTATCAAATAAAACACATACATTTGTTTTTTAAATAGTTAATTAGAATGGGAAAATCACTCGAGGAGGTCAATCAATCCGTCTCTACACAAAATAAAAAAACGGTATTTAGAAAAATACTTGCTTTTTTTGGACCTGCATATTTGATTAGCGTTGGTTACATGGATCCTGGAAACTGGGCTACTGACATTGCCGGCGGAAGTCAATTTGGTTATGCCTTACTTTGGGTTTTATTAATGAGTAATTTGATGGCGTTGCTTTTGCAAAGTTTAAGCGCCCGATTGGGTATAGTTACCCAACGGGATTTAGCGCAAGCTTCAAGAGAAACGTATTCGCCTTTTATCAATTACATTCTTTATTTTTTGGCGGAAATTGCAATAGCTGCCTGTGACCTCGCCGAAGTGTTGGGAATGGCAATCGGGATTAATTTGTTGTTTGATATTCCCTTAATTGAAGCCGTTTTGATCACTGTTTTGGATACTTTTTTACTGCTTTTTCTCATCAATAAAGGCATTCGAAAAATGGAAGCTTTCATTATTGCCTTGGTTTTGATTATTGGGATTTCATTTATTTTTGAAATGATTTTTGCCCAACCTGAAATGGGGAAAGTGGTTTACGGTTTAATTCCGTCAATGCCCAATTCTGCGGCGCTGTACATTGCCATCGGGATTATTGGCGCCACGGTGATGCCGCATAATTTATACCTACATTCTTCTTTGGTACAAACTCGAAAATTCGATCGAAGCGCGGCTGGAATAAAACAAGCCCTAAAATATAATTTTATTGATAGCACGATTGCGTTGAACCTAGCTTTTTTTGTAAATGCCGCAATTTTAATTTTGGCCGCAGCCACATTTTATAAAAACGGGATGTTTAATGTTGCCGAAATTCAGGATGCACATCAATTTATGGCTCCAATTCTAGGGACAAAATGGGCTCCAATTTTGTTTGCCGTTGCTTTAATCGCTGCAGGGCAAAGTTCAACTATTACGGGGACTTTGGCAGGTCAAATTGTTATGGAAGGCTACTTGAATTTAAGAATTCAACCTTGGGTTCGAAGGATAATTACCCGATTAATTGCCATAGTCCCGGCTGTAATTGTTATTACGATTTTTGGAGAAGGTGTGACAGGAAAATTGTTAATTTTAAGTCAAGTGATTTTGAGTTTGCAATTGGGGTTTGCCATAATTCCGTTGATTCATTTTGTGAGCGATAAAACGAAGATGCGAGGTTTTCACATTGGCAAAAAGACACAAATTCTAGCTTGGTTGGTCGCAATAATTATTGTTTCCCTCAACGTCAAACTTGTTTTTGATGAAATAAAAGGATGGCTCGAAACTTCCGAAAATCCATTGGTTTTATGGTTGACAGTTGTTCCGCTAGCTATTGGATTTTTGATTTTACTTTTATACATAGTTTTTAAACCTTTTATTACCAAAGCAAAACAGGATATTCAAAATCATTCGCCACACAATCTAAAATTGCAATTTTCTAAAACGGGAGGTTATTCTAAGAAGCGGATTGCTATTTCGGTGGATTTTTCTTCGGCTGATGAGGTCGCTTTAAACAACGCTTTCGAATTGGGCGGAATAGGCGCCAAATACACTTTGATTCACGTTGTGGAAACCGTAGGCGCCATGATTTACGGCAACAACATAGAAGACCACGAAACCTTGATTGACGAGAAATTATTGGCAGAATACAAAGACATCCTTTCGGAAAAAGGATTTAAAGTAAAAACAAAATTGGGATTTGGAAAACCAAACAAAGTCATTCCTGAAATTATCAATAAGGGTAATTTTGACGTTTTGGTTATGGGGACACACGGTCACACTGGTTTCAAGGATTTAATTTTTGGCACCACCGTTGACAAGTTGCGCCACAAAATTTCTATTCCGTTATTCATCGTTAAAAATTAGCAGTAAGTATTAAGATAAAAGTATCAAGTATTAAGATTTAGGCATTGGTAAGCATTACATTTTTACTTCTAACCTTTAACTTCTAACATCTAACTTCCAAATGACTTTTTCAGAAGAAAATTATCTCAAAACCATTTATCACCTGACAATTATTTCAGATGCAGAAGTAAGTACCAATGCGATTGCCGAAATGATGGAAACCAAAGCATCATCCGTAACCGATATGCTTAAAAAGTTAGCCGATAAAGATTTGGTGAATTATATAAAATACCAAGGAGTTTCCTTGACCAATAAGGGTAAACTTACCGCCAAAATGATTGTGAGAAAACACCGGTTGTGGGAGGTTTTTTTGGTCGAAAAATTAAATTTTACTTGGGGTGAAGTGCATGATATTGCGGAACAATTAGAACACATCAAATCAGAAAAACTAATCAACAAACTCGACGATTTTTTAGGAAATCCAACCGAAGATCCACACGGTGATCCTATTCCTAACGCAAAGGGACAAATCATTGCCATAGAAAAACAGTTACTTTCGGAGTTGTCAGAAAATCAAACCGGCATTTGTGTGGGAGTAAAAGATTCTTCGTCTGAATTTTTGAAATATCTAGACAAGCAAGAAATCGCTTTGGGTTCTAGAATTGAAATTATCGAAAAAGAAACTTTTGATTCCTCGTTAAAAATAAAGTTGGATTCAAAGGAATTGACGATTTCGAATAAAATTGCGGGAAATTTATTCGTGAAGTTGGTTTAGTTTCCGAAAACAGGACTATTTCCAATTCTAGAAAACACAATCCCAAACCATCAATTCGCATCATTTTATAACAAAAAGGCGATTAGGAATTGCAATTTAAAAAAAACATCATCAGAGAGTAAAGGAATGTAAAATTTTTATTTATCTATTTTTTGATTTAATTACTTAACAGTAAGGCATAAAGAAATCAAATTGCTAAAAATTGAACTAATTATTTTGTTCCATTTTGGACAAATTTTATAAATTAATGGGATTTAAAAAAAAGTTATAATTTTAAAAAATGGGGAGTATATTTGCATAAATTTTTATATATCAGTTTGAAGGTTAAATTGGGATTAACGATAGCGAAGCTATGTTCTTTTGTTAATATTCACACTGTTTCTAATCACGGTAAGCCAAACTAATTGCTTTGCGCTCTCTAATACGTTTGTGACCGCTTCCTTACTGGGGGAAGTATAAAAAGCATCAATTAATTATAAGTAGTACAATGATCAATAAAAACGCGGTAATTTATATTGCTGGTCACAACGGCATGGTCGGAAGTGCGATATGGCGGACCCTTTCTGCTAAGGGCTATACGAACTTGACTGGAGCGACAAGCAAAGAATTAGATCTCAGAAACCAACAAGCTGTTCGGGACTTTATCCAAAAAATAAAACCGGATGTTATCATCGATGCTGCCGCTAAAGTGGGAGGCATTTTGGCCAACAACAATTTTCCATTCCAGTTTTTGATGGAAAACATGCAAATCCAAAACAATCTTATCGATGCAGCCCACCATTTTGGGGTCGAAAAATTTATCTTTTTAGGCAGTTCTTGTATATATCCAAAATTAGCTCCCCAACCCTTAAAAGAAGAGTATTTGCTGACGGGTCGTTTGGAACCGACCAACGAATGGTATGCCTTGGCAAAAATTACGGGTGTAAAAGCCTGTCAAGCGCTACGAAATCAGTTTGGTAAAGATTATGTCAGTTTGATGCCCACGAATTTATACGGCACCCATGATAATTTCGACTTGACCAGTTCCCATGTTTTGCCTGCCATGATGCGCAAGTTTCACGAAGCCAAACACAACAACCATACGGCCGTAATCCTTTGGGGAAGCGGCACACCCATGCGGGAATTCCTTTTTGTGGATGACATGGCACAAGCGGTTGTTTTTGGCTTGGAAAACACGCTGCCAGATTATTTGTATAATGTAGGAACAGGTGAGGATTTAACCATCAAGCAATTGGCTGAAACCATCCAGAAAATTGTGGGTCATCAGGGCGATATTGTTTGGGATTCAAGCAAACCCGATGGAACACCACGAAAATTGATGGATATTTCTAAAATGCATGCCTTGGGTTGGAAACACCAAGTAAATTTGGAAGAAGGAATCCAGAAAACATACAATTGGTTTTTAGAGAATATTGAGAATTTTAAAGAAGTGAAAATTTAGAATCGATTTTCGTCCACCGTTTTTCGTCCTCTGCAAAACGAACAACGATTAATCCCTTATGAAATATGGAATCAAATTTAGAAGTTTGGAAATTAGCACATCAATTAACTGTTGAAGTGTATAAAATCTCTCAAATCTTTCCAAAAGCGGAACAATTTGGTCTTACTAGTCAAGTTAGGAGAAGTGTGAGTAGCGTACCTACAAACATAATTGAAGGACAGGCAAGGCAGTATAAAAAAGAATTTATTCAGTTTTTATACATAGCTAAAGGATCTTTAGAAGAAACAAATTATCATTTATTTTTGTCGAAAGATTTAGGATATATATCTGAAAGTGAATATGTCATTTTATTTGAGTTATGTACAAGAATAAAAATGATGTTATATAAATTAATCAAATCTATGCAATAGTGTTTTCGTTCATCGTAAAATGAATAACGAACAACGAATAACGAACAACGAAATAAGTATGAGCACAAAACAAAAAGTAGCCCTTGTAACAGGCGTCACAGGTCAAGATGGATCTTATTTAGCGGAATTATTATTAGAAAAAGGCTATATGGTTCATGGGATTAAGAGAAGATCCTCTTCTTTCAATACGCAACGGATTGATCATATCTATCAAGACCAACATGAGAATCATGTTAATTTCAAACTGCATTATGGCGATTTGACCGATTCTACTAATATCATCAGAATTATTCAGGAAGTACAACCCGATGAAATCTATAATCTTGGAGCCATGTCTCATGTTAAAGTTTCTTTTGACTCTCCTGAATATGTAGCCAATGTCGACGGAATAGGAACTTTGCGACTATTAGAGGCCGTTCGAATTCTTGGTCTTGAAAAGAAAACCCGAATTTATCAAGCCTCTACTTCTGAATTGTATGGTGGTTTGGCTGAGAATAAAAATGCGGCAGGATTTTATGACGAGAATTCTCCTTTCTACCCTCGCTCCCCTTATGGTGTGGCCAAAATATATGCTTTTTGGATAACCAAAAACTACCGGGAAGCCTATGATATTTTCGCTTGTAACGGCATCTTGTTCAACCACGAATCGCCTAGACGAGGGGAAACCTTTGTTACCCGAAAAATTACTATGGCAACAGCCGCAATTGCAAAAGGAAAACAAGAGTGTTTGTATTTAGGAAATCTGAACTCACAAAGAGATTGGGGGCATGCCAAAGATTATGTCGAAGCGATGTGGAGAATTTTGCAACAAGAGGTAGCCGAAGACTATGTTATTGCCACTGGAGTCACTACTTATATTCGTGATTTTGTGCGTCTTTCTTTTGCCGAAGTTGGGATCGAATTGGCCTTTGAAGGAGAAAACGAAAATGAAATTGCTAAAGTAGCCGCTTGCAACAGCCCAAAATATCAATTGCCAATCGGTACCGTAGTGGTAAGAGTGGATCCAGAATATTATCGTCCTACCGAAGTCGATATATTAATTGGTGATCCTACTAAATCGAAAACAAAACTAGGATGGAAACCACAGTATGATTTAGCCGCCATGATAAAAGAAATGGTAGCCAGTGATTTAGAAATTTTGAAGCGATAAGAAGATTTTGGGTTAATTGTTTAAAAAAAAATTACTCTTTTTGCTAAAATATAAATGTTAGAATCGATTAAACAAATAACCAATTAACCCCATCATAAACGCTACAATCAAATAGTAAATCTTGAAGGCATTAGAGTTTTTCAGGATTTAAATCCGTAAAAGTTGCTACTTTTCGGGATTTGAATCCGTAAAAGTTGTATTTTTGTTCTTTATTAGTTTTGTTATGATTGAAAGAATACTCGAAAAGACACTTAAAAATAAGCTCAATACAGGGAAAGCCATCGTTTTGCTTGGTCCACGCCAAGTTGGAAAAACCACTTTGTTGAAAATGCTTTTCGGTACTTCGGACGAAGTATTGTGGATGAATGGAGATGAATTAGACATACAAGCCCTATTTGCAAACATTTCATCCACACGATTAAAGGCAATTTTTGGTGCTAAAAAAATAATTATCATCGATGAGGCGCAGCGCATTCAAGATATAGGATTACGAATGAAACTCATCACCGATCAAATTCCTGAGGTTCAACTGGTTGTTACAGGAAGTTCCTCCTTTGAATTGGCAAATAAACTCAACGAACCTTTAACAGGTCGCAAATGGGAATATAAAATGTATCCTTTGTCTTTTGCTGAAATGGCAGCCCATCACGGATTGTTAGAAGAAAAGCGTCTTTTGGCTCATCGCCTGATTTATGGGTATTATCCTGATGTGGTAAATAATGTAGGTGTCGAAAAAGAAATTTTGAAACAATTATCCAATAGTTATTTATACAAAGATGTACTCTTGCTGGAGCAAATCAAGAAGCCGGTAGGACTTATCAAATTATTACAAGGCTTGGCCTATCAAGTGGGTTCTCAGGTTTCCTACAACGAATTGGCACAACTCACAGGTCTTGATGCTAAAACAGTAGAAAAATATATTGAAGCACTTGAGCAAACTTATATTGTTTTCAGATTAGGCTCCTTTAGTAGAAACCTTCGTTCGGAACTCAAGAAAAGCAGAAAAATTTATTTTTATGACAATGGAATTCGAAATGCGCTTATCGCTAACTTCAATCAAGTGGAATTGCGGACCGATGTAGGCGCTTTATGGGAAAATTTCATGGTTTCTGAACGGATGAAATATTTGCAGTATTCACAACAATGGGTCAATTCGTGGTATTGGCGCACCAAAGAACAAAAAGAAATTGATTATATCGAAGAACAAGACGGTGTTTTGACTGCTTTTGAATTCAAATGGAATCTTGATGCCAAACATAAAATGCCTACGCTGTTTTTAGAAACTTATACAGGAAGCGAATTTAAAATTATACATCGAGACAATTTTGAAGGTTTTTTGATGTAGGAAGAAGGGCGGTTAATCGTTTAGGAAAAGTTTAATAGCTTAATTGTTTAAAAAAAAAACTCTTTTTGCTAAAATATAAAAGTTAGAATCGATTAACCAATTAACCAAGTACCTAGTTAGCCAAATAAACAAAGAACCCAATTATATATGGTACACTCAATTAACCTTTAACCCCTATATGCAAGCAGCGCATCGTGAAAACGCCATAAAAATATTTGAGCAAAAGCAGGTTCGCACCCATTGGGACGAAGAACAGGAAAAATGGTTTATTTCTGTTATTGATGTAATTGAAGCACTAACAGGAACAGATCGCCCGAGAAAGTATTGGAACGACCTGAAAACTAAGCTAAAAAAAGAAGGAAGTGAACTGTCCGATAAAATCGGACAGTTCAAAATGGCTGCAACTGATGGGAAAATGCGACTAACTGACGTTGCAGATACCGAACAAATTTTCCGACTCATTCAATCTATACCGTCTCCAAAAGCAGAACCGTTTAAGTTGTGGTTAGCGCAATTAGCTTCTGAACGTTTAGACGAAATGCAAGATCCCGAAATTACCATTGACAGAGCATTGGAACAATACCTGAAATTAGGCTATTCAGAAAATTGGATTAACCAACGTCTGAAAAGTATTGAAATCCGCAAAGAACTTACAGACGAGTGGAAGAAAAGAGGAATAAAAGAAGGGATACAATTTGCTACGCTAACCGATATTATTACCAAAGAGTGGGCAGGAAAAACTACTAAAGAATATAAAATTCTCAAAGGATTAAAAAAGCAAAATCTTCGAGACAATATGACCAACACTGAGCTAATTTTAAATATGCTTGCAGAGGCTTCTACCAAAGACATTTCACAATCTACAAATCCAGATACCTTTGAAGAAAGTGCGAAAGTTGCTAAACGAGGTGGTAAAATTGCAGGCGATGCCCGAATAGCACTCGAAACACAAACAGGCAAAAAAGTAGTTACATCGTTAAATGCTAAGACAGCATTAAAAGAGAAAGACAATCCTAACATATAGTAAAGAAAAAATCGATATCAGTTTTCGGTTACTGTTTAGAAAAGTTTAATCGGTGAAGAAAAGTTTAATCGTTTAATCGGATGATGCATCCTTATTATTCAAATATATAAATATTAAAAAATTAATGCTTAATAAAATTAGACTTTCAAACTCCGATCCTAAATTAAGAAAATCTTATATACAGATGATTTTTTCTTTGATTATTAAATTTATTAGTATGGGGGTGTCTTTTATAAGCGTGCCTGTAATTTTAAATTTTGTTTCTTATGAAAACTACGGCATTTATTTGGCATTAACATCTTCTTTTGCCTTAATTAATATTCTTGATATTGGTTTAGGAGATGGTTTAAGAAATAAATTCGCAGAAGCCAAAACTAAAGGTGATTTACATCTGGCTAAAACATACGTAAGTACCACTTATATTGTCAACTTTTTTTTATCTATTTTAATTATATTTATATACTTTATTTATGAAAATCATATTACTTGGAGTAACATACTAAATATTTCTCCCAATAGGAATAATGAAATTAAATTAATAGCTCGAATTTTAATCATTGCAACTGCATTACAGTTTTTTCTACAAGCATTTTTAAACATCCTTAAAGGAGATCAAAAATATATAACTTATTCAATTATTGGTTTTATATTGAACCTGTTTTCAATTTTAACAATATTTATTTTAATTTCATTTGGATATAAAGGATCCCTTTATTACTTAGCGTTAGCTTTTTTTGTAGTCCCAAATATTAGCTTATTAATAATTAATTTTTCTTATTTTCTTAAATTTTACAGAGAAGTCTCACCTTCCTTTAAATATGTCAAACTAAATATAGTAAAGTCTTTAAGTTTGTTAAGCTTCAAATTTTTCGTTATAAATATAATGAGTGTAATTTCACTTCAATCGATTAATCTTATTGTAATTCGGAATTTCAAACCTTCTGCAGTAGTTGATTTTAATTTACTATTTAAATATTATTTTTTGCTTATTTCAATAGCCTTCATTATTTTCAATCCAATCTGGTCAACTTTTACTGAGTCAATAGTAAAGGGAGATGTTGAATGGACAAAAAATTTGTTAAAAAAATCATTAAAAAGTTCCATGCTTTTGACACTCATAGTGCCTATTATGATATTCATCGCTAATCCGTTTATTTCTCTTTGGAGTGGAACTACTTTCAATTCATCATTTTCAACTAACATTTTATTTGGAACTTGGGTTATTCTTGTAGTTTTATCTGAACCTTATAAAATGATGATTAAAGGAAGCGGTCAGCTCGATATGTATCTTATCTACTCGATAGTATTTACCGCCATTCAGATTTTACTATCAATAATATTAATTAAATATTTCAATCAAAATTCTAATGGTATTTTATTAGCCTGTATTGTTACACAATTAATGTTTTTGTTATTTTTTTATAATAAAACGGTTAATATTTTGTTAAAAATTCAACTTTAATATGACTCTTAAATTTAAAATTAATGTTCTTTTTTTTTGTCTATACCTTGGAAGTGTTGGTAAATATTTTTTAAATCTATTCTTTGATTTCAAATTGATTGATACTTTAACTATAATAATTATAGATGTTTTAATTATTCTTTTAACATTAAGTTTTATTAAATGGAAGTCGAGGTTTATGAAATATATCTTTTTTTTTATAATATTTTCTTCAATTGCTTTTATAATTTCAGTTGATAAATCTCTTTTAGCTCACATTAACGGTATCCGTGAAACTTTGGTTTTTATTTGTTACTTCGTAATTATGGATGTTCTTTATCAAACAAATCAAATCGAAAAAATAAATGGAAAATTTATAAATTTCTCATACATTTTTTTGACAATTCAAATACCTATAACCATACAACAATTCATCAAATTTGGTGCAGGGGATGCAGTAGGTGGTACTTTTGGTTATGGAGGATCAGGGGTATTAACTTTCTCTATTTTCTTAATAATATACTATTTAATTGAAAATAAAATTAGAACATCAAAAGAAAGATTAAAAAAAAGTATTCCTTTTCTAATTTTCCTTATACCAATTGCGCTAAACGAAACAAAAATTTCATTTATTCTTCTGTTATTATATTTTTTAAGTTTTATCAATTTTAAGAAAATAGGATCGTCAATATTTATTACTGCGCTTGGGATTTTATGTATGATTGCTTTTTCCTTTATATATTCTACACAAGAGAATGTTAGCTACAAAAATCCATTAGAAGGCATCTACAGTGGTGACTTCTTAAATAGTTACTTACTAGGAGATGAAATAGTGGATGAAGATGTCCCTAGATTTACTAAGCTTATTGTCGGCACGCAAAAATTAGCTAATGATGGCGATTTACTTTTAGGTAAAGATTATGGTGCATTCACTGGATCTCAATCAAGAATGAGTTCAGAATTTTCAAAAAAATATGAATGGTTATTAGCTGGTTCCAGACCTTATAGTTTTTTCCTAATAATATCCGGTGGAGTTATTCTTTTAGTATTAATTATTTGGTTGGTATTTTCAGAAATTTTCAGAAAACAGCCTAAAGGGATAAAAAATTATTCATCACCGTTGCTTTTATTCTTATCAGCAGTTTTTTTAATTTCGCTCTTTTACAATGATGGGCTAAGATCTACTGTTTTTTCTTTTCTTTTTGTTTTCATTTTATTTTTTGCTAAGCATTTTAAAAGCCAATCAAAATTCTCAAAACCCAATAAACTTCAAATTTATTAATGAAAAATAGTTTACTCCTTATAACACAAGCCCAATATGGATCTTTAATTGATTATTATCAATATTCTTTACATTTAAAAGAAAAATATCAGATAGAATATATTTGTTGGGATTATAATAGACTAAAAGCACATACTGATGGAGTCAAGGTTCATTACGTTTCGAGAAATGGGAATTTATTTAAACGAAATATTCGTTTTACACAAGCTGTTTTGGCAATAATAAATTCAAAATCATACGATCGAGTATTGGTGAATTATTTTCGCGGATGTTTGGTGCTTCCTTTAATTTTGGCAAGAAAAAGTTCGTTTTTTTTAGATATTAGGACTGCCAGTGTATCGTTATCAATTATTAATCGCTTTTTTTATGATTTTTTCTTGAGATTTGAATGTTGTTTTTACAATAATTTGAGTGTTATTTCAAGTGGAGTAAAAAAACGATTACGGCTACCAAAGAGGACAACTATAATTCCTTTAGGTGCAAACTATATAGATGTTAAACGAACATTAAAACCTGGTTTACAACTGCTTTATGTAGGAACATTATCAAGCAGGAATATTGATCAGACTATAGAAGGAATATATCTTTTTCTACAAAAACATAAAAATGTTAATTTGAGTTATACTGTTATTGGAGTGGGGGATAAGCAATCAACTTTGAAACTGCAAAATGTAATTGAAAAGTACATTCTACAAGATGCTGTTCACTTGGTTGGATATGTACCTCACATAGAATTAGCAGCATATTACGAGCAAAGTAATATAGGAGTTTCTTATGTTCCTATTACAGATTATTTTAACCATCAACCTGTAACAAAAACGTTTGAATATTTGATGTCTGGTTTACCTGTAATTGCAACTTCCACTGTTGAAAATAGATTAATCATTAATCAAGGTAACGGTGTTCTTGTTGAGGATAATGCGAAATCATTTTGTGAAGGTCTAATTAAAATATATGAATTACTTCAAACTTATGATGGTATTACTATAAAGCAAGAACTAAAAGGTTATCAATGGAAGAATATTGCTTTAAAACTGGAAAATTTTTTATTAAACAATTAATGTTTGTGATTTTAGAATTTAATTATTTGTAATACCAATATAGTTTAGTTTGTTCCATCATTAAATTAAAATTAATTTTATAAATAAGTTTAACTCCGTTCACCTTTATAGATTAGGACATTTTCTATATACAATGCGTATTCCTTTATTACAGAAAACAATTGAATTAATAATTTTTATTTTATACAATTCTAAAATTCCTTCAACTTGTGAAATTGGAAAAGGTACTTTCATTAGTGATGGAGGAATAGGTATTGTTTTACATGCTCGATATAAATTGGGGATGATGATGATGGTGGAACAAATGTAACAATAGGGTGTAGATCTGGGCAGTATATAGTTCCTGTAATTGGTAATAATGTTTATATAGTGACAGGTGCAAAAATTTCGGGGCCCATTAAAATTAGAAACAATGTAACTATTGGTGCTCGTACAATAATTACAAAACCTGTCATAATTGGGGACTTCTCCGTTTTAGCAGCTGGATCTGTAGTGACAAAAGATATTCCACCTTCCGAAATATGGGGAGGGATACCTGCTAGATTTATTAAAAAAAGAGAAATTAATCCCGATGTATTAAAAGCAATAAATTGATAGATGATTATCTCGAAAATGAAAGAAATGGAAATTTTAATAAATGTTCCTGATTTAAAAAAATCAGGAGGAGTTACTACTCCCTTGAACAAAATTTGGAGACAGAATTCATTATTTCATTTAATGTTTTAATTATAATGATTAAATGAAGTGTTTTGAATTTACTCCCCCAAAATAGAATCCTTCCTTTGAATTTAAATAAACTAGATAGATCAATTTTTAATATTGCTTGAACTTACAAAATAATATGTTTAATGCTGTTCATTTTTATAGATTAGGTCGTAAGTTGTTTTTGTGGAGAATTCCATTACTTCCTAAGCTGATAGAATTAATTATTTTTCTTTTGTACAATTCTAAGATACCGACTTCATGCGAAATAGGGGGAGGTTCCTTTTTTAGTTATGGAGGCATAGGAGTTGTTTTACATGCTAGATGTAAGATAGGAGAAAATGTTGACATAGGTACAAATGTTACAATTGGAGGAAAGTCTGGAAATTTTGAAGTTCCAATTATAGGTAATAATGTTTATATAGCGACAGGTGCTAAAATTTTGGGTTCTATTAAAGTAGGAAATAATGTCACTATTGGCGCTAATGCTGTTGTAATTAATGATGTCCCAGATAATGCAATTATGGCTGGTGTTCCTGCAAGATTAATTAAATATAAACAGATTTCCAGCCAAATTCATTAAGAAACGCGATTAGATTTTACCCATAGATTATTAGTTCAATGCGCAACTAGTAAAAAATCAAGTTTTATACCCTCATAAATATACAGTATATGAAAGTTTTAATCACAGTTCCTGATTTAAAAAAATCAGGGGGTGTTACTGCTCTTTTCAATATTTTGAAAATGGAACACTACTACGAAAATATTTCTCTTTTTGTTTTAAGTAGTAGCCTTCCAACAATGCTTCGCATTCCATTAAAATATATCGATTTTAGTGTTAAACTAAAGGGTATAAATATGGTGCATCTTAACCCTTCCTTAAATAAAAAATCGTTTTTAAGAGATGCTGGTTTTGCTTGGATTACAATTTTATTTTCGCGCAAATTGGTTGTCTATTGGCATGGTTGGGAATTAGAGTATGAAGAAAAAATTAAAAGCAGCAAATTTTTACGATTTATTAATAAACAAACTTTTCTAAAAGCAAATACAACGATTGTTTTAGGAACAATTTTTAAAGATAAATTAATTGATTTAGGGTATAAAAATGAAATTATTATCGAAACGAACAGTGCCGAAAATAAATTTATTACAGAAAGAGTTCCTAAATTAATTCCTGAAAACGAAAAAATAAGATTGCTTTTTTTATCGCGGCTAGAACTTAAAAAAGGCGTTTATATTGCAATAGATACTTTAAGACTTTTGAACAAAGTAGATAATCGTTTTATTCTAACTATTGCAGGCAGTGGCGGAGAAGAAGAGAATGTCAAGAAATTAATTTCTAACGATAATGATATAGAGTGGGCCGGCTATGTTACAAATAATAGTAAGCATAATTTATTGGATGCTGCTCATATCATGTTTTTTCCTACTTATTCTGAAGGATTGCCGTTAACATTATTAGAAGCAATGATGTATGGACTACCCATCGTATCAAGACCAGTAGGAGGCATACCTGATATAATAAAAAATATTGAGAATGGTTACTTAACCGAAAGTTTTAAACCAGATGATTATTGTCAAATTATTAATTCATTAGTCAACAATCCAACCCAATACCAACAAATGTCTCAGGCTAATATTGAAAAAAGTAAAGTGTTTGAACCACGGAAAGTTAGAGAACGAATTTATACTGTTTATACCAATACCCTCAAATCTAATAAATGATGATTAACTGGTATATAAACCGCCTTAAGACAATGACTATTTCTGAAATTCCGTATCGGATAAGTCAGCTTGTCAGCAAAAAAATAGAAAAACGCTTTTTGAAATATATACTGCCTCGACAGAGACCACAATCAATAAGAGCTAGTATACTTCCAGCATTCGAAAGTAAACTGCCTATCTTTGAATCAAATTTTGGGGTATTCGGACTAAATTTTGATTACAGTCAAGTACCTGTCAATTGGCATAAAGATATTTTTAGTGGAAAAGAGTTTCCAATTGCTTTTGCTAAATCAATGAGCATACGTAAAGATGCCGAATTGTCCGCTAAGAATGTTTGGGAAATTAATAGATTAGAATTTTTACCTCATATAGCGTTGAACTATAGGAGTACTGGAGAAGAAAAATACCTGAATCAGTTTGTGAGTATTGTAGAATCTTGGACCAAAGAGAATCCCTATATGCTTGGAATTAATTGGTATAGTAATATAGAAGTCAATATTCGAATCTTAAATTGGTTTTTGTGTTGGGAGATATTAGATGTTCAGGAAATTACAAATAAAAACAGTGTTTTCAATGATTTTGTAGAGACTACTTGGCTGCCAGTTATATATGAACATTGCAAATACTCTTATAACAATCCATCTAAGTTTTCATCAGCTAATAATCATTTAATATCTGAATATTCTGGTCTTTTTATTGCTGCAACTAAATGGAAATTTGAAGAGTCCGACATGTGGTTGGAGTACTGTAAAAAAGGTCTTGAAATTGAAATACAAAAGCAACATTCGAATGGTGTAAATAAGGAGGAAGCCGCAGAATACATTCAATTTATTACTGATTTTTTTCTTTTACCCTATGTTATTGGAGAAAATACAAATAATCCTTTTTCGATAAATTATAAAAAGCATTTAAATGAAATTTTTGAATACATCTATGAATTTACAGATATAAATGTCAATTTTCCAAAATATGGTGACGAAGATGATGGTAAGGTAATCTGTTTTAGTACAGATAAACATTATAATAATTTTAAATCTTTAATGACTTCTGCAGCAATCTTATTTGGAGATAGTAGATTCAAATCCAAATCTGCTGGTTTTGATTTGAAAAACGAATTATTGTTTGGTGAAAAAGGGAAAATTATTTTTAGTAAAATTCCCACTATACAAAGCGAGCAATTTTCTAAATTTTATAAACTTGAAGGTCATTTTATCTTTAGAAAGCAAAAAAGAGAAAAGGAAATTTACTTGCATTTTGATGCAGCCCCATTAGGTTATCTTTCGATTGCAGCTCATGGTCATGCAGATGCGTTATCTTTTTTAATGCACGTAAACGGTTTTCCTGTTTTTGTTGATTCGGGTACTTATAGTTACCATGTTTCAAAACAATGGCGTGAATATTTCGTTAGTACGATGGCTCACAATACAGTTTGCGTTGATGTTGAAAATCAGGCAACACAAGCGGGTGATACGATGTGGTTGAATCATTATCAGTGTACTGTTTTAGGTATGCAACAAAACTGTAAAGTTGAAATTGTAAAAGCGACTCATACAGGATATAAAAATGTAAGTCATACACGTACAATTGAATTTATCAAAGAAGAAGACACTTTTCTAATCACCGATGAAATAAAAAATAATGATGGAAAAATGCATGATATAAATGTTTTGTTTCATCTTCACCCTGATATAACTCTGACGGATCTAAATGACAAGAAAATTTTATTATTACATCCTTCGGGAATAAAACTATCATTGGAATTAGATTCTATTGAAGGCGATTTAAAAATTTTAAAAGGGCAAGAAGAGCCTATATTGGGTTGGTATTCTCAATCTTTTATGCAAAAGGAACCAACAACGGTTATTTCGTATAATAAAAAAACAAAATCTTCAATTAAAGTAATTACAAAAATTAGAGTTTATGAATATTAGCATTTTTGGCCTTGGATATGTAGGCTGTGTAAGTTTAGGATGTTTGGCAAAAAACGGTCATAAAGTAATTGGAGTTGACGTTTCACAATCAAAAGTGGATCAAATTAACTCAGGAATAGCCACAATTGTAGAGAAAGATATTGATGCCATAATAAAAGAACAAAGAGATTTGGGCAACATTAAGGCCACAACTGATTCCAAGGAAGCTGTGCTAGATAGTGAAATCTCTATTATTTGCGTGGGAACCCCATCAACAGAAAAGGGACATTTAAATTTGGAATACATTTTTAGTGTAGCGCGTAATATTGGTCAAACTCTTAAAGAAAAAAATGGGTATCATGTTATTGCAATACGATCAACGATTATGCCGGGGACTTGTGAGAAAATATCAAGAATAATTGAAGAAGTTTCTGGTAAAAAACATGGTGTTGATTTCGATGTTGTTGATAATCCTGAATTCCTTCGTGAAGGTTCAGCAGTTGACGATTATTTTAATCCACCTTTAACTTTGATAGGTGGCGAATCTCAAAAAGCAATTGAAATAGTCTCAAGTTTGTATTCTAATCTTCCAGGTAAGATAGTGGCCGTAGAAACTAGATTAGCAGAAATCATGAAATATGTTAACAATACATTTCATGCGTTAAAAATTTCGTTTGCTAATGAAGTTGGTAACATTTGTTCTGAACTTGATATTGATTCGCATCAAGTAATGGAGATTCTTTGTATGGATAAACAATTGAATATTTCTCCTTATTATATGAAGCCAGGTTTTGCTTATGGCGGATCTTGTTTACCTAAAGACTTAGGGGGCTTACAAACTCTTGCGCATGATTTATATCTTTCAGTGCCGATAATTGAGAGTATAAATAAGACGAATGATATACAGATTCAGAGAGCAATTAAAAAAATGAGTAAATATTTCGGTAAGAAAATAATCCTCTTAGGACTGAGTTTTAAGGCAGGTACGGATGATCTTCGCAACAGTCCTTATGTTGATTTAGTGGAAAATTTACTCGGTAAAGGTTTTGATTTGATGTTATATGATGACAATATCAAATCGGCGAAACTAACGGGTAAAAACAAAGAATATATTGATAGAAAAATACCACATTTGACCGAATTACTTTCAGATAAAACGTTAAGGGAAACAATTGATTCCGGAGATGTAATTATTGTTTGTAATCGTGAAAAACAATTTTTAATAGAACTTGAGAATACTAATGATAAGATTATTTTTGACATGGTTGGCGTGAGTACTAGTATTAGGGAAAATAATAAATATATGGGTGTAAATTGGTGAAAATGGAAAAATTAAAAGGAAAACATATTCTTATTGTAGTAGAAAATTTACCGGTGCCCTTTGACCGAAGGGTATGGCAGGAAGCCAACACTTTAAGTGAAAACGGAGCCAAAGTAAGTATTATTTGTCCCATAATGAAAGGGTATACTAAAAGATATGAAGTAATTAATGAAATTGAAATTTATAGACACCCATTGCCATTTGAAGCATCTGGAGCTATAGGCTATCTTCTAGAATACTCAACAGCATTATTTTGGGAGTTTTGGTTAAGTATTAAAATTTACTCCAAAAAAAAGTTTCATGTTATCCATGGCTGCAATCCACCTGATTTAATATTCATAGTAGCGTTATTTTATAAATTATTTGGCGTTAAGTATGTTTTTGATCACCATGACATCAATCCTGAGTTATTTATTGCTAAATATAATAAAAAAGGGTTTTTTTATAGGCTAATGGTTTTTTTTGAAAAACTAACCTTTAAAACGGCAAACTTTAGTATTGCAACCAACGAGTCCTACAAAGAAATTGCAATACGAAGAGGAGGTATGGACCCTATAAAAGTTCAAGTTATTCGTAGTGGTCCAAAATTAGATCGTTTGCAAATACTTCCTCCTGATGTTAAATATAAAAAAGGAAGAAAATTTTTAATAGGTTACGTTGGTGTTATAGGGGAGCAAGAAGGTATTGATCTTTTGCTACAAAGTTTGAAAATAATTATTTCAAAAAGACAAGATATTCAACTAGCAATAGTAGGAGGTGGTACGCATGTTGAAGAATTAAAAAAATTATGTAGTCAATTAAATCTTGATGATTTTGTAGATTTCTATGGAAGAGTTTCTGATGAAGTACTTGTTGGAGTTTTAAATACTGCGGATGTATGTGTAAATCCGGATAAACCAACTGAAATGAATAATCTTAGTACCATGAACAAGATTATGGAATATATGGCTTTAAAAAAACCTATCATTCAGTTTGATCTAAAAGAAGGTCGTTTTTCGGCTAAAGAAGCATCACTTTATGCAAATGATATTGCTGATTTTGCAAGCAAAATAGAAATACTTTTAGATGATGAAGAGTTAAGAATTAAAATGGGTAACTATGGGTATGACAGAGTTATTCGAGAACTTTCTTGGGATCATGAATCTGAAAAGTTAGTGAAATTTTACGAAAGGGTATTTAATAAACAACATATATAAATGAAGAGAATTCTTATTAGCGGAGGGACTGTTTTGAGCAGACGATTCATTCATCTACTCTTAAATTGATAAAAATAGACTAGGAACCGGTTGTGCTAGTGGTTCCTCGATGAACACACTATTCAAAATTAAACTAGTATTCTTAACTTTCGCTGAAGCTAAATCGGCAACTTCTTTTTTGGTTTCTTCGTCAAAATTTCTATCTTCGCTTTTTAGCAAATCCTAACATCATCAGATTAGTACAGCTACTGATTTTTATATTTTCTTATTTAATTAGATATTTCAATGACCCATCAATTTTTGCATTTTGTAGCCAAATTTAAATTAGCCCGCTATTTTAGATTTTTTTATGTACTTCTCGATTTGATATTATTAAACATTGCGATTTTAGTTTCTTTGTTAATGAGATTCCAAAACTTCAATAACATTGCATTAAAAGAATTTCAAACGATTTCCTTATTATCCAATGTTTTTTGGATTTTTTTCTTGGTTTATAAAGACAGCTACAGGGTAATCCGAATAGAAAAAATCGGGAACATACTATCAAAAACCTTTAAAATGGTTGTCTTTCATGCCGCAGCCATTTCCTTTTTTGTGTTCCTTTTGAAGTATAATGACATCTCTCGAATGCGGATGTTTTATTTTTATGGATTGTTTTTTGTTTTGCTATTTATTTTTAGGATAGCAGTAATCAAATCATTAAAATATATTCGTTCCAAAGGCTTTAATTATAAGTTGGTTATTATAATAGGAAGTAATGCAAGAGCAAAGCAAATTGTTCATGTTTTATTAAATAATCTGTCCTATGGGTACAAAGTATTAGGTTTTTTTGACGATGGGGTTGTGGGTACTGACGGCATGGGGATACCATATTTAGGAAAAATAGATACGGTTAAAGATTATGTTGCGACTAATGATGTGGATGAAATGTACATTGCTTTCTCCGCAAAAAAAAGCGAAAAAATCAATGGTTTAATCCAAATTAGTGAACAATTCTTGGTGCGGATTAAATTTATTCCTGATTTTCAGGCATTTACCAAATCAAAAATAGTAACCCTCGATTTTTATGATCATATACCCGTTTTAATGTTGCGGAGCGAACCCCTAGAATCAGCCATGAACCGCCTATTGAAAAAAATATTTGACCTCTTTTTTTCCGTACTTGTTATTGTATTTGTTTTTTCATGGCTGTTTCCAATCCTAATTATTCTAATTAAGTTGGATTCTCCTGGACCTGTTTTTTTTAAACAACAACGTTCGGGAAGAGATTTAAAAAATTTTACCTGTTATAAATTCAGGACGATGCACGTAGGTCTTACCAATAATAATAGCCAAGCAAAGTCCGGAGATCCTCGTGTGACTCGATTAGGAGCCTTTTTGCGTAAGTCCAGTATAGATGAATTGCCACAGTTTTTCAATGTGTTGCTTGGCAACATGTCCGTGGTGGGACCTCGGCCACACATGCTAGAGCATACGGACCATTATGCTGAAGTGATGCCACATTACCCAGTGCGTCATTATGCCAAGCCTGGTATAACAGGATGGGCTCAAATAAATGGTTTTAGAGGGGAAACGCCTTTTCTTGAAGACATGATAAACCGAGTGGAACACGATATTTGGTACATTGAAAACTGGGTCTTTTACTTAGATATTAAAATCATTTTCAAAACCATTTTTAATCTCTTGCGCGGAGAGCAAAATGCGTATTAGAAGGCTCTAGCGATGAGTCCAAGTCGAATCTTAGAGCTAGTGAATGGTAATGTTCCTTGCCTTTTATTCATTTACACGCTGATGATAGCGCCCCCGATCTTTAAATCAATAGATTTTAAATTTAATTTTCAACTGTAATGATATAATTTACATTATTTTTGACTCAAATTTTAGCGTAACGATTTCCAAATTAGTATCAAATTCTTCATTTATGTCTGTATCCTTTTTTAAAATTAGCGTGCTGTTTTTTTCGAGCTGTTTGTTTTTTTCCTGTACTTCAAAAAAAAACATAGCGTATCTTCAAGATATCGAAAGTGCGGCGATTACCAGCAGCACTCTGGTTTATGAGCCTCAATTACAGCCGGATGATGTCTTAAGTATCACTGTGGCTGCCGAAAACCCAGAAGTGACCGCCATATTCAACTTGCCGGAGGTACAGGGCTTAGTAACCAATACTACTATGCAGAACAGGTTAAAGACCTATCTAATTGATAATGAAGGCTATGTTGATTTTCCGGTTTTAGGTAGGTTAAAATTAGCCGGATTGACTAAAATAGAAGCCATAAAAAAATTGACAGTAGGTATCGCCGACTACATTAAAAACCCGATTATTACCATACGAATACTGAATTTTAAGATTTCGGTCTTAGGCGAAGTGCAAAGACCGGGCAGTTTTACATTGGGTAGCGAACGCATTACGGTACTAGAAGCCTTGAGCATGGCTGGAGATTTAACCATTTACGGAAAAAGAAATAATATATTGTTGATCCGAGAAAGTGAGGGGGTCAAATCCTACCACAGGATCGATTTGACATCAACCCTATTTTTAAATTCTCCCTATTACTATTTGGCGCAAAATGACATTCTTATCGTGGAACCTAATAATACCAGAGTAAATTCTTCGGTGGTAGGACCGAATGTTTCCGTAATTCTATCAGTGGTATCTATTTTAACCACTATTATGGCCTTGGTTATCAAATTATAAAATCTCATTCAAATGAAAAAAGATAAATTTTATTCCTATGAGGAAGAGGAAAACAACGAGTTAAACATCAAGGAAAATTTTTACAAATATTTTTATTATTGGCCTTGGTTTTTGTTGAGTTTGTCTATTGCGATTCCAAGTTCGTTGATATACCTTCGGTATACTGCCCCTAAATACAGCGTTGCAGCCGTTATATTAGTCAAGGATGAAAAAAAAGGGGGGATTGAGTCCTCCTTGTCCGCTTTTGCCGATATGGGCCTCATGTCAAACATGAAAAGCAACGTAGACAACGAAATTGAAATCATAAAATCCCGAACCACGATTTTAAAAACCATACGCTCCCTCGATTTAAACATCACGTATTTTTATCCGGGAAGAATAATGCCCCGAGAGTTATATAAAGACAAGCCTATTCAATGTATTTTTTATCCCTACACCGCTAATTTTTATAAAGCAGCCAAAACATTTGAATTTAAAGTAATTAACAACAGTACTTTCGAACTATGGGATGGGGATAAGAGCCTAGGGCAGTTTCGCTACGGTTCTTTAATACCCTTAAAAGATTCTAAAATGAGGGTTTTGAAAATGCCGGCAGTTGAGTCCGTTGATTTTGGCAAATTTAACACGCTTACCATAAAAGTAACCCCTCTTAAGTCAGTGGTAGAAGAACTTTCAGAATCATTGGGGGTAGAATCCATAAGCAAGACCAGCAGTATCGTGAAACTAACCCTAACCAGTGAAATTAGGGAAAAAGGGGAGGACTTTTTGAACGAATTGGTAAAAAATTACAATGAGGATGCCATTAGCGACAAGAATTATGTGTTGAATAACACGATGCACTTTGTTCAATCCCGCATCAAAGATATTGCCTCGGAATTAAGTAATGTGGAAAAGGTAAACGAAAATTTCAAAAAACAAAACCAAATTACGGATCTTACTTCCAATGCAGGATTGTATTTGCAAAGTGCGGAAGGATACGAAAAAGCAGTTATAGAAATAGAGTCGCAGCTCAATGTGGTCAATGATATGATTGATTTTGTGAAAAACAAAGGGAATTCGGTTTTGATTCCCATCAATATTATGCCGGCAGGAAGCGGTTCTGATATTGTGAAATTTATTGGTGAGTACAATGAAACGGTGATGCAAAAGAATAGAATCATGAAAGAGGGAACCCTCAAGAATGCCATCGTGATTAATTTAAATCAAAGGATAGAGGATTTAAACAGAAACATAAAAGAAAGTCTATCGGTTTTAAAAACCTCATTGAAAACAAAAAAAGAGGATTTAGACAAGCAAAATAGCGTATTAACGGGCAAGATAAACGATATACCCTCACAAGAACGCGAATTCAGAATTATTGACAGACAACAGAAAATTAAGGAAACCATTTATTTGTATTTGTTGCAAAAAAGAGAAGAAACTGCTATTTCCTTGTCCGTAACAGAACCCAATGCCAAAGTGGTCGACGAAGCGATTTCCTCCGATAAACCAGTATCGCCCAAAAAAACCATCATTTATTTACTGACTTTACTATTAGGATTTGGAATTCCCTTTGTTATTATATATGTCAAAAATTTACTGGACACCAAAATAAAAACAAGGGAAGACATAGAAAAAATAAAAGGGATTCCTTTTATAGCTAGTGTCACCCTGGCTGAAAAAAATGAAGTTTTTGCTAAAAATAGCCGGTCCAGTTCAGCGGAATCCCTTCGAATTGCAACCAGTAATGTCGAATTTATGGTTAGTGGCGTAAAAGAAGGAATGGCCAAAACGATTTTTGTTACGTCTACCCTGCCTGGAGAGGGCAAAACCTATATTGCCATCAATTTAGCCACTTCTCTCGCAGAAACCAAAAGAAAAGTATTATTCATTGGACTTGATTTACGTGCCCCGAAAATCAAATCCTATTTTGATATTGATGAATTCATTAATGGCCTGACGGCTTATTTATCTAAAAAGAACCAAAAAATTCACGATTATATTCGGCCATCAGGAATTGAAAACTTGGATTTGTTGCCCTCTGGAATAATACCGCCAAATCCCGTCCAGTTATTAAAAGATGGGGGTATTGATGCCTTATTTGATGAACTCAAAAAAGAATACGATTACATTGTGGTTGATACCGCTCCCGTTAGTTTGGTTGTGGATACAATATTGATTGCTAAAAATGCAGATGCGTTTGTTTATGTAATTCGATCCAATTATTCTGAAAAGCGCACGTTGAAATTGATTAAATCTTATTACAAAGAAAAAAAGTTGCCTAACATGGGACTTCTATTGAACGGAGTGAAATCTAAAAAAGCTTACGGTTATGGCTACGGTTATGGCTACGGTTATGGCTACGGTTATGGGGAAGATACAGAGGCAGAAAGAAAAGTTTGGTATAAAGAATTGCTTGAAAAAATAAAAGATTCATTTAAATTCTAATTCAGCCTCCTCTTAGGCAACATTATGGGATAGCCGAAAAAAGAAATTAACTTTTACAACGCATACATCGGGAGAGCTTTTCCGAGGTGCTTTGGCCTCCTTCAGGTTTAATTTCTCAAAGTTTTACTGCTGTTTTTTTGAATACAGATTTCACAAATGGATACCTATTTTTCGGTGTTGATTTGTGAAATTTTCTGTTTTTAGTAATACCTCTTTAGCTCTTTACGCGATTTTTTCAATTCACAAACAATATTCGCTTTATTGTCCAATACAAAGCAACACAACCAATGACACTGGAGATAGGATAAGCGATACGTTCTTTTTATTTCTATAAAAAAATGACACTCGACTAAAAATATTGGTTATAGAACAATATAATTTTTTTTAGGGTAGAATGGATTTATTTACACGCGCAATCTTCCCCACAATTTTTGTCCGATTTTTTTCTTTTAAAAAAGAATTTTCTAAATAAAAAAACTACGGCAATTCCTAAAGTGACATAAGCTAAAATTTCTTGAAACATAACTACTTTATTTTAAGATTTGATAGGCAAAAAAGGCTACGATATAAGCAAAACCACTCATGAAAATGAGTTGTCCCAAAGGCCATTTCCAAGAATTAGTTTCTTTTTTGGTAACGGCAAGTGTGCTGGCACATTGCATCGCAAAGGCATAAAATAACAACAAGGAAATCCCTGAAGCAAAGTTAAAGATCTTATCGCCTGTTTCAAGATTTATCTCGGCTTTCATCTTATTTTTTATGGTGTCTTCAGTATCGCTACCACCGACGCTGTAAATGGTAGCCAGTGTTCCCACAAAAACCTCTCTTGCGGCAAACGAACTGATAATGGCAATACCAATTTTCCAATCGTAGCCTAAAGGGGAAATGGCGGGCTCTATGGTTTTTCCCATCACGCCAATATAGGAATGCTCTAGTTTATAGGCAGCAATTTTGTTTTCTAGTTCTGAGGAGGATAAATGGGTATTTTCTACTTTTGAAAGCAAAATTTCTTCCGCATTATTGAATTTCTTGCCGGGACCATAGGAAGCCAAAAACCATAAAACTACTGATATGGCCAAGATTATTTTCCCTGCTCCAAAAACGAAGGCCTTCGTTTTTTCGATGACGTTTATCGCCACGTTTTTAAACATCGGCAGTTTGTAATTGGGCATTTCGACCACAAAGAATGTTTTGCATTTGAGTTGAAGCACTTTGTTCAATACAAAAGCCGAAAATATCGCCATACCAAAACCCAAAAGGTACAAAAACATCAATGTTAATCCCTGCATATTTACAATACCAAACACGCGCTTGTCCGGAATTACTAGTCCGATGATTATAGCGTAAACTGGCAATCTTGCAGAGCAAGTGGTAAACGGGGTTACCAAAATCGTAATTAATCGTTCTTTCCAATTCTCGATATTTCGGGTTGCCATAATGGCTGGGATGGCACAAGCAGTTCCGGAAATAAGTGGCACGACACTTTTACCGGAAAGTCCAAATTTGCGCATAATCTTGTCCATCAAAAAAACCACTCGGCTCATATAACCGCTTTCTTCGAGAATGGAGATAAACAAAAATAAAAAAGCTATTTGGGGAATAAATATCAAAATGCCGCCAATTCCTGGAATAATTCCCTGTGAAATTAGGTTGGTGAAGCTGCCAGCAGGTAATTTTTCGTTTGCCAAGAAACTCAATCGGGCAAAAGTAGTGTCTATAAAATCCATTGGAATTTTAGACCATTCAAAAATAGATTGGAAAATCCCGAATAAGATGAAAAAGAAAATCAGGTAACCAAAAATTTTATGCGTCAGTATTCTGTCCAGTTTGCTCCTCAAATCTTTGGCTGACAAAACATCTATCTTCTGACCAATTTTTAGGATGTCATTGATGAATTGATACCGTTTTATGGTCTCTTTTTGTTGCAATCTTTTTAACTCCGAATCGGTTTTTGTAAACGAATCATTTTTAAGCACCTTTCTATTTAAATCCACAAAATTGACGTCCTGGGTAATTACTAACCAAAGTTTGTATAAGGACTGGTTCGGGAACGTTTTCCGGAGATTGTTGAAATAAACTTCGTCAATTGTCGAAGCATTCAAGCACGGCTCTGTAGAAATGCTTTTGTAGGTGGTAATCAGTTTTTTCAGTTCCTCAATGCCGGTGCCTTTTCGAGAACTTACTAGCGCTATTTTGGTTTTCAATTGATCTTCGAGAAACGGGATGTCCAATGAAATTCCTTTGTATTCCATTCGGTCAATCATATTGATAACCAAAATGGTTGGGATTTCCAAGTCTTTTATTTGGGTAAAAAGCAACAAATTGCGCTTTAAATTTTCCACTTCACTCACCAACAAAATAACATCAGGGTAGAGTTTGTGTTTCTTGTTGAGCAATAATTCGATGACGACATTTTCGTCGACTGAACTTGCATTCAGGCTATAAGTTCCGGGCAAATCGAGCACATTTGCCTTGATGGTATTAGATAACTTGCAAAAGCCGAGTTTTTTTTCAACAGTAATGCCGGGATAATTTCCAACTTGTTGGTTCAAACCGGTCAGTTGATTAAAAACCGATGTTTTGCCTGTGTTTGGATTGCCTATTAAAGCGACATTGATATTTTCCTTGCTCATTTCAACTTATTTTGCTTCGCCAGATCGTTTTTTGTCTTCGGGTTAATAATTTCAACTTCAATTTCACGAGCAGTTTCGATGCGAATGGCAAGGTGTGAGCCATTTATATCCAAATATAAAGGATCGCCGAAGGGTGCAATTTGAAGTAATTCGACCCTGTTTCCGGGCAAACAACCCATTTCAAGTAATTTTAAGGGAATAGCTTCCACATCAAAATTTTTGATGAGCGCTACATCTCCTTTTTTTAAATTGGCTATTGTGGTTTGCAAATCTTATTTAGATTGAATTTAGATTGCAAAAGTACAGATAAAAAAGAAATATTAAATGACTATTATCAGGTTTAGGATTATTTTTAGTTTTCGCAAAGCCAATTAATATCTTCAATCAAGCGTTGAATTTCTTCCTTTTTTGTTCCGTCATAAAAACCTCGAATGCGTCTTTTGGAATCAACAAGAACAAAGTTTTCAGTGTGTACCATATCGTAAAGTTCCTCCGGTTTTCCTTGTTTTACGGCCAAATAGGATTTTCTTGCTATTGCATAAATGGCTTTTTTGTCGCCGGTAACTAGGTTCCACTTGGAATCAATTACGCTGTTTATTTTGGCATATTCCTTCAAAACCGAAACACTGTCAACGTCAGGCATAACCGAGAAGGACAGCAATTTTACCTTTGGATTATCAAGAAATGCTTTTTGTACCTCGACCAAATTAGTTGTCATTTTTGGGCAAATCGATTTACAACTTGTGAAGAAAAAATCAGCAACATAAATTTTTCCTTCATAATCTTTTTGGGTAATGGTTTTGCCGTTTTGATTGGTAAACGAAAAGTTGGCAATCGTGTGGTATTTGCTAATATATTGAACCGTAGTATCCACTAATTCTGGGTTTACATCGGATGGATTATAAATGGGCAATGACTTTGCCGGTTTCAAAGCCGAATAAAAAAGGAAAATTGTAACAGCAGAAAAGACCAATAAAACACCAAAGAATTTTCGATATTTAAAAAAAAAAGATTGCATAAAAATGATTTTGCCAAAAATACGAAAATGACTTTTGTTTTAAATTAAATTAACACATTGTTATTTCAAAAGAATTAATCTTAATTTTAAAAAAGATGAATATCTTTGGGAGTGTAACTATAGACTCAAAATAAATGAAAATAATTTTCAATAAACAGTTAGTTTTTGTGATTTCTGCAATTCTTGGACTTTCATCAGCTCAGTCGCAAATTGCTCCGGCGAAAAAAGAACTTGGTATTAATGTGTCGTTTATGGATACAAAAGTAAAACCAAATGATGATTTTTTCCGATTTGTAAACGGGACATGGCTTGACAAAACTGAAATTCCAAGTGACAAAACTTCATGGGGAAGCTTTAACGAATTACGAAAAAAGACGGATATTGATGCCTTGAACATTTTAAAAGAAGCCGCAACAAATCCAAAATACAAATCCAATACAGATCAAGGAAAAGCGGTAAATCTTTTCAAAACCATTATGGATACTATTGGTAGAAATAATAATGGGCTGTCTCCACTAAAACCATATTTGGCTAAAATTAACGCTATAGAAAATATCAAAGATTTACAAGCTTTGTTAATAGAAATGGAACCTATTGGCGGTATCGGATTTTTTGGTGTTGGCGTAGATGCTGACGCAAAAAACAGTAATAGAAATGTAATTACTCTTGGGCCAGGAAGTCTTGGCCTGCCAGACAGAGATTACTATGTTTCGGAGGACAAAGATCCAAAAGAAAAAAGAGAAAAATATATGTTGCATGTGGCTAGAATGTTACAGTTTTTAGGCGAAAAACCACGGAAAGCAAAAACAGATGCCGCAACAATTTTGGCTTTAGAAACAGCAATGTCTAAACCAAGATTTGACAGAGTAGAAAGACGCGACCGAAGAAAATCCTATAATCCAATGAAGGTTTCCGATTTGCAGCAACTAACACCTTCCATTGATTGGAATGTGTATTTGACCAATGTGGGGCTTAAAAATGTAGATTCCTTGATTGTTGCGCAACCTAAATACATGGTCGCTTTAGAGACTATTTTTAAGGATAATAAAGTGGAAGCTTGGAAAGCTTATTTGCGATGGACATTATTAAATAGAGCAACAGATAAATTATCAGTAGCAGTAGAAGATGCAAATTGGGAATTTTATGGAAAAACATTAACTGGAGCGATTAAGCAAAGAGCGCGAGATGAAAGAGCTTTGCAAGTAATTAATGGTTCGGTTGGGGAAGCACTGGGAAAATTATATGTGGAGAAAATGTTCCCAGCTGAAGCCAAAGTGAAAGCCGAAAAAATGATTAAGAACGTCTTTCTAGCTTTTGAAAACCGGATCAATAATTTGCCTTGGATGTCGCCAGAAACAAAGATAAGTGCCATTGAAAAATTACGAAAATCAACCATAAAAATTGGTTATCCTGATCAATGGAAAGACTATTCGGCCTTGACTTTGAAAAGTCCTGAAGAAGGAGGTACGTATTTTGAGAATTCGAAATACCTTGCGAAATGGAGCTTTCAAGAAGATTTAGACAAACGTTTTAAACCAGTTGATAAAACCGAATGGGGAATGTCGCCACAAACCGTAAATGCGTATTACAATCCTTCGTATAACGAAATTGTATTTCCAGCAGCAATTTTGCAACCGCCTTTTTATAATTATCAAGCCGATGAAGCTGTAAATTATGGAGGAATCGGAGCGGTTATTGGTCACGAAATTTCTCATGGTTTTGATGATTCAGGGGCGCGATACAATGCTGATGGAAACTTGAAAGATTGGTGGACAGCCGATGATTTAAAACAATTTACAGCTTTAACAGCCGCACTTGCCGCTCAATACAGCGCTTTGCAACCTTTGCCAGGAATTTTTGTTGATGGAAAATTTACTTTGGGTGAAAACATAGGCGATTTAGGGGGTGTAAATGCCGCTTACGATGGTTTGCATCTCTATTTAAAAGCAAACGGAAACCCAGGATTAATAGATGGGTATACGCCAGAACAACGTTTCTTTATTTCTTGGGCAACAGTTTGGCGCACTAAAACGCGTGATGAAACGATAAAAAGCAGCGTGAAAACCGATCCACATTCGCCAGGAATGTATCGTGCTTATGTGCCGTTGCAAAATGTAGATTCCTTTTATGAAGCATTTAATCTCAAACCGGGAGACGGAATGTATCTTTCGCCAGATAAACGAGTAAAAATATGGTAGAAGAAATAAACATAAATACTCTTTATTTCAGGAGGTAGTTTTTGTAAGGCATAGATGAAGACAATAGAGATTAGGTCGAAACTAACTGACCCATCATAAGTCGATACCCTATAATTCAATGGTGTTTGTTGATTTTGGATAAAAAGGCATTGGAATTCTAGCTCTCACTTTATAAATTCGGTTTTGAAAAAGTATAGCCTAAAACATTTTCGACTTTTGTGCTCAAAATTGTTTTTCCAAAAGTAGGGCTTTCATCATTAAATTCGGGTAAATCTAAGCCCAAATCGATTGCTTTTTGGGTATAATATTGCTCTCGACTTGGGTGAAATGGTGCCACAGCGTTAAAGGTTTCATTCCAAGAATTTTGTCGAAGAATCTCCAAAATGATACCAATGCAATCGGTTTGATGAATCAAATTTATAGGGGCTTTGGGGTTTTCAAGGTTTTTCCTTCCAGCCAAAAAACGGATGGGATGCCGGTCTTCTCCAATCAATCCGCCAAAACGCAAAATGGTCGTTTTAAAATGAATGTTGGTTTGTAAAAGTTGTTCGACTGCTACCAATTGTCTGCCGCTTTCTGTTTCCGGACAGGTTTTAGTTTCCTCTGTCACACTGAGCGTGTCATCTTGAGCGCAGTCGAAAGACGATGTGTCGCCATAAACTGAAGTTGAACTTACAAATAATACATTTTCGATTTTCGACTTTTCTATAAATGGGATTAAAGTGGCTATTTTTCCAATGAAGTCCGCTTTTGAATTCCCCCTTAATTTCGGGGGAATATCAATAATCAAGGTTTTGCTTCCTTGCAAAAAAGTTTCTATATCTCCCGAAACATTGTTGCTTTCAAGGGCAAGCAAATAAGGCTGAATCCCAAGATTTTCTATAATCGAAAGTTTATCAATCGAGGTTGTCGAACCTTTTACTGAAAACCCATTTTCGAGTAAGGCTTTCGCCAAAGGCAAACCCAACCAGCCGCAACCCAGAATACTAATTTGTTTCATTGTTGTTTTTTTTATAGCCAATTTGTTTGCGTTCCTTTTGCACTACCTCTTTCTCCTCTTTTTTGATGAGGAAATTTAAGGCTTCATAAATATCACTAAATTTTTTGTCGTATTTGGTTTCTATTTCCAATAATTTAGCGTTGAATTCTTTGTGTTCCAAGGCATATTTTCTTATCATAACAAAAGTTCTCATTATGGCAATATTTACATTTATTGCCACATCTGAATTTAAAATGCCGCTGAGCATTGCCACTCCTTGTTCAGTAAAGGCAAAGGGCGTTACAACTACGTTTCTTTTATTTTGGTATGCGGTCACAAATTGTGACCGCATACTTTCCCATTCTTCAATAGTTAGTCGAAACATAAAATCAACAGGAAATCTCTTGACATTCCTTTTGACAGCTTGGTTTAAAACTTTAGTTCCCAATTCGTAAAGCATTGCCAAATCAAAGTCAAGTATGACTTTTTGACCTCGAATGTCAACTATTTTAGATTGTAATGTAGTTACTTGCATATAGTACAATTTGGTTTTGATGTCATCACAATTTGTGACCACATATATTACGGTTTTTTCAAACTGCCTTTTGCAAGCATCAAACTATCTTTTTGAATGACGTTTCCAACATTCAGACCAATTGGTTTAATTGTTCTTTTTGAAGGTTTTATTTTCTGTTTAATAATCACGGCATCATTCAAAACAAAAGGGGTTGGCATCATCCAATTAGCTCTTTTTGCCATCGAGAACAATGGATTGCTCAGCAAATCAAAAGAACTTTCCATTACAACCAAATCCAAAACACTCGAAGCGGCAACGCTGAATTCGATTTCCAGAGGCAATTGATCCACCACATAATAGCTCAACAATTTCTTGCCTTTTCGGTCGTATTTGGAACCTTTCTGTCCCAATAAAGACAAGCCATTGGCCTTGAAATTTTCAATAACGAGGTTTTCATTAGCAAATACATCGTAGCGATTTACTTTTCGGTTGGGAGTGATTTGGATTTTCAAATAACGATTGGCACCAAAAATGCTATCTTTCAGAAATTCGATGGTTGGTTTCGCTAGTTCTTTCATTGGAGCATTGGCCATAAAAGTAAAGCCGGAATTGTATTTGCTTGGTAAAGAAAGTGAGTTGAATGCTGCGGCCTCTTTTGGATTCGTGCCTAAATAGGTTTTGGTCCATTCGTCCAGATTGGTGTCATAAGTTACCCAAGTTGCCTTGTTTTTATCGGCATCCAGAATGTAGACTAAACTATTTGATTTGGCCTTGCCTGATTCATAACCAGAATTAATTTGGGCTTTTACAAAAAATCCGATTGCAAGTAATAACAAAATTGCCGATGCCATTCCTTTTCGCACAAAAGAACCAAAAACAGGCAGCAATAAACCAAATGTGAATACAGTAAGAATGGCACTTCCAAACAATACTTTCAGTCCCAAACCTATGGGGAACATTTGTATAAAAGGCGAAATAATCAGTAAGGTGGGAATGCTCAATACAAGATTCAGAATCCATTTGGACTTTTGGGTAAGTACAAAAGAAGCCAACATCAGCAATCCTGCAAAAGCGGGAATGATCAAAAATCCTGCTCCTTTCAGTGAGATGGAAATCAATCCGTTGATGAGAATCCAAATAAATAATGGCGTAATGAAGTGGTTCATCGTCACTTTTTTGGCAGAGAAACGTTGGTAAAAAGCAAAACAAATCGACAAAGTCAGCAGGACAAATGCCGCAATGTAATAGTGGCCGTTATAGGTGAATCCGTTCAATAAATCGTTGTATTGCGGATATACTTTTAGTAATAATTTCCATCCCAAAAACGTGAGTAGCCCCGAAACGAGTAGCGAACCCAAAAACGGAATGAATCCTTTTATGATTTTTGGAAAAGACAAAATACGTTTTCCAATTCCAATAAATATCAAAAACAACAAGAGTACAAAAGCAATAATTACCATTGGCAAAACCCAATCAAAAGGATAGCTGATAAAAGAATAAGGAATCGTAAAATAGACATTATCCTCAAGGGATTGAGTTGAGTTTAAATTAGCATTCGAAAAATAATGCAATAGCGGTATCAAATATTCTCCTTGATGCGCCAAGGTATTTTTGTCCAAATGATTGATGTCATCTTGAGCCGTGTGGTAATTGTAATGACTGTCTATAAAAGCAAAATTGTAGCCTTGAATGTTGCCGTTTTTTCTAAAAACTGTCAAATCAGTATCGTTGGGCAACATTTTGTAAATGCTGTACATTAACGAATTGGAAACTGGAAATTTGGTGTTGGCAGAAGCAAATTCTTTGACCAATCCGGTATTTCCAGTATTGGTTTCCATCAACATATAACTGGGACCTGATGATCCGCGCGCTTCAAAATTCAGCACCAAACCTACTTCTTTCGCCCATTTATGTTCGGTCACGAAAAGCGCCGCGCCATTCAATCCCAACTCTTCGGCATCCGAAAACATAATAATAATGTCGTTTTTGTGGGCTGTTTTATTGTACACAAAAGCACGAACACATTCCAAGATTGTTGCCACACCGGAACCAGCATCACTGGCACCGTGTGAAAAAGAATGTGGCGCGCTATCGTAATGCGAAAGCAGGAGCAAAGCTTTCTCGCTGTTGCTGCCTTTTATTCGAGCCAAAATATTTTTGCATTTGGTCAAAGTTCCCCAATCCGAAAAGGCAAAACCTTCTTGAATAGAAGTTTCCAAACCCAGATTCTGCAATTCTTTTACCAAATAATTGGCCACCACATCGTGATTTTCGGAACCTACGAAATGCGGTTTTTTAGAAATGTTTTTGACTTGTTCCAGTGCTCTTTTGGTAGAAAACTCCGAAAGTGGAACTTCATCGTCGGTTGATCCTTGCGGCATCATGGTGGCGAAAACAAATCCAAGGATTCCCAGGATAAATAGTATGGATAAAAGGGAAGAATAGCTTTTTTTCATTGGGATAGAATTGGGTCTAAATTTCTTTTTTAACTAACATATAATAATCCTCTTCTAAGGCGCGATAGCCTTGGTCGTAAACAAAATAGTAGGTGTTTCCGGTTTTGGTTTCCAAAATATTGGTAAAAAATTCAAAATCGAAACCCTTGCTCAAGAGTTTTGATTTAGTGGTTTTTCCTTTTCCATCGACATTCAAGGCCGAAAGAATGCGGTAATTTTTGCGCAATTTATTGTTGACATTGCGCATAAAATTAGTGCTGTCTTTGTTTATTTTGTTGTTGTAGGCGTTGCGACAACCATCGCTACAAAACTTTTTGTCCTCGCGACCCACAATTTTTTCTCCACATTCCAAGCAGGTTTTGTCC
The DNA here is from genome assembly GCA_945872245.1 of Flavobacterium psychrophilum. Taxonomy (GTDB): domain Bacteria; phylum Bacteroidota; class Bacteroidia; order Flavobacteriales; family Flavobacteriaceae; genus Flavobacterium; species Flavobacterium psychrophilum_T. The sequence continues at coordinate 70,691 of CAMBZB010000001.1, forward strand.
ATAGTTTTTCGTTTTTCTTAAAATTGGTCTTTGTATGCTAACGCTTGTTCAATATGCGCCACATGATGATTGCAATGCCAGGCATAAACCCCAATAATTTCGTCTAAATAAAATATTTTGAGGTTTTCTGGATGGAAAAATTGGCGTTTTAATTCTTTTGAACCAAAAGATTTCAAGAGCAAAACCCAACGGCTGTGAACGCCTTCGATGATTTGAAGGGAAGGCAAAATATCATCTGAATTGCCATCGGCGAGTTCTGCCCATTTATCTTCTTCGTATGGTTTTATCGTGGGAATATCTTCGGTCAAAGCCAGTTTGAATCGGATAAAACTATTGATATGACTGTCGGCACAATGATGCACCACTTGTTTGATGTTCCAACCCTTTGGTCGATACGTCCAATTCAGCTCTTCAACAGAAAGGGTTGAAGTCAGTTTTTTTATTTTCGAAGGGAAATTTTCAATAATTGAAATCCAAGTTTCCAAATCATTTTCTGATATTGAATCTGGGTTTTGAAATTTTCCAATCGGGAATTTTAGTTTTTCGAGATTGAAATTGTTTTTCATCATTGCGGGATCAATTCTTTTAAAATCAATCAAATATAAACAAATTTTTCCATTTACAAACGCTTACAAATAGTTACAACCGAAAGTAAGTAGTTATCTACCGACTAAATTTTTAGAGTCGTCGCATCTTTGCCCTGTTGATTGGAACGAACCATTCAACAAACTATATACTAACAATTTAAATTTACACGCCATGAATGCATTAAGAAACAAAGTTCAGTTAATTGGACACGTAGGACAAGATCCAGAAATCAAAAATTTGGATGGAGGAAAAAAAGTAGCTAATTTGACTATCGCCACAAATGACAGTTACAAAAATGAAAAAGGAGAAAAAGTAGAACAAACCGAATGGCACAAAGTGGTAGCCTGGGGGAAAACTGCCGAAATCATCGAAAAATACGTAACCAAAGGCAAAGAAATTGCCATAGAAGGCAAACTCACCCACAGAAGTTATGATGATAAAAATGGCGAAAAACGCTATATCACCGAAGTGGTGGCAAATGATTTGCTGCTATTGGGAAAATAATCCAAACAGTCTACACCAAAAAGGGTTTCCAGCAATGGGAACCTTTTTTTATTGATTCTTCCCGACTTTTGATAAAAAATTCAAAAAGCACAAAACCGGCTTGCTATTGCAATCGCTTTAAAACATCGGTCATTTTTTCGAAAGCACAAAAGTTGTCGTGCTCCACCGTATGGTCAATTCTTTCGTGCGCCCAGGTGGTGTGAAACGGAATATGCGCCGCATGTCCGCCAATGGCCAAAACGGGCAACACATCCGATTTTAAGGAGTTTCCAATCATCAAAAAAGCTGAGGGTTGAATCTCCAGACGTTTTATCAAATCTAAATAATCTTTTTCCTGCTTGTCCGCCATTACTTCGATGTGGTGAAAATAATGTCCCAAACCTGAATTGTGTAACTTTCTGCGTTGGTCTAATAAATCGCCTTTGGTCGCCACAACGAGCTTGTATTTTCCATGTAGGGCAACTAAAGTTTCTTCAACTCCCTCTAATAAAACAATTGGTTTTTCGAGTAATTCTTTTCCGTATTCGATTATTTTTTCAATGATTTCAATAGGAATAGTGTTATTAGAAATTTTCATCGCCGCTTCAATCATCGAAAGAATGTAGGCTTTTATGCCGTAACCGTAGATTTTCAAATTGTCGATTTCAACTTTGAAAAGTTCCTGTGAAATGCCCTGATGGGACAAATAATCGCTCATCAAACCACAGAATTTTTGTTCCGTTTCTATGAAATACGTTTCGTTGACAAACAGGGTGTCGTCTGCATCGAAAGCGATTACTTTTAGGTTCATTTTTATTTCTTAATTTATCGTTTCTCCATTAGAAACGCCATCCTCATCAGGATTCACGAAAACCAATTTTCCATCCGCATTATTCGTCATCAAAATCATTCCTTGACTTTCAACGCCGCGAAGATTTCTTGGAGCCAAATTCACTAAAACCGTCACGCGTTTTCCGATGATATCTTCAGGCGAAAAACTCTCTGAAATCCCAGAAACAATGGTGCGAATGTCAATTCCCGTATCTATTTTTAGAATCAACAACTTGTTGGCTTTTGGCATTTTTTCGGCTTCGATGATTGTGCCTACACGGATATCCATTTTGGAAAAATCATCAAACTGAATTAAGTCCTTCTGAGGTTCCGTTATTGCGAGGGACGATGCAATCTCCTCCTTATTGGCCGTTTTTGTAGCTTCCAATTTATCGATTTGTTTCTGGATTTCCTCGTCTTCAATTTTGGCGAACAGCAATTCGGCTTGGCCAATTTGATGTCCATCAGGAATTAAATCCGAGTTATCAGCAACGGCGTTCCAATTGATTTTGTCATCAATTTTAAGAATAAGAGACAATTTCGCTGCGGTAAAAGGCAGGAAAGGTTCGCAAAGTGAACTCAAAGCAGCGGCAATTTGCAAAGCCACATACATTTGGGTTTGCACACGAGCTGAATCTGTTTTTATCATTTTCCAAGGCTCTTCGTCGGCAAGATATTTATTTCCCAACCGGGCCACATTCATCAATTCGCCCAAAGCTTCACGAAATCTATAGCGTTCAATTGAACTCGAAATCACCGCAGGATACGCTTTCAATTCGGACAAAGTCGCCGTATCTACTTCAGAAAATTCATTTGGACTTGGAACAATTCCCTCGTAATATTTGTTGGTTAAAACCACCACGCGATTGATGAAATTTCCAAAAATCGCCACCAATTCATTGTTGTTTCTCGCCTGAAAATCTTTCCAAGTAAAATCATTATCCTTCGTTTCTGGCGCATTCGATGTTAACGCATAACGTAAAACATCTTGTTGATTCGGGAATTCTTCCAAATATTCGTGCAACCAGACTGCCCAATTTTTAGACGTAGATAATTTGTTTCCTTCCAAGTTCAAGAACTCATTGGCTGGAACATTATCCGGCAAAATATAACTTCCTTCCGCTTTCAACATCGCAGGGAAAATGATGCAATGGAACACAATATTGTCTTTCCCGATGAAGTGAACCAATTTTGTGTCTTGATCTTTCCAGTACGGCGTCCAATCTTTTCCTTCTCTTTGGGCCCATTCTTTCGTAGATGAAATGTAGCCTATTGGCGCGTCAAACCAAACGTATAATTTTTTTCCTTCGGCGCCTTCAATCGGAACGTCAATTCCCCAATCAAGGTCACGAGTTACCGCACGAGGCTCCAATCCGCCGTCAATCCAGGATTTTACTTGCCCGTAAACATTGGGTTTCCAGTCATTTTTATGTCCAACAAGAATCCATTCTTTCAAGAAATCTTCATAACGATCCAAAGGCAAAAACCAGTGTTTCGTCGATTTCATAATCGGGGTTTCTCCCGTAATGGTTGATTTTGGATTGATTAAATCCGTGGCATTTAGCGTCGAACCGCATTTTTCGCATTGGTCACCATACGCTTCTTCGTTGCCACAGCGTGGACAAGTCCCAACAACAAAGCGGTCTGCCAAAAATTGGTCAGCCTTTGCATCATACAATTGCTCGGTCACTTCCTCGATAAAATCACCTTTATCATATAACGTTCTAAAAAATTCCGAAGCCGTATCGTGATGAATCTTGGCCGAAGTTCTGGAATAATTGTCAAACGAAATCCCAAAATCCGAGAACGATTTCCGGATAATTCCATCGTATTTATCAATTACTTCCTGAGGTGTAACGCCTTCTTTTTTGGCCTTCATCGAAATCGCAACACCGTGTTCATCGCTTCCGCACACAAACAAAACGTCTCTTCCTTGCAATCTTAAATAACGAGAATAAATATCCGAAGGCACATAAACCCCCGCCAAATGCCCAATGTGAATGGGTCCGTTTGTATAGGGCAACGCCGCCGTAATGGTATATCTTTTTGGATTCTGTAACATAATAGAATTTAATGAAGTGCAAAAATAAGTAATTATTATTTGTCATTGCGAGGAACGTGGCAATCGAGGCTAGGAATCTCGTTAACAATGTCAATTCTTCATTCAAAAAGCAGAATTTTTCCAAAGCTTCCAGCCTTCATAAGGCTGGAAGCTTTGGATTCGAAATCGCAAAAACTTTGTCTCATTTCTAACAAACATTTCCTTAAATTTGCTCCTGTTATTATAAAAGTTAGCGTTTAAAAAATCAAGCTATGTTACAAATTGCGTTTATTAGAGAGAATCAGGAAAAAGTAATCGCCGCTTTGGCAAAAAGAAATATGGATGCCACCACAGTTGTTCAAGAAGTGGTGCAACTGGATGAGCGCCGTCGCGCCACGCAAGTGGAGTTGGACGGAATTTTATCTGAATCTAATAAATTATCAAAGGACATTGGCGAATTGATGAAAAATGGCGAAAAATCAAAAGCAGCTATTCTTAAAGAAAAAACAGTTTTGTTAAAAGAAAAGAGCAAAGAATTGTCTGAAACTGCCGACCAATTGGCCGCGGAACTTTTAGAAAAACTATATACTTTACCCAATCTTCCAGCCGATATTGTTCCTGAAGGAAAAACGCCCGAGGAAAACCTAAACGTTTTTCAAGAAGGTGACATTCCGGTTTTGCACGAAGGAGCTCAACCCCACTGGGAATTGGTAAAAAAATACGACATTATTGATTTCGAATTAGGAAACAAAATTACTGGCGCGGGATTTCCGGTTTACAAAGGAAAAGGAGCCAAGTTGCAGCGGGCATTAATCAATTATTTTCTGGATAAAAACACGGCTGCGGGTTACAATGAAGTTCAGGTTCCGCATATGGTCAACGAAGCCTCGGCTTATGGAACGGGACAATTGCCTGACAAAGAAGGGCAAATGTACCACGACGCCACCGATAACTTATATTTGATTCCAACGGCGGAAGTTCCGGTGACAAATTTGTTTCGGGATGTAATTTTAGCTGAAAACGAATTGCCAATTTTAACTACGGCTTACACGCCTTGTTTCCGTCGTGAAGCCGGCTCTTATGGTGCTCACGTTCGTGGATTGAACCGTTTGCACCAGTTTGACAAAGTTGAAATCGTGCGTATCGAACATCCTGACAAATCCTATGAAGCCTTGGACGGAATGGTCGCTCACGTAAAAAACATTCTCCAAGAATTGAAATTACCATATAGAACATTGCGTCTTTGCGGCGGCGATATGGGTTTCACATCGGCTTTGACCTATGATTTCGAAGTGTATTCCACGGCGCAAGAGCGTTGGTTAGAAATCAGTTCGGTTTCTAATTTTGAGACTTTTCAAGCGAATCGTTTGAAATTGCGTTTCAAGGACAAAGACGGAAAAAACCAATTGGCACACACTTTGAACGGAAGTTCATTGGCTTTACCAAGAGTTTTGGCAGGAATTTTGGAGAATTACCAAACCGCGGAAGGGATTGTAATTCCTGAAGTTTTGCGTCCGTATTGCGGGTTCGATATTATAGACTAAATTAGCATTTTGCTTCTAGTCGAAATTTTGAGAACTTCAACTGAAGGTAAGAAATCCAATTAAAAAAACAGACCATGAAACGTCGCCTCCTCTATATCACTCTGTTTTTCTCCTTGGCTTGTTTTTCACAAAATGAGCAATTGGCACAGTATTATTTCGACAAAGGCGATTTTGAGAAAGCACGAATCAGTTTCGAAGAATTAGTAAAAGCAACACCTCAAAATTCGCAATATTTTCAAAAAACTATAGAGTGTTACCAGCAATTACAGCAATTTGAGGTTTCTGAAAAAGCAATTCAAGCTCGATTGGACAAATACAAGCAAGCCAATCTTTTGGTGGAATTGGGTTATAATTTCCAGTTACAAAAGAATGAGGCTTCCGCCAAAAAGTATTATGACCAAGCAATCGACCGAATCAGGAAAAATCCAAATGAAGTGTACAACATTTCGAATTCTTTCGAGAAAAAAGTCTTGTTGGATTATGCTTTGAAATCCTACCAAACGGCTGTAGCTCTGGTATCTACTTTTAATTTCAATTATCAAATCGCCCTGCTTTATGGTCAATTGGGCAATACCGAAATGATGATTTCAACCTTTCTTAACGAGGCCTACGCCAATCCCCAAAATTCGATTTTGATTCAAAATCAATTGGCTCGTTTTATGGTTGAAGATGGCGATGCCAATTTTAATGAAACTTTGCGCAAGGCACTAATCATTAGGACACAAAAAGACCAAGACGTTTTTTGGAACCATTATTTGAGTTGGTTTTATGTTCAACAAAAAGAATTTGGCAAGGCTTTTATCCAAGAAAAATCAATTTATAAACGCAGTCCAGAATCGCTTTCCAGCATTGTGAGTTTAGGGCAACTTGCCATTGAAGAGCAGGATCACGAAACAGCCAAGGAAATTTTGGGATTTGTATTGGAAAACACGAATGATTTAGAGTTGCTCATCCAAGCTCATTCCTACTTATTAAAAATGAAAATTGAAAAGGCTCAGGAAAAGGACTTTGTGGCCATCAATACAGAATTAATTGGTTTATTGGCTGAGTATGAATCAAGTCCCACCACCTTATCTTTGCAGTTGATTCAGGCGCATTTTGTGGCGTTTAATTTGCGAAAACCAGAGGAAGGAAAAGCTATAATCAAGAAAATGCTCGGGTTACAATTGAATGAGTATGAAAATGCTCAGGCCAAAATGGAGTTGGCGGATATTTTGCTTTTCGAAGAAAAATTCAATCAGGCATTGCTTTATTATTCTCAAATCGAAGAAGATTTAAAAAATGATGAAGTGGCGCACGAAGCGAGTTTGAAAGCCGCAAAAACCAGTTATTTTCAGGGAGATTTTGTATGGGCTTTGAAACAGTTCAAGGAATTAAAATCCGCTAGTACGCAATTGATTGCCAATGATGCGTTGGAATATTTCCTTTTAATCAGCGACAATACCGTTGCCGATTCGACCCAAACCGCCCTGAAACAATTTGCGAAAGGCGATTATTTGTTATATCAAAACAGAAATCAGGAATCGATTGCACAGTTTCAATCGATTTTGAAAAGCTTCAAAGGGCAGCAAATTGAAGCAGTAACTTTCTTGCGTTTGGGGAAAATTTACGAAAAACAAGGCGAATATGATTTGGCTTTAAGCCAATATCAGAATATCATAGCGCAACACGCTGACGGAATTTACATTGATGAAGCGTTGTATTTTTCGGCAGAAATTGAAAACAATAAGTTACAACAACCTGAAAAGGCAAAGTTATTGTACGAGAAAATAATTTTTAATCATCAAGACAGTATTTACTTTGTTGATGCTCGAAAAAAATACAGGCAATTGCGGGGAGACAAGAATCTTTAAAAAAGTTTATAAGTTTAGTTTATTCTAAACAGTCTAAACTGATAACCTAATAACCTTAATAATGATCATTTACAACGTCACCACAAACATACACGAAAGCGTCCACGACCAATGGATGATATGGATGCAACACAAACACATCCCTGAAATGCTGGCCACGGGAAAATTCTCATCGGCAAGAATGTTAAGGGTTTTAATTGAGGAAGAAATGGGGGGACTAACTTATTCTGTTCAATACACAACACATAGCAAAGCAACTTTAGAAAAATATTACCAAGAAGAGGCTCCAAAATTGCGTGAAGAAGGAATAAAATTATTTGGAGACAAAATGCTTTCTTTTAGAACCGAGTTAGAGGTGATTTCAGAACATCCTAGTCCACAAGGGAATGACAAGGAAGACACTTTCTAGAATCTTTTTTTCCGCGTATGTGGGAAACCAAAATGATTTGAATTTAAAGAGGAGCTGATATTAGCAATTAAATATTAGTTTTCTATGAGCTGTCTTTCCCGCGCAGGCGGGAAACCAAAAAAATCCTTAATTAAATGTATAAAACAGGACATCAATATTACATTTACATTTTAGCAAGTCAAAAAAATGGAACCTTGTATATTGGAGTTACAAATGATTTAGAAAGAAGAGTTTTGGAGCATAAACAAAAAATAAATGAAGGATTCACTTCAAAATATGATGTGAACAGATTGGTATATTTTGAATCTTTCCAATATATAAACGATGCTATTTTGAGGGAAAAACGTCTAAAAAAATGGAATCGTCAATGGAAAATCAATTTAATTGAAGAAGAAAATTTCGAGTGGAATGATCTTTCTAAGGATTGGTATAACTAACTAGATTCCCGCCTGCGCGGGAAAGACAAAAAGCGGAATGGAAAAAGTAAAAGCAAAAAAACACCTCGGACAACATTTCTTGAAAGACGAAAGCATCGCCAAGGGAATTGCGGATACTTTGAATCTCGAAGGCTATAATGATGTGTTAGAAATAGGACCGGGAATGGGCGTTTTGACTAAGTATTTGTTAGAAAAACCTATCAACACTTACGTTATCGAAATTGATACCGAATCGGTTGAATATTTGGATGCGAATTATCCCAAATTACACGGCAAAATTATCTCCAAAGATTTCTTGAAATACAACATCAACGAAGTTTTTGAGGGAAAGCAATTTGCTATTATCGGGAATTTTCCATACAATATTTCGACGCAAATAGTATTTAAAGCGTTGGAATACCGAGACCAAATTCCGGAATTTGCCGGAATGTTCCAAAAAGAAGTGGCCGAACGCATTTGCGAAAAAAAGGGCACCAAAGCCTATGGAATTCTATCCGTTTTGGTTCAGGCTTTTTACGATGCCGAATATTTGTTTACAGTTGACGAAAATGTATTTATTCCACCACCAAAAGTAAAATCTGGGGTGTTGCGTTTGCGTAGAAAGCAAGATTACAGTTTGCCTTGTGGCGAAAAGTTGTTTTTCACGGTGGTGAAGACCGCTTTCCAGCAAAGAAGAAAAACACTGAGAAATAGTTTAAAAACATTAAATTTGTCCGATAGTTTAAAAGAAGATGCTATTTTTAATCTGCGTCCGGAACAACTTAACGTAGAACAATTTATAGCGCTTACCCAAAAAATAGAGGCCGATGGAATTTAAAATCAGCAAAGAGCTAATTCAAGAATTAGAGCAATTTATTCAAAGTAAAGACGACCAGCAATTGGGCGTTTTGCTCAATGACTTGCACCATGCTGATATTGCAGAAATTCTTGACGAGCTTGATTTTGATGAAGCAACCTATATTTTTAAGGTTTTAGATAGCGAAAAAACAGCCGAAATTCTTCTGGAATTGGAGGATGATTTGCGCGAAAAAATATTGAGTAGGCTTTCGCCAAAAGAAATCGCGGAAGAACTTGATGAACTCGAAACCAATGACGCGGCGGATATTATTGCCGAACTCTCACAAAGCAAAAAGCAAGAAGTAATCTCCGAGCTCCAAGATGTGGAACACGCCAAGGACATTGTCGATTTGTTGCGTTACAAAGAGGATACTGCGGGTGGAATTATGCACAAGGAGTTGGTAAAAGTTAATGAAAACTGGAATGTTTTTACTTGCATTAAGCAAATGCGAATTCAAGCCGAAAACATTTCGAGAGTGCATTCTATTTATGTGGTTGATGACGAAGACCGACTTTTAGGGCGTTTGTCGTTAAAGGATTTGTTGACAACAGCGGCAAAAACACCGATTAGCGAAGTATACATCAAGAAATTAAATTGGGTAAATGTTGATGTCGAAGATGTTGAGGTTGCCCGTATAATGCAAAAATACGATTTGGAAGCCATTCCGGTGATTGATGAATTAGGAAGATTGGTCGGGCGAATTACCATTGATGACATCGTGGACGTAATCAAGGACGAAGCCGATCAGGATTATCAATTGGCGGCGGGTATTTCTCAAGACGTAGAAGCAGATGACAGCATTTTGGAGTTGACAAAAGCGCGTTTGCCTTGGTTAGTTTTGGCTCTTTTGGGAGGATTAATTTCTGTTAAGGTACTCGAATTATTTGGCGGTGCAATGAAGGAACACGGCAGTTTATTTTTTTTTATGCCTCTAATTGCGGCGATGGCAGGAAATGTCGGTGTGCAATCTTCGGCAATTATTGTTCAAGGTTTGGCTAATGATTCCCTAAGCGGCTCTTTGTTCAATCGATTGATAAAGGAAGTTTCATTAAGTTTACTAAACGGATTTATTCTGGCCACCATTTTATTTTTGGGCAGCCATTTTCTTTTAGATGTTGAATTTATAATTGGAATAATTGTTACCATCGCTTTAATTTCAGTAATTATTATTGCATCGCTCATCGGGACATTTGTTCCATTATTGTTGGATAAATTCGGAATTGACCCGGCACTTGCCACAGGACCATTCATAACCACTAGTAATGATATTTTCGGAATTCTAATTTATTTTACAATAGCCAGATTGATTTTAGGTTTTTAATACATATACAAAATGAAAGTACATATTATAGGTGGAGGAAACCTCGGTGTTTCAATAGCTCTAGGAATAGCAAAATTTTCGAAAAAAAATCACGTTACCGTTACAAGAAGAAACACGGCAAGTATTAAGCATTTGGAACAATTGGGTGTTACCGTTTCAACGAATAACAAACACGGAATCCAAGAAGCGGATGTCATTATTCTTACCATAAAACCCTATCAGGTGGATACCGTTTTGGCTGAAATTCTACCCTTAATTTCCAATAAAGTAATTGCTTCAGCAGTAAGTGGCTTGTCGATTGAAAATTTACAAAAAAAGATAGGAGATTCCAATAGCGCCATCCGAATCATGCCTAATATTGCGGCTCAATTTGGCGCCTCGGCGACTTGTATTGCCTTTAACGAAAAACATAAAGCGGAAGCACAAAATGTGGTGGTTCTTTTCCAAGATTTGGGAACGGCGCCGATTATTGACGAAAAATTGATGGATGCTGCTACGGTATTGGCGGCAAGCGGAACTGCTTTTGCCTTGCGTTACATTCGTGCATCGATGCAAGCAGGAATCGAAATAGGATTTGACTGGCAAACCGCTTTGGCTATTTCAGCCCAAACCGTAAAAGGGGCTGCCGAAATGATTTTGGAAGAAAACATACATCCAGAGCAATTAATAGACCGAGTAACAACGCCACAAGGCTGTACTATTGCAGGTTTGAGCGAAATGGAAACGCACGGATTCAGTTCCTCATTGGTTCGTGGAATTAAAGCAGCTTTGAAAAAAATCAAAGGATAAGTGATTTCAGATTTTTGATGAACGATTTTATATTCTTAGATAGTTGAAATCCTTGTAAAATCGTCAATTTTAATGCTTACAAACGCAAAATCTGAAATCCTTTAATCTTCATTCCAAAACCTATAATTTTGAACACAGCATTAAAAATCCTCCACATCGACAGCAATCATCCTATATTAACGGAGCAATTGCAGGAACTAGGGTTTATAAATCACGAAGACTTCAGCTCGTCCAAAGAAGAAATTGAAGCAAAAATCCAAGATTATCAAGGTATCGTTATCCGTAGCCGATTCAAAATTGACAAAACATTTTTAGACAAAGCCACTAATTTGCAATTCATTGCGCGGGTTGGAGCAGGTTTGGAAAGCATTGATTGTGAGTATGCACTAAGCAAAAATATCCAACTCATTGCCGCTCCAGAAGGGAATAGAAACGCTGTTGCCGAACATACTTTGGGTATGATTTTATCTCTTTTCAATAATTTGAATGTTGCCGATAGCGAAATAAAATCAGGACATTGGAACCGAGAAAGCAACCGTGGCCATGAACTCGACGGGAAAACCGTAGGCATTATCGGTTATGGGAATATGGGAAAATGCTTCGCCAAAAAACTTCGGGGTTTTGACGTAGAAGTGTTGTGTTATGACATTCAGGAAAACGTTGGCGATAGCAATGCTAGACAAGTTTCGCTAGAAGAATTACAGCAAAAAACTGATGTGTTGAGTTTGCACATTCCCTGGACACCAGAAACGGATAAGATGGTAGATATTCATTTCATCAATGCTTTTGCAAAATCCTTTTGGATTATCAACACTTCAAGGGGGAAAAATATTGTGACATCAGACTTGGTTGCAGCGATGCAATCCGGAAAAATTCTTGGTTCCGGTTTAGATGTTTTGGAATATGAAAAACGGTCTTTTGAAACCCTTTTTCAAGACAAAAAACCCCCTGAAGTCTTCCAGTATTTATTGAATGCAAAAAATACAATTCTTACGCCACATATTGCAGGTTGGACATTTGAAAGTCACGAGCGATTGGCACAAGTTATTGTAGACAAAATAAAAACGAAATATTTTTCAAATTAAATTTCATACGGTTGAAAACTAAATGATACGATTTTTCAATAATTATTTCATAATTTTACCCTAAACAAGTAATTATCAATCTATGGAAAACTCAAAACACGAAGAATGGAACACTCCCAGACCTATCCAGCAAGACAATAAAAAGATTGCCGCGGGACTTCTAGCGATACTTTTGGGGCCTTTAGGAATTCATAAATTTCTTTTAGGGTATACTAATGAGGGGATAATATGGCTGGTAATTAGTCTTTGTACTTGCGGTGTAATAACCAGTGTTTTAGGGCTTATCGAAGGGATAATTTACCTAACAAAATCAGACCAAGAGTTTTACGAGACCTACCAAGCAAACAAAAAAGGGTGGTTTTAATAAAGGAAAAGCCCCATTTTTACATAGAAATGGGGCTTTTTCATCTATTAACGATAAGGGAATGTGATTAGATTATTCTTTTTCTGATAATTTTCTTTCTAGTTCAGCCTGAAATTCTTCCATCACCGGTTTTACGGTGCTGTCTGGAATATCGGATATTCTGATATACATTAAACCATCAATCGCATTATTAAATAAAGGGTCCACGTTAAATGCAACCACTCGGGCATTTTGTTTAATGTATTTTTTTATCAAAACTGGCAAACGCAAAGATCCTGGTTCCAGTTCGTCGATAATTTTGTCAAATTTATTCAAATCGGCTTCAGCTTCATCAAATATAAAGTCTTTATCGGCATCTTTTAGTTTTACTTTAAATGCTTTTTTGGGATGAATGTATTGTGCAATATAAGGATCGTAAAAATTAGATTTCATGAATTCGATCATCAGCGATTTCGAAAAATCGGAGAATTGATTGCTAATACTTACACCTCCCATCAAGAATTTATGCTCGGGGTAACGCAATGTAATATGAATGATTCCTTTCCAAAGCAGAAAAAGTGGCATTGGTTTTTGTTGGTATTCTTTAATGATAAAAGCGCGACCCATTTCAATTGATTTACTAAGCATATCGTGTAATTCGGGTTCAAACCTAAAAAGGTCGTTTAGATAAAAACCTTTGATTCCAAATTCAGGAAAAATTTCGGCTCCTAAGCCCATCCTATAGGCACCCGCAATTTTCTTGGCATCATCATCCCATAAAAACATATGGCGATAATATTTGTCGAAGGTGTCAATATCTATAGACTCATTGGTCCCTTCTCCCACTTCTCTAAAAGTGATTTCCCGCAAACGACCTATCTCATGAAGTATATTAGGAATATCTTTTGCTTTGGCAAAAAACACTTCATAGTTTTTGCTTTGCAATAGCCTGCAATCACTTTCTCTCAAAGCATCCACTTCCTTAATCATACTTTCTTGACAAGCGGGGGTAACAATTGTCTTTGGATTTTTCGGAAGTTTTAAAGTTGGTGTTTGTAAAAAAGGCGTTTCCTTTTCGAAAGGATTAGCTAGCATATAGGTTTTCCGCCTTAAAAAATCAGAATAGTCCTCAATAGAGGTATATTCGTTTTGTTCTGCCACTGAAATCGGTTTTCCGATTCTAACCTTGATTACGCGATGTTTTTGGCTGAATACCTCCGAAGGCAATTTTGCCGTTCGCATCGTATCGCTAATTTTCGAAAGCATATAAAACAACCAACTGTTTTTGGCGTGGAAATAAATCGGAACAACAGGGACTTGCGCTTTTCTAATTACTTTAATCGCTCCTTCTTCCCAGGCTTTATCCACAACAAGTTTATCGTCATTATAAGTAGAAACTTCCCCTGCAGGAAACATTCCAAGCGGCTTCCCGTCGCTTAAATGACGAAGTGTTTCCTTGATTCCCACCACGCTTGACTTAGCGTCTTTGTGGTTTTCGAAAGGATTCACGGGCATGATGTATTTTTTAAGAGGCTCAATTCTATGTAAAAGGAAATTAGCGATGATTTTGAAATTAGGCTCTCTTTCGAGCATTAATTTTAAAAGTAAAACCCCGTCAATTCCTCCTAAGGGATGGTTTGAAATGGTTATATAGGCTCCTTCTTTAGGCAAACGTTTTAAATCTTCTTCTGGAATTTCAAAATTAATTTGCAAATCTTCTAATATAGCATTCAAGAAATCAACATCTTTTAAATGCTTATTTCTGTTATATACTTTATTTAAAGTGCAAATTTTCAATGCTTTCATGAGCAACCAACCCGAAAAAGTACCAAGAATACCGTACTGATTCACTTTTATTACTTTTGCAACTTCCTTGGCGGTAACTAAACCCATGTAATTTTGTTTATTGAGCGAAAAACAAAGATAGTAAAAAACTCCATTTTCTTTGTTTTTGGCCATCATTCTTTGAAGTTTTTATTACTTTTGGAACACAAAAAAATTCAATGAAAATCATTTCCTATAACGTTAACGGGATTAGATCTGCTATTTCTAAAGGATTTATAGATTGGTTGCAACAAGCAAACCCTGATGTAATTTGCCTTCAGGAAATCAAAGCCACTCCAGATCAAATCCCAACATTAGATTTTGAACTTGCCGGCTACCCCTATCATTACTGGTTTCCGGCTACCAAAAAAGGATATAGTGGGGTAGCAATTTTATCAAAAATAAAACCCAATAATGTGGTTTTTGGAACTGGAATCCCTCATATGGATTTTGAAGGAAGAAATATCCGTGTTGATTTTGAGGACTTTTCGGTGATGAGTTTATACCTGCCATCAGGAACCAATCTTGAAAGGTTAGACCATAAGTTTATGTACATGGATGACTTTCAAAATTATATAAGCGAATTGAAAAAAGAAATTCCAAATTTGGTAATTTGTGGCGATTACAACATTTGCCATGAGGCAATTGATATTCACGACCCCATTCGAAATAAAAAAGTTTCGGGATTTTTACCCGAAGAAAGAGCATGGCTCGACGCTTTTATGAAAAATGGATTCATCGATAGCTTCCGATTTTTTAACAAAGAACCCGACAATTATACCTGGTGGACTGTTAGAGTACCTACTGCCAGAAGTCAAAACAAGGGCTGGCGCATTGATTATTGTTTGGTTAGCGCGCCGTTGAAACAAAAATTAAAAAGAGCCGTTATATTAGCCGAAGCCAAACATTCTGATCATTGTCCGATATTGGTTGAAATAGAATAAAATAGTTCCAAATAACATTAAATTGTAATAAAATGATAAAAAAAATTTCCTTCGTATTGCTGATAATTGCACTTTCAACTTCTTGTGTTTCTAAGAAAATATACACTGATTTAGAAAGCAAATACGCCGATTTAAAAAAAGAAAACAGAAGCTTATCGGACGAAAACGACGATTTGTTAAAAGCCAAAAGTCAACTCGAATTAGATCGTGATGCCCAAAATAAAGAGTTGGAAAAAATAAAATCCGAACGTGAAAAATTACAAGCTGATTATGCTGCTTTAAACAAGAAAATGGATGTTTTGCAGGATTCTTATACCGCTTTGGAAAAAAATAGCAATGAAGCTTTGAAAGCTAATTTGGCTAAAAACCGAGAATTATTAGAACAATTGGAAGCCAAAGGAAAAGCATTGGCATCAGAACAAGAACGTTTGGATGCAAGTGGAAAAAGATTAAGCGAATTGGAAGCTTTGATAGCCGCCAAAGAAGCCAGTATGCGAAAACTCAAAGAAACGCTTTCGAATGCCTTGAATGGTTTTGAAGGAAAAGGTCTGACTGTGGAGCAAAAAAACGGGAAGGTATATGTTTCCATGGAAAATAAATTGCTTTTCAAATCGGGAAGTTGGGCAGTTAATTCTGAAGGTAAAACAGCCGTTGTCGAAGTGGGGAAAGTATTGGGAGACAACCCGGATATTTCTGTCTTAATCGAAGGACATACGGATGATGATCCTTATGCAGGTTCTGGGCCCATTTCCGATAACTGGGATTTGTCCACAAAAAGAGCGACCGCAATTGTAGCCATTTTGAGTGAAAACAAAAGCATCAACAAGCAAAATCTAACTGCAGCCGGTAGAGGTGAATTTTCTCCTTTGGGAAGTAATACAACGGCGGAGGGAAAAGCCAAAAACCGTAGAATCGAAATTATTCTGACGCCAAGATTAGACACAATCGCCGAAATGCTCAAGGATATCAATTAACTTTTTTAATCAAAGTCGAAAGTCATAAAGTCATAAAGATATTTCTTTATGACTTTTGACTTTACAACTTTAAGACTTATGAAATACACTATCTTACCCAATACCGACTTAAAAATCAGTAAAATTTGCCTTGGTACAATGACTTTTGGGGAACAAAACACCGAAGCCGAGGGTCACGCTCAAATGGATTATGCAATCGAAAAAGGAATCAATTTTTTTGATACCGCCGAAATGTATTCGGTTCCGGGACGCAAGGAAACCTATGGTAGCACAGAGAAAATCATTGGAACTTGGTTTAAAAAGACGGGTAAAAGAGAAGAAATAGTTTTAGCTTCAAAAATTGCCGGTCCTAATCCGGGATTGTCCTATATCAGAGAAAATATGGATTTTTCTCCTGCCAGTATTGCCTTGTCCATAGACAAAAGTTTGACTCGCTTGCAAACCGATTATATTGATTTGTATCAATTGCATTGGCCGGAACGCAAGGCCAATTTCTTTGGTCAACGCGGATTTAAAGTCCAAGATGATGCTTGGGAAGACAATATTCATTCCGTACTAGAAACTTTAGATGGTTTTATCAAACAGGGAAAAATTAACCATATTGGGCTTTCAAACGAAACGCCATGGGGAATGATGCGTTTTTTGGAGGAAAGTAAATACCACAATTTACCTAGAATAAAAGCCATCCAAAATCCGTATTCCTTGTTGAGTAGGTTATTTGAAACTGGTTCTGCTGAAATTTGTATGCGGGAAAATATAGGTTTATTGGCTTATTCACCCTTGGCTTTTGGTATTTTGTCTGGGAAATATTTAACGGGCGAAAGTCTGCCCAATACAAGACTGCGTTTGTTCCCTCAATTGGCAAGATACAATAGCGCACAATGTGCCGAAGCCACTCGATTGTATCAGGAAATCGCACATAAAAACGGTTTGACATTGACAGAGTTGTCTTTGGCATTTGTAAGCCAACAGGCATTCGTAACCAGCACCATAATTGGAGCCACTACAATGGAACAATTAAAGGAAAACATAGCAACGATTGATGTGGTTTTGTCGGATGAAATATTGAAAGAAATAAATGCAGTTCAGGCTATAATTCCGGATCCTGCGCCTTAAAACCCAAATGGCTCTTCCACCTCTAGGGAATCTAAAGCAATGGAGTCTTGTACTTTTAATTTCAAAAGCGAGTGGGCACTTCCTGTAAGTTGCAATGGAATGGACTGCCCAATGGTGTCTTCGGGAGTTAAAATCCCTCTCCGTAACATCAAATGACCCAAGAATTTTTGTTGTTGGCTAGCAAACGATTTTAGCCTTCCTTCGGGGTCAAACTGCCACATAAATTTCCTTGGTTTTGGAATGATGGTGGCCAGAAACAGACATTCTTGCAAAGTCAAATCAGATGGGTTTTTCTGGAAGTAAAACTGCGCCGCTTCGCCAATCCCGTATACATTTGGCCCCCATTCGATAATGTTAAAATACACTTCGAGCATTCTTTCTTTGCTGGAGATTCGGTTATTTTCAAGAATGTAAACCAATAAAATTTCTTCCAGTTTTCGGGACACGGTTTTTTCGCGGGTAAGAAATACGTTTTTGACTAATTGCATGCTGATTGTGCTGGCACCTCGAGAAAATTTCTTGGTGCGAATATTTTTAAGAATCGATTGTTTGAACGCTTCATTGATAAAGCCGCGATGCGAGAAGAAAGAAGGGTCTTCGGAGGTCAAAACGCATTTTTGCAAATAGGGTGAAATTTGGTTTAAAGGGGTGAAATTTGGATTTTCATCACCCACTAAAATAGGGCGTTGCAGCACATTATTTATAATGGCACGATAGACGAATTCACTGTTGATTTTGTTGAGGTTGGCCTCGCCGTACTTGGTGATTTTCAGGTTTTCTTTCTTCAAATTGCTGTCAAAAACCAGTTGATTGGGCTTGTTTTTATTGAACCTATAATCCAGCTTGTATTCGAAATTACCTTCGACTTGCATTCCTTGAAAATGAGTGAACAAACCATCTGGCAATGAAGCAATAAAATCCTGCGCTTTCATTTTGGGAATCGAAACTTTGAGTTTGTAAATGGTGTCTTCTTGGGTTTCGTAAGCCAAATAAGGATGGAATTTTACTTTGTTGAATTGAACCTTAGAACTATTATCCATTGAAACAAAATCAGAACCCAACAAGAATCGAAAGTCAAAACGGGCGTTTTTAATTATCACGTCTTTTCTGGCAATTTTAGCATGATTGATCATTAAATTGGCAATGGAAACAGAGCCATCAATATGCAATTCCCCTCCAGATTTGTTTATGTTTTGAATGCTCAAATGAATGGAATCGAAACTAGACTTCAAACCATAACGTTCGTCAAGATAAGGCATTTTGATGGAGCCGGAATCCCTATTAATGAACCGAATATTCGCTTTTTTATTTCTTGGATCTGCAAAACCCTCGATTCGAATTCGCTGCGTGAAAGTTTTGGTTTCAACTTTAATCGAAGTTTCCAATTGCTGGTTGACCAATCGCAGGTTTTGGAAATTTAGGGTGGTTTTATTTCCGTTGTCATTCAATCGAAAAGCAAGATTTTCAATTTTCATATCGGTTGGTACCAGGTTGAGCATATTCGAAATAATGCTGTAAGCAAATTTGGCATAATCTCTTTTTTCGTTAGAATTAGTTGTGGCTTCGTCTTTTTTCAGGAAAGCCTCAAAATTTTGCCCGTTTTTGTTCTTGACTAACTGCACATAACCATTCTCGATTTCCAAGGTTCCCAATTGAATATCTCCAATCAACAGTCGAAAGAAATTGACACTGGTTTTTATTTTATGGATGCTAAAAAGCGTGTCAGCGTTATTTGGAACCAATACGACATCAGAGAGACTCACTCCTGAAAGGCCAACAAAAGAGGCTGTTTTTGCCGAAAAAGAACTGTTGTAATCTCGCTCCATTTTATTGGAAACTCTTGCTATGGCTTGTTGTAACAATGTGTTTCTAAAAACAAAAATAGCGATCAGTATTGCCAAAAGTGAGGCTGTAATTATTTTTATCGCTACAATTATTTTTTGTTTTCGGTTTCTCATAAACAGGAGTCATTTGGGAAAAAGCACTTTACAAATCTAAATAAATTTCATTTGGAATCACAGTCAATGGTGAAAAGTAAAAAAAGGCATATTAAAAATACTTTTTTCATAAATGAATTCGATAATTCTATGACAATTCAAAATTTTAATGAAACTTTCACTATAAAATTTTTACTATATGAACAAAGTGTTAAATTGCAACATAAATGGCGTTTACAACGCCTTGTTTTTCACTAAAGATTTAATTTAAACGAAACACTTCTCAATTTTGACTCTTAATTTATGACACTACCGTATTTAAAAATAGTTGGAAGTAAAATTCATACAGCTGTATTTTTGCTGATTTCGGTTTTAAGCATTGGAATTGTTGGTTACAGATTAATTTCGGGCTATTCATGGATTGACGCCCTTTACATGACTGTAATCACAATGACCACTGTGGGTTTTGGCGAGGTTGTTCCCCTTGACGATCATTCTAAAATTTTCACTATACTTTTAATATTCGCTAGTGTAGTTATAGTAGGTTACGCTATTTCGGTCATTACAGAACATATTTTGAGTAAAAATAATATTGAAGAATTAAAAATTAAAAAGATGCAAAAGAAGATTGATAGTTTTAAAAATCACGTAGTGGTTTGTGGATATGGACGAAATGGAAAACAAGTGGCCAAAAAATTAATGGCATATCAAAGATTATTTGTAGTTATCGAAAAAAATAAGATGGTAGAAGACAGATTGAAATTAGACAATATTCCATATATTATTGGGAATGCCAACGAAGATGAAGTTCTTCTGATGGCCGGTATAGATCGTGCTTCCACTTTTATTTCAGCATTGCCAGATGACGCCGATAATTTGTTTGTGGTGCTCTCAACAAGACAAATTAATAAAAATATAAATATTATTAGTCGAGCTTCTTTAGAATCATCTTATAACAAGTTAAAATTTGCGGGCGCTAATAATGTTATTTTACCCCACAAATTGGGTGGTGACCACATGGCATCCTTGGTGGTTGTGCCCGGATTAATGGAGTTTATAGATAACTTGTCTATAGTTGGGAAATCAAATATTAATATAGAAGAAGTCGCTATTGAAAAATTTAAAAGCAAAAAGACAATAAATACTATTAATGATTTAGATCTTCGTAAAAAAACAGGTTGTGCTATTATTGGATATAAAGATGAAAATGGAGACTATATAGTAAATCCAGGAGAAGATTTAGAAGTAGCGCCAAATTCTAAAATCATTGTTTTGGGAAGACCAGAACAAATCGAGGCACTTAATTTAGAGTATAACATTCTCTAAAAACGATTTTTTAAGTTCAACATTTAAGTTCAAATCTTTACATCTTGCCTAATTTTAAAACACGAAAAAACCACAACATTTTGTGTGTCGTGGTTTGTAAAATGACTTGGCTTTAAGATTTATCGTTGTTTGGCCAAATTAATTTGGCGTTCCAAAGGATTATAAAAATCCTTAACCTTGGCAACAATCTCGTTTATGGTCATATTAGCCGAGGTTTCAACCGCTTTTAGGTTGGTTTTTCCAAGCCATTTTTCATCTCGTATTTTTTGTTCCAAATTTGTTTTGGTTTCTCCCGGGCCAAATATATATAAGTAATCAGAACCCTTGATATTGCTCATCACTGATTTTAGATAATAATTCAGTTCCTCTTTTTTCCGATTGTCAAATTTTGTTTCGCTGTCACTATGATGACTTCCGGAGAAGGTTCCCTTATTGCCTTCTTTGTTATGATAAACGGTGTTTTCAACTTCCGAATCTATTTCGGTAATCCTTTCTTCTTTTTTTCCATCAAGAGTAACAATTATTGCCTTTTTACTGTCTATCCAGATGCCGACTTGTTTTTCCATGACTTTATTTTTTGTGTTAAAAGAGTTATTTTCAAATGGTTTTGTCTATTTGGAATGGTTATATGACGATTGATTTAATGTTCTTGGTACAAAAGCCTTCTCAATTTTTCGATTAAAGCGGATTCTGATTTATTTTTTCCTGAAAAGGAATTTGTGATTGCCTTTGTGGTTTTCAGGATTAGCTCATTTACTTGGGGCGTGAATAAATGGGGGTGTTCTTTTTTGAAAATTTCAAAATCAGGAATAATTTTGCCCATGTTCCAATCATTTTCTACTAGCCAGTCAAAAACAATCTCAATTTGGTAAGCGGCATCGTCGCCAAATTCACTGAGGGAATTTTCAAGCGGAAGCCATTCTTTTTTAACTATTTCCTTGAGCTGTGCAATCTCTTCTTCACGGACTGTTTTGTCCACGGAGGCAACGCTGAAGAATAGCTTGCCCAGTTGCTGATAGAAATGGATCATAGTTTGGCGTGACGGCTTCATTTTCTATATTCTTTTCAAAAGAGAAAAGAATACTTAAATTTACGAAGAAATAATGAAATTGAAGTAAAATTATTGGGATAAAAAAACCCTTTTTAATTGAATACTAACGGGTTAAGTAAAAAACAGGATTTTACCCAAACAATTCGCTTGCCACATCTTCGATTTTTGCCACCAATCGGATTTTTATCAGAGTATTTTTTAAAGCAATTTTATTGTATTTGGATACAAAAATGGTCGAAAACCCTAATTTTTCGGCCTCCTGAATGCGTTGATCCACACGATTTACTGGGCGAATTTCGCCTGATAGTCCCACTTCCCCGGCAAAACAAAAATCTTTATTTACCGGAATATCTTCATTCGATGATAAAATGGCAGCCACGACAGCCAAATCAATGGCGGGATCGTCGACTGAAATCCCACCAGTTATGTTTAGAAAAACATCTTTGGCACCAAGCCGAAAACCAGCTCTTTTTTCTAAAACGGCCAAAATCATATTTAATCTTTTGGCATTATAACCCGTTGTGCTGCGTTGCGGTGTTCCATAAACTGCGGTACTAACTAAAGATTGAATTTCAATCATCAAAGGGCGCATTCCTTCAAGAGTAGAGGCGATTGCAGTTCCCGACAATTCCTCGTCTTTGTGGGAAATCAATATTTCTGATGGGTTTGAAACCTCACGCAAACCGTTGCCTAGCATTTCATAAATTCCGATTTCGGCAGTGGAACCAAAACGGTTTTTTAAGGAACGCAAAATGCGATACACGTGATTTCTATCGCCTTCGAATTGCAGGACGGTATCGACCATGTGCTCCAATATTTTTGGGCCAGCAATATTTCCGTCCTTGGTAATATGTCCAATTAGAATCACAGGAATATTGGTTTCCTTGGCAAATTTTATCAGTTCGGCGGTGGTTTCCCGAATTTGCGAAATGCTTCCCGGAGTCGATTCGATATAATCGGTATGAAGTGTTTGAATGGAATCGATGATGACGATTTCGGGTTCTATGGCTTCAATTTGTTTGAAGATATTCTGGGTTTTGGTTTCCGTAAGAATATAACAATTGTCGCCGTTTGGCGTGATTCTTTCGGCACGCATTTTTATTTGTTTTTGGCTTTCTTCTCCCGAAACATACAAAGTTTTATAGGGTAGTTTTAAGGATATTTGAAGCAAAAGTGTACTTTTTCCAATGCCGGGTTCACCACCCAAAAGGATTAAAGAACCTGGAACAATACCGCCGCCGAGTACTCGATTGAGTTCGCCATCGGTGGTATCCATTCGTATTTCATGACTAGAATCAATCTCGTTTATTCGTAAGGGTTTTGGGGCTTTACTACTGGAAACAGATTCGCTTTTCCAAGCTGATTTTTCATCTTTTTGAATGATTTCCTCGGCTATCGTATTCCATTCTTTACAAGAATTGCATTGCCCTTGCCATTTTGAATATTGTGCGCCACAGTTTTGGCAAAAAAAGGAGGTTTTTACTTTGGACATTATTTTTTTGTGTTGCGCATTCCATAATTTAGGAAATGCCCTTAATAAGCTAGCAATATACTACTTTATTCGCTTTTATGAAATAACGTCAATACAAAAAAGTGGAGAAATGAATAAAAGAGATTGCAACACGGGCCAAGGTAATTATGTCAAGGAATTGTCTTTTTCATTCGGGAAAATAATCCAAGGCTTGAAAGTTTTGGCTTCTTCAAAGTCTAATGTAGCATAAGAAATAATGATAATAATATCGTCCTTTTGCACTTTTCTGGCTGCGGGTCCATTGAGCGTTATTTCTCCAGAATTTTTCATTCCTTTAATGACGTAAGTTTCAAATCGTTCTCCATTGTTGATATTTACAACCGATACTTTCTCGCCTTCTATAATGTTAGAGGCATCCATTAAAGTTTCGTCAATGGTAATGCTACCGATATAATTTAAATCGGCTCCAGTTACTTTTACACGGTGAATTTTTGATTTTATGACTTGAATTTGCATTTTGCAAAAGTAAATTAATTTAATGAAATGGTGTCAATCAATCTGATTTTGTTGACGAATACAGCGATAAAAGCACGGTATTTCTTATTTTTGTTTTTTCTTAAACAAGGCAGAAGTGTTGCCTCATCCGCAATTTGAAAATAGTCTAATGTGAAATGGGGATTTTTTTCAAATGATTTTTGAACCCATTTGGCGACATTTGCAGCACTGTTTGTGGCGAATTTTGCTTTAGCGCCAACCAATATTTCGTAAATTAAGGAAGCCTCATGTTTTTCTTCGGATGTTAATAGTTCGTTCCGGGAACTCATGGCTAAATTATTGGCTTCCCTATAAATGGGACAGCTTTTGATAGTAACTTTCAAATTGTTTTTTGCCACTAATTTTTTTACAATTTGCAATTGCTGAAAATCTTTTTCTCCAAAATAAGCGTTTGTGGGGGTTACAATTTCAAAAAGGCGTTTTACAATGGTGCCAACGCCATTGAAATGTCCGGGTCTGAATTTGCCTTCCATTTGGTTTTCCAATCCGTCAAAATCAAAGAATTGCGAGCTTGGGTTCCCCTCATAGATATCCTCAATAGATGGAGCATATACAATGATTTCAGGGTTTAAATTTTCAATTTTTCTTATATCATCTTCAAGTGCTCTAGGATATTTTGCTAAATCTTCGGGGTTGTTGAATTGAGTTGGATTTACAAAGATACTCACCACAGTAGTTTCATTTTCTGACAATGATTGTTGCATCAACGATAGATGACCTTGGTGTAAAGCACCCATAGTCGGGACAAATCCAATGGTGGAATGGCTGGTTTTAGTAGATTTTAAATAATCTATTAAAGCGGCATTACCATAGAAAATATGCATGGGTTTTTTATTGAAATTAACTGCAAACATAATATTTTAGTCCATAACTGCATAAATTTTCGTAATTTTGCGTGGTTTTAATTGCCAATTAATCAAGTAATTTACAATATGGAAGGTAAGAGAATATTATATGTATCATCTGAAGTGGTGCCTTATCTAGCTGAAAATGAGGTGTCTTCAATGTCATATGAAGCGCCAAAAATGATTAATAATCAGGGTGGGCAATTACGAATTTTCATGCCAAGATATGGAAATATAAATGAAAGAAGGCATCAATTGCATGAAGTAATTCGTCTTTCAGGGATGAATTTGGTAGTCAATGACTTGGATATGCCTTTAATTATAAAAGTGGCTTCCATTCCAAAAGAAAGAATACAAGTTTACTTTATTGACAACGACGAATATTTTAAACGCAAAGCCACTTTTACCGATGAAGAAGGCGCTTTGTTTCCTGATAATGATGAGCGAGCGATTTTCTTTGCAAAAGGTGTTGTCGAAACCGTGAAAAAACTCAATTGGGTACCAGATATTATTCATGTTCACGGATGGATGGCAGCTATGTTGCCTATTTACATGAAACATTATTACAAAAATGAAGCTTTGTTTTCAGAAACAAAGATTGTTACTTCCGTTTACAGCCAGTCTTTTGAAGGGACTCTGAATATAGAAATGATTAATAAGGTGTTGTTTGACGGTATTCCCAATGAGGCGATTCTAGATCTTAAAAACCCTGATTACGAAAGTATCATGAAAGCAACGATCAATCATTCGGATGCCGTTATAATTGCCTCAGATGATGTGTCTTCAAGTTTAACAAAATTTATAGAATCTACAGGCAAACCTTTTTTACCTTTCATGCCGAAAGAAAAATTCGCCGAAGCATATACCAATTTCTATAAAAACAGTGTTCTATAAATTAAAATTCTCCCTTTTAAACATGTACAATAAATCTTTTTTTAAGCAAATTCTATTCGTTGCAACTGTCATTTTTTTTGCTTCCTGTGATAAAGATTATAATGAAATAGGGGCTGATTTAATTGGCGTAAATCATTTTGATTTTAAAAATGATGCGTTTAGTGTTGTTGCCTATAATCAAAAAATCGGGCCTGTACAATCTGATAATCTTCCTGTGAATGCTTTAGGAATTTATGACAATCCTGCTTTTGGTAAAACAACGGCCAGTTTTGCGACACAAGTATCATTGTCATCTTTAAATCCAACCATTGGAGCAAATCCGGTGGTAGAAAGTGCTGTTTTGACCATTCCCTATTATAGTACTTTGAAATCAACAAATACCGATGGAAGTCATGTTTACGAACTGGATTCTATATATGGAGTTAGTGGTTCAAAAATCAAACTAAGCATCTATGAATCGGGCTATTTTATGCGGGATTTAGATCCTGTCGGAGGTTTTCAAAACACACAAAAATATTACACCAATCAAGCTGATTTTGACAATCTTAAAATCGGGAATCGTTTAAATGATTTTGCAAGCACTGAAAAAGAACAAAATGATAAGTTTTTCTTCGATTCGGCTGAACATGTGGTTACAAGTACCGATGCCACCACGAGTGTAGTTACAACCACGCGAACGGCTCCTGGGATGCAATTAAATTTGAACACCAGTTTTTTTGATTCAAAAATAGTGCATGCGGCAGCTGCAAAATTGGCTACAAACGAGGCTTTCAAAGAATATTTCAGAGGTTTGTATTTTAAAGTGGAAAATTCGGGGAGTGATTCCGGAAGATTGGCCATGATGAATTTTGCCAAAGGAGTAATTACCATTAAATATAAAGAAGATCTTGTTACAACTACAACTGTGAATGGTGAGACTACTTCCACAACAACAAGAGTTGATAAATCTATAATTCTTAACTTGAGTGGAAACACCGTAAGTTTGTTGGAACAATCCAATACAGATCCGGCATATTCTTCAGCCATAAGTTCAGCAAATACATCTCTTGGGGATGAAAAATTGTACCTAAAAGGAGGCGAGGGTTCTATGGCTGTAATTAGTCTTTTTGGCGCAGATAATTTTGGAGCTGATGGACTAACGGGAAGTCCTAATAGCGTGGCTGATGAATTGGATATTATTCGAAAAAAGGGTTGGTTAATTAATGAGGCAAATCTTGTGTTCAATATCGATGCCAATGCAATGGGAGATAGTCCCAAGCCTCAACGAATTTATTTATACGATATGACTAATAAAGTTCCTATATCCGATTATTTTAGCGATATTACTTCAGGCACTACTTCTAAAAATGGCAAATTAATATTTGACGGGATTCTAAATAAAACAAAGTCAACCTATACGATCAGAATTACCAATCATATTAGAAATCTCATCAATGATGCTAAAAAAAACAATGTGAAATTAGGGGTTGTGGTTACGGAAGATATAAATACTACCGCTTTCAGTGAATTTAAAGATAAAAATGGTTTTGCTCCAAAAGCAAGTGTTATGAATCCTTTGGGGACAATTTTATTTGGAAATAACCTTCCTATTGGAGATCCTAATTATGACAAAAAATTAAAACTTGAAATTTACTATACAAAACCTAATTAACTCAAAATTATGTGTGGAATTGTTGGATATATCGGTTACAGAGAAGCGTATCCTATTGTTATAAAAGGATTAAAAAGACTCGAATACAGAGGATATGATAGTGCGGGTGTCATGCTATATGACAGAAACGACATCACGCTTTCTAAAACAAAAGGAAAGGTTTCAGACCTTGAAGAGAAGTCCAAAGAAATTGCTACTAGCGGAACTATTGGTATAGGGCACACTCGTTGGGCAACTCATGGAGTCCCAAACGATGTGAATTCCCATCCACATCTTTCCAATTCCGGAGATTTGGCAATAATTCATAACGGAATTATTGAAAACTATGCACCGCTTAAAAAGGAATTACTAAAAAGAGGGTATGTTTTTCACTCTGATACCGACACCGAAGTATTGGTCAATCTTATCGAAGAAATTCAAATAAAAGAAAAACTAAAACTGGGGAAGGCAGTTCAAATGGCCTTAAATCAAGTGGTAGGCGCCTACGCTATAGCGGTTTTTGATAAAAAAAACCCAGACGAAATAGTGGTTGCCCGATTGGGAAGTCCATTGGCAATAGGTATTGGCGAAGGAGAATATTTCATAGCATCCGATGCTTCGCCATTTATAGAATACACTTCAAATGCCGTTTACCTAGAAGACGGTGAAATGGCAAATATTAGGCTGCACAAACCCATTAAAGTTCGGAAAATAAAAGATGACTCTTTGGTTGATCCTTACATCCAAGAACTCCAAATGAATTTGGAGCAGATTGAAAAAGGGGGTTATGACCACTTTATGTTGAAAGAGATTTATGAACAGCCTAGCGTTATAACAGACACCTACCGTGGCAGACTTCATGCCAACGAAGGGATAATTAAAATGTCAGGAATTGAGGATAATTTAGAGAAATTTCTGCATGCCGATAGAATCATCATTATTGCTTGTGGTACTTCTTGGCACGCCGGTTTGGTTGCAGAATATATTATTGAAGAATTTGCTCGAATTCCTGTTGAGGTTGAATATGCATCGGAGTTTAGATACAGAAACCCGATAATAAGCAGTAAAGATGTTGTAATAGCCATCTCACAATCCGGTGAAACAGCTGATACTATGGCAGCCATAAAATTAGCCAAAGAAAAAGGAGCCTTTGTTTTTGGGGTATGTAATGTAGTGGGCTCATCTATTTCGAGGGAAAGCCATGCAGGAGCTTATACCCATGCTGGTCCCGAAATAGGAGTGGCATCCACCAAAGCGTTTACTACTCAAATTACAGTTTTAACTATGATGGCTTTGCGATTGGCACAAGCCAAAGGAACGTTATCAAATACTGATTTGCACAAGTACTTACAAGAGTTGGAAATCATTCCAGAAAAAGTTAAAGGGGCTTTGGAAACCAACGATAAAGCAAAAGAAATTGCCGCCATTTTCAAAGATTCACATAATTGCCTGTATTTGGGCAGAGGGTATAACTTTCCTGTTGCTCTAGAAGGCGCCTTGAAACTCAAAGAAATATCCTATATTCATGCAGAGGGGTACCCCGCAGCAGAAATGAAGCACGGTCCAATCGCCTTGATTGACGAACGTATGCCCGTAGTTGTTATTGCCCCAAAGCAAGGACATTATGACAAAATAGTGAGTAACATTCAGGAAATTAAATCCCGTAGCGGAATAATTGTCGCCGTGGTAACCAAAGGCGATACACAAGTTCGCGAATTGGCGGATTATATCATCGAAATTCCCGAAACTTCAGATGCTTTGTCCCCTTTGATAACCACCATTCCTTTGCAATTGTTGTCCTACCACATAGCGGTAATGAGAGGGTGTAATGTGGATCAACCTAGAAATTTGGCAAAATCAGTCACGGTGGAATAATAGAATTTCAGTACATATTTTATCAAAAGCGAGGTTTTTTCCTCGCTTTTTTTTGTTAATCTAAATAATATTTGTACTTTAGACGGAATTAACCAAAAAATTTTAACCAAATGAGAACGTATTTACTTATTTTATCTTTGTTTTTTTGCAGCATTACTTTTGCTCAAAAAAAAGTTTTAGATTCTATTAAAGAAACACAACTAGATGAGATTGTTGTTTCTGCCTCTAGGACTCCAGAGCGAGTTAGAGAATCCCCAGTAACTATTGAAAGATTTACCATAAAAGATGTAAAAAAGGCTGCAGCTCCTTCTTTTTATGATGGCTTGGAAAATCTAAAAGAAGTTCAGATGAACACTAGCAGTTTGTCTTTTAAGTCCATAAATACACGTGGTTTTGCCACCGTAGCGAATACCCGTTTCATGCAATTGGTGGATGGAATGGACAATTCCTCTCCATTGTTAAACTTTGTTTTAGGAAATCTTATTGGGGTTTCAGAATTAGATGTGCAGAGTGTAGAATTACTTCCGGGAGCCTCCTCTGCTCTTTATGGCGCGAACGCCTTTAATGGCATATTATTTATGAATAGTCAAAGCCCTTTTACAAATCAGGGAATTACTGCTTATGCAAAATATGGAAATACAAGTCAAAAAGCGGCTGGAACAAATGATTTTGTCGATTATGGTGTTAGAATGGCTAATGTTTTTTCACCACATTTTGCTGCCAAAGCCAACTTTACTTTTATGAAAGGAACCGATTGGTACGCTACTAATTATGATGGTATAAATAAAAGTGGTGATGAGGTTAAAGGAGTAAACAGAACCGACCCTAGCTACAACGGTATCAACGTTTACGGAGACGAAGCTTTTTTAAATATTAAAAACAGAAATGCTTTTGGTTCTTCGGCATACAATCTTTTGCCAAATATTGACATTTCACGAACAGGGTATAACGAAACAGATCTAACAGAAAGTTTGGTGAAAAATGCCAAAATTGATTTCTCATTACACTTTAAGCCATGGGCAAATACAGAAAAACTAAAAGAGGTAGAAATTATTTGGCAATCTAAATTTGGTTTTGGAAATTCAATCTATCAAGGCGCTAGTAGATATAACTTGAATGGGTTTTTTATGCAACAACATAAATTAGAATTTAAAGGAAAGAATTTCTTTGTTAGAGGATATACCACTACTGAAGATGGTGGAAAATCATACGACATGACTTTTGCCGCATTAAACATCAATAGAGCATGGAAATCAGATGCTCAATGGTTTGGAGATTATGGTGGAGCCTATGGGGCTGCTACCTTAGGCTTAGTACCAGGTGTTGGATCTACTCCTGCAGAAGCTCATGCCTATGCGAGAAGTAAAGCCGATACAGGAAGATATTTGCCTGGAACACCAGAATTTAAAGCCGCGTTTAACAAAGTAATTGCCGATCCAGATGTATTAACGGGATCGAAGTTAGTGGACAACTCTCATATTTATCATTCAGATGCCAATTATAATTTTAGAGATATATTTAAACCAGCTGAAATTCAAATAGGAGGTTCTTACAGACTCTATGATTTGAACTCTTTTGGTAGAATTTATACCGATGAAATAAGTCCCATAAAATATAATGAGTATGGACTTTATACCCAAGTTCAGAAAAAGTTAATGGATGATAAATTAAAACTAACGGGTTCTATCCGATATGACAAAGCCAAAAACTTTGACGGGAATTATTCTCCAAGAGTATCATTTGTGTACGCTGCGGGGCAACAAAAAAACCATAATTTTAGAGGTTCGTTTCAAACAGGTTTCCGAAATCCGTCTACTCAGGATCAATATATAGGATTTGATATTGGAAGTAGAGTGTTAATTGGATCAGCTCCTGACAACTTAAATCGATATTCTGAAACCTTACCAATATCTGTTGCCGGCGGTGGAGGCACTACAACATTAAATGGGAATAGTGCTTATTACAACTCCTTTACAGAAAGATCCTATTTTGCATTTGATGCAGCTTACAGATCAGGTCCTCCTTCTGGATTAGCCAATGCGGCTGCTTTATTGGTAAAAGCTAATGCACCTTTAGTAAAACCAGAACAAGTAAAAGCATTTGATTTAGGATACAGAGGAAATATTAAAGGATTTGCCTTAGATATTAATGGATATTACAACATCTACAATGATTTTATTGGAGGATTTAATGTAGTAACTCCTTTTTATGGTACTGCCGAGACCAATCCAAATATTATGACAAATACTTCAGCTACCGCTCTTGTCAACAGAGACATTAGAACTTTTCAGGTATATACAAATACTAGTCTTGTTGTAAAATCGCTTGGATTTGGCTTGGGATTATCCAAAAAAGTATACGAAAACTTCGAACTTAGTGCAAACTACAATTATTCCCAGTTTGATTTTGATCAGGCTGAAGACCCAGATTTTGAAGCCTATTTTAACACGCCTAAACATAGAGTTAAAGCGACTTTAGGGAATGATAAATTATTCAAAAACTTTGGCGCTTCTGTTAGCGGAAGATGGAATTCAGAATATGTTTGGGAATCTACTTTTGCAGACGGTATGATTGAATCAGCCACTGTTATTGACGTACAAGCCAATTATAGTTTAGCTAACTTAAAATCAATTATAAAAATAGGAGCTACCAATATAGGCGGAAAAGAATACGGACAAGTATTAGGAGCAGGACTTATTGGTCAACAATATTTCGTTTCTTGGACAGTTACCCCTTAAGTAAACCAATAATAATTTAAATTTAAATATCATGATAAAAAATATAAAATGGCTATTCTTGGTTTCGTTAACCTTTATAGCTTGTAATGATGACGAAATAGTTACTTACGACACAGCAGATGGCTTACCATTAACAGCAGGTAATGCCGATTTTTCAAACTATGTAGCCTTAGGAGATTCTTTTGCAGCGGGGTATTCAGATGGGGCTTTATTTATTGAAGGTCAAAAAGGGGCCTATCCCAATATTTTAGCGCAACAGTTTGCTCTTGTTGGTGGAGGTATATTTACAACTCCGTTGATGTCGGACAATAATGGTGGATTGTTGCTAGGTCCAATCCAAATTCAGTCACCAAGATTATATTTTAATGGTTCGGCTCCAGTTCGAGTTTCAGACCTACCCACCACTCAACTTGCAACTCACCTAACAGGGTCTTTTAATAATCTGGGTGTGCCAGGTGCTAAAAGTTATCACTTATTATATCCAGGATACGGAAATACTTCAAATGTTTCCTTAGGAACAGCAAGCCCTTATTTTTCCCGCTTCTCATCCAGCACAGGAACAACTGTTTTAGCAGACGCATTAAGTCAATCACCAACTTTCTTTTCACTTTGGATTGGTGGTAATGACGTATTAGGATATGCTACTACTGGTGGAGATGGGACTGACCCTATCACACCAACTGTTACATTTAGTAATGCTTATAATGCTTTAACCTCTCAACTTGCTGCAAGCGGAAGAAAAGGGGTTGTTGCAAATTTACCCTATGTTACTACATTACCTTATTTTAAAACGGTACCCCACAACCCGTTAACATCTTCTGTTTTAGGAAAAGGAAGCACAGCTGTTGGAGATGCTACGATTTCTGCTTTAAACACTCAATTATATGGGCCACTAAAACAAGTCTTGACCGCTTTTGGCGCTGGAAGCAGGCTTAATTTATTGTCCGCCACCGGAGGAAATCCTTTGTTAATAAAAGACGAATCTTTGCCAAATTTAGCAGCACAATTGACAGCCGCTTTTACACCATCATTAGGGGCTGGGACTGCAGCTGTCTATGGAGCCATTTTTGGGCAAGCTAGACAAGCTACTTCTTCTGATTTAATATTGTTGCCAACTCAATCTGAAATAGGCACAGCTCCAACTGCTCTGAATTCTGGACTAGGGATTGCACCTGCTGAACCTTTAAATAAATTTGGCATTACTTTCCCATTACAAGATAGTGCTGTTTTAATCCCAACCGAAATTTTGGATCTTCAAACAGCTACCGATGCTTTCAATTCAATTATTCAAGCTGCTGCAACAGCAAATGATTTGGCTTTTGTAGATGCTAAAGCAGTAATGGACGAATTATCAACTACCGGAATTACAGCCAATAATTTTACATTAAATGCCTCATTAGTTACAGGAGGAGCATTTTCTCTCGATGGGATTCATCCAAGTCCAAGAGGCTATGCCTTAATTGCAAATAAATTTATTAAAGCGATTAATGCCAAATATGGCTCTAATTTAAAAGGTGTTAATTTGGGCGATTATAGAATATTATTCCCTAGAAACGCGGCTGATTTTTAAAAATTAGCAGCTACACTCAAATCAAAAACCAATTCCTTAAATGGAGTTGGTTTTTTGCTTTATAAGCACTTTTCTTGATTTAGTTCCTGTTTGCAAACAATCCTTTAAAAACCACTTCATTTTTTATAAAAAAAGTATTGATTTTTATATTTTAAAAAATTACCTTTGCGCACTGAAAAAGCATTCAGTCGAAAAGTTTCGATTTGGTGTACTTCATAAATCGGAATAGCTATTTAATAAATACATAAGCAATGTCAAAAGTAATAGGAAAAGTTGCCCAAATCATCGGACCCGTTGTCGATGTAGTTTTCAACGGTGTAGATGTTGAACTTCCAAAAATTTACGATTCATTAGAAATCACTAAAAAAGACGGA
This sequence comes from Flavobacterium psychrophilum, assembly GCA_945872245.1. GTDB lineage: Bacteria > Bacteroidota > Bacteroidia > Flavobacteriales > Flavobacteriaceae > Flavobacterium > Flavobacterium psychrophilum_T. The sequence goes on from CAMBZB010000001.1 coordinate 104,377, forward strand.
ACGTTGTTAGTTCTTGAAGTACAATCCCACATCGGTGAAAATACCGTTCGTACCATCTCCATGGACTCCACTGACGGTTTGAGCAGAGGTTATGAAGTGGTTGGAACCGGAAACCCAATAAAAATGCCAATTGGAGCTGATGTTTACGGACGTTTGTTCAACGTAATTGGTGATGCCATTGATGGTCTTGGAAACTTGCCAAAAGATGGCGATAATGGATTGTCTATTCACAGACAAGCTCCAAAATTCGAAGATTTATCAACTTCATCTGAAGTTTTATTCACAGGGATTAAAGTAATCGATTTGATTGAGCCTTATTCAAAAGGAGGAAAAATTGGATTGTTTGGTGGTGCTGGTGTGGGTAAAACAGTATTGATTCAGGAGTTGATTAACAATATCGCAAAAGGTCACGGTGGTCTTTCCGTATTTGCAGGAGTAGGAGAGAGAACACGTGAAGGAAATGACTTACTTCGTGAGATGTTAGAGTCAGGAATTATAAAATACGGAGATGAATTTATGCACTCCATGGAAAATGGAGGATGGGATTTGTCTAAAGTAGATATGCCAGGAATGAGAGAGTCAAAAGCTACTTTCGTTTTCGGACAAATGAACGAACCTCCTGGAGCTCGTGCTCGTGTGGCACTTTCAGGATTGTCTATAGCAGAGTATTTCCGTGATGGAGCAGGTTCTGACCAAGGAAAAGACGTTCTTTTCTTCGTGGATAATATCTTCCGTTTTACACAAGCAGGTTCTGAGGTATCGGCACTTTTGGGTCGTATGCCCTCTGCGGTAGGTTATCAGCCGACATTGGCTACCGAAATGGGAGCGATGCAAGAGCGTATCACATCAACAAATAAAGGATCTATTACATCGGTTCAAGCGGTTTACGTTCCTGCGGATGATTTAACCGATCCAGCACCGGCAACAACATTTGCTCACCTTGATGCAACAACCGTATTGTCCCGTAAAATTGCAGAGTTAGGAATTTACCCAGCGGTAGATCCACTAGATTCTACTTCTAGAATTTTGACTCCACAAATTATTGGTGAGGAACATTATGACTGTGCACAAAGAGTAAAAGAAATACTTCAAAAATACAAACAATTGCAAGATATTATCGCGATTTTAGGTATGGAAGAACTTTCTGAAGAGGATAAATTATCAGTTTCAAGAGCAAGACGTGTTCAACGTTTCTTGTCTCAACCATTCCACGTTGCAGAACAATTTACAGGATTAAAAGGAGTTTTGGTTGACATTAAAGATACTATCAAAGGATTCAATATGATCATTGACGGGGAATTAGATCACTTGCCAGAAGCAGCTTTCAACCTTAAAGGAACTATTGAAGACGCTATCGAAGCTGGAGAAAAAATGTTGGCAGAAGCTTAACAATTAACAATGGATAATTAACAATTGACAACTCTAAAATTATCAATTATCAATTATCAATTAAAGTATGACTTTAGAAATAGTATCACCAGAAGCAAAATTATTTTCAGGCGAAGTAACCTCGGTTTCTCTTCCAGGAGTTGACGGTCATTTTCAAATGTTGAATAATCACGCGCCAATAGTATCCATACTTCAAAAAGGAATTGTTAAAATTACGGCCACAAGTTTTAATTTTAGCAAAGAATCCCAAGAGTTGTTCACCAAAGTGAATGATCAGAATTATACCCTTGCTATTCAATCCGGAACTATCGAAATGAAAGATAATAAGGTAATTGTTTTAGCCGACTAAAACAATTCACTATAAAAACTAAAAGTCATACAGCAATGTGTGACTTTTTTTTTGCAGCTAATCCCGCTATCATTCCAATCCACGCAGATTGCTTTGTGCCTCGCAATGACAGCGTGGGATTTTCCCTTCTATCGGGGCTAAATATCCGTGTTCATCAGATAAATCAGTTTCATCTGTGGCCCATTTTTTAAACATTAAATCAATAACTTTGCCTTTATGAAGTTACCAAAAAATCTAACTGCAAAACTCGAAACCCGCAAACAAAACAATGCTTTGCGAAAATTAGCTATACCAAGCGATTTAATCGATTTTGCATCGAATGATTACATTGGGTTCTCTAAAAACAAAGCCATTTTCGAGGAAACCCACCAGTATTTAATTGACAATAGAATAATCCAAAACGGAGCAACAGGTTCCCGATTACTATCCGGAAACCACAAAGTATATCAAGATGCCGAAAATTATATTGCCCAATTCCATCAAACAGATAGCGCCTTGATATTCAATTCAGGCTACGATGCCAATGTGGGTTTTTTCAGTTGCGTTCCCCAAAAAGGAGATTTGATTTTATATGACGAATTGTGTCACGCCTCCATCCGAGACGGAATCCTGCTTTCAAATGCTAAAGCCTATAAATTTCAACACAACGATTTTGAGGATTTAGAAAGATTAATCCAACACTCAAAACCCAACACCCAACACCCAAGACCCAACACCCAAGACCCAACCCCCATTTACATTGTTACTGAAAGTGTTTTTTCGATGGATGGCGACACGCCAAATCTTGAAGAACTAGCCCAGCTTTCGGAAAAATACAAGTGTCATTTGGTAATCGATGAGGCCCATTCACTTGGCGTTTTCGGTGATAAAGGCGAAGGATTGGTTCAGCAATTGGGCTTACAAGACCAAGTTTTTGCGCGAATAATGACTTTCGGAAAAGGATTGGGTTGCCACGGTGCAGCGATAGTAGGTTCGCAAGAATTGAAGGATTATCTTATCAATTTCGCCAGAAGTTTTATTTATACCACGGGACTTTCACCTCATTCGGTTGCCACGATTTTAGTTGGACACCAACATTTGGAAACAGAAAAGAAAACTATTAATAAACTTCTGGAAAACATCATTCATTTCAATCAAGAGAAAAATATGTTGGGGTTGAAGCCGATGTTTGTAAGAAGTAAATCGGCCATTCAAAGCGCCATAATTCCAGGAAACCAAAACGTAAAATCAATAGCCAATCAAATCCAGGAAAAAGGCTTTGATGTCAAAGCCATTTTGTCGCCCACCGTCCCCGAAGGACAGGAACGGTTGCGGTTTTGCTTGCATAGTTACAATACAAAAGAAGAAATCTCGGAAGTGTTGCATTTGTTGAGTAGATTTGTATATTAGCCCACAGATTAAACGGATTTTACAGATTAACACGGATTAATTATGTCAAACTTACTACATAAAGGAATTACGGACTCAATTTTAAAGACATATTATGATGTTTATAATCAGTTGGGCTATGGTTTTCTGGAGAAAGTTTATCAAAACGCAATGTATTTCGAGTTAAAATCTTTAGGTTATAAAGTGGAAGCACAGAAACCGATAAAAGTCTATTTCAAAAATCAATTAATTGGCGAATATTATGCAGATTTATTGATTGAAGACAAAGTAATTGTTGAACTAAAGGCTTGTGAACCCCTTATGAATGTTCACTCTGCTCAATTAATGAATTATTTAAAAGCTACAGAAATTGAAGTTGGCTTGTTACTAAATTTTGGAGAAGACGCAGAATTCAAACGTATTATATATACAAACGACAGAAAACAAAATAAAAAAAATCCGTGATAATCTGTTAGATCAGTATTATCCGTGGGCTAACTATGAAACTATTCATTACAGGAATATCAACCGATGTAGGCAAGACCATTGCCTCCGCCATCATTGTCGAGGCTCTCGAAGCCGATTATTGGAAACCCATCCAAGCAGGCGATTTAGACAATTCCGATAGTCATAAAATTAAATCGCTAGTATCCAATTCTAAAACAAAAATTAATCCGAACAGTTATCAACTCAACACCCCAGCAAGTCCACATTTCGCTGCTGAATTGGATGGAATTACGATTGACTTAAAAAAAATAATCGAACCCAATCCCGATAGTTATCGGGAGGATAATCATTTAGTAATTGAAGGGGCTGGTGGTGTTTTTGTTCCCTTAAACGATACCGATTGTGTGGTTGATATAATACAACCGGATTACAAAGTGATTGTGGTTTCAAGACATTATTTAGGCAGCATTAATCATACTTTATTAACCATTGAGGCTTTAAAAAATAGAAAAATAGACATTGCCGGAATCATTTTTAGTGGAGACGAAAACAAAGCAACCGAGTCTATAATTCTAAATAAAACAGGAATAAAATGCATTGGAAGAATCGAACAAGAGCCTTATTTTGATCAAAATGTGGTCAAAGAATACGCCGATTTGTTTCGGGAAAATCTGTTGAATTTAGACAATAGACAATAGACAGATAGATGAAAGACTTTGTTATCTTTGTCAAAGTAGTTTAGTTGAATATCGTCTATTATCTATTAGTCCATCATCTATTATCTGAAAATGAATTTAATTGAAAGAGACCAAAACCACCTTTGGCATCCCTACACCCAGCATAAAACTTCAAAACCGCCTATTGCCATAACCAAAGGGAAAGGTGCTTTGCTTTGGGACGAAAACAACAAGGAATACATTGACGCCATCGCTTCCTGGTGGGTCAATCCGTTCGGGCATTCCAACAAATTTATTGCCGACGCAATTTACAAACAACTGACCACCTTGGAGCATGTTCTTTTCGGGGGATTTACACACGAACCAGCGGTAGTTTTGGCTGAAAAGTTAGTGGAAATTTTGCCTAAAAATCAACAAAAATTATTCTTTTCGGATAATGGTTCGACCGCTGTTGAAGTAGCGATAAAAGTGGCTTTGCAATATTTTTTTAATAAAGGAGAAAAGAAAACCACGATAATAGCTTTCGAAAATGCCTTCCACGGCGATACCTTTGCCGCAATGGCAGCCAGCGGAATTTCTTTTTTTACAGAAGCTTTTCAAGGCATGTTGATTGATGTGGTGCGGATTCCGGTTCCCATAAAAGGGCAGGAAGAAACAAGTTGCAATGCTTTGGCGCAAGCCATAAAAAACAATAATTGCGCGGGATTTATTTTTGAACCCTTGGTTCAGGGTGCAGCCGGAATGGTCATGTACGAACCCGAATCCCTGGACAAATTAATAAAGATTTGCCAAGAAAACAAAGTCCTCACAATTGCCGATGAAGTAATGACTGGTTTTGGAAAAACGGGAAAAACTTTTGCCTGCGATTACCTGACCAAAAAACCCGATATGATGTGTTTGTCTAAAGCCTTGACGGGCGGAACCATCCCGATGGCAATTACGACTTTTACTTCAGCCATTTTTGATGCTTTTTATGATGAAGATATTAACAAAGCCTTGTTTCATGGGCATACCTTTACGGCGAATGCAACGGGTTGTGCGGCGGCTTTGGCCAGTTTGGCGTTGTTGCAAACTAATGACATGCAAGACCATATTGCTCGAGTAAACAAAAGCCATTTAGCCTTTCAAAAACACATCAAATCCCATCCAAAAGTGACCACAACGCGAGTGCTGGGCGTGATTTTTGCCCTCGAAATAAAAACCGAAAGTTCCGCTAGTTATTATGGAACTTTGCGCAACAAACTCTACGATTTCTTCATCGAAAATGGAGTGATTTTGCGACCTGTTGGTAATATTGTTTACATTTTGCCACCTTACATTATCACTGACGAACAATTGCAAAAAGTGTATCAAGTAGTTGAAAAAGCATTGGAAATAGTTTAAATTTGCATAAAACCAAAACAACACGAATTTCACAAATTTTCACAAATTATTTTTTTGTATTGAAAAGTACACGAATTAATGTTTTTTGATTTGTGAAATTTGCGTCTAAATGAGCACCCTTGTCTAAAATCATCTCCATAACCGCTATAGCTTCTGTTTCCCCATTGGGGAATAACCCAAAATCAATCTGGGAAAACTACCAAAGCACCAATCATTGTTTCACGGAGCATTTCTTGGACCATAAACCCACTTGGGTTGCCAAATTGGACGACGATTCGAATGCGATAGTTGCTGCATTACAGCAATCCGACAGTAAGTACAAATCTTTGGATTCCTCTGTTTTATACGCCATGGCCGCTTCACGCAAAGCCATTGAGAATGCTGGTTGGAGTTCAAACGACGTTTTCGGAATCAACATCGGTTCTTCCCGTGGTGCCACTGATTTATTCGAAAAATACCATCAGGAATATTTGGAAACCGGCAAAGCCCAAACTTTGGCATCACCCACGACCACTTTAGGAAATATTTCCTCTTGGGTGGCTCACGATTTGCAAAGTTCCGGACCTGAAATTTCGCATTCCATTACCTGTTCAACTGCTTTGCATGCCTTGTTGAATGGTGTGGCTTGGCTTCGGGCCGGGATGACGGACAAATTCTTGGTGGGGGGCAGCGAAGCCCCATTAACCGATTTCACAATTGCTCAAATGCGCGCTTTGAAAATTTATTCAAACATAGAGGAGCGTGAGCTTGGTCTTGTCGCACTTCGACAAGCTCAGTGTGACAATCCTTTGGGTCAGTCTGAGCCTGTCGAAGACCTTTTAACAAAAAACAACTATCCTTGTCGTGCTTTCGACTTGGAAAAAACGCAAAACACCCTGATTCTTGGTGAAGGTGCCGCGGTATGTTGTTTGGAAATAGGCAAAAAAGAAAATGCCCTGGCTTATGTGGAAGGAATTGGCTATGCCACCGAAATCTTGGAACACAACATATCCATTTCGGCGGAAGCGAGCTGTTTCCAGAAATCGATGAAAATCGCGTTACAAGATACCGATTTATCCGAAGTGGATGTTATTGTAATGCACGCTCCCGGAACCAAAGCGGGGGATTTAACCGAGTATAAAGCGATTCAGAAAGTGTTTACTTCCACCTTACCAATGCTCACTACCAACAAATGGAAAATCGGGCACACCTTTGGGGCATCGGGAATTTTGAGTATCGAAATGGCGATTTTGATGCTGCAGCACCAAGAGTTTATCGGCATTCCCTTTGCCCCAGAGCAAAATCCAAGAAAACAAATTCGTAAAGTTTTGGTCAATGCCGTCGGTTTTGGAGGTAATGCTGTGAGTGTGCTTTTGAGTATATAGTTTCTTTTAAAAGTAGCCCACAGATTTAAACGGATCTAACGGATTTGCACGGATTGTTTTTCAACTTATTTTGGTAATTGTTTTCCCATCCAGTTTGTCACGCTGTAAGCGTCTCACTCATTGTGGTTTATTTACTTTATATAATTTGAGATTCCTTCGGAATGACAAACGGTGACTGTTTACTGACCACTAATTTCTAATTCCTTCATTTTTTCATACACCAGATTGCTTTCAAAACCGCGGCGAAGCATATAATCACAAAACTTTTTCTGTTTTTTTAATGCATTCGTCTCGCGGATGGAGGCCCAATGCTTTTCGGCCAATGCATGAAAAGTGTCCAGATATTCTTCGGGACTGATTTCTTGTAGCGCTTTATTAATAAGGGATTGTGTTATTTTTTTAAACTTCAGCTCGTTACTAATCCTGATTTTTCCCCAATGTTTGATGCGGTGTTTTCCTCTGGCAAAACTGCAGGCAAAACGCTCTTCGTTTAGGAAATTGGAAGCGATAAGATGCACCATTAGCCCATCAATTTCCTCCGGATCCATCTTCATGGTGTGCAACTTGGCCACCACTTCCTCGTGACAACGTTCTTGATAGGAACAAAAATATTCTATCTTCAGGGTGGCTTCTTTTAGGGAGGAAACGGGTTTCATCATCTTCATTTTTTAAAATATAAAATAACCGCAATTTAACCGATTTATAGGTATTTCGCCGATTTATTTCATGTTTTTTTTAGATATTTTTTAACTTGTATGTAAGTAAAATACTGATTTACAAAACTATGTATTAAATTAGAACTCCCCAGCTTTAGCTATTTACTTTTTGGATTTTGCAAACGTATCTTTTTGAAATTATCAGGAATTAAAAAATCAACAGTATGAAAAATTTTCATTGTATCCAAAGTATAAATGACAAAGTTCAAAAAGGATTCAAGTTTCTTTTTGTGTTTTTATTTTTTATTTTTTTATTTTCGGGGACTCCAATATATTCTAAAGGTATTGTAAATCATAATGCAATCAAAACATCCACAAATACTACCTTTCCGATTGGTGTTTATATTATTGATATGGGGCAAACAACGCAAACCTATAACAATGGTTTAAAACCTTATGGATTGGTTTATGCTCTTATAAATGCAGGCATACCTGTTAATTGGGCTATAAATCCTGCTAAGGCTAAAGACGGAACCGATTTTATTGCTTCTTCAGCAGGTAATCTGAATAAAGCCTATAAAGGAGGGTCTTTTATCGTTGATGTTGTTGCTTATCCTATAGCACTTGCCATAATTAATAGCTGGAAAACAACAAATGCAGGATTAGTGGTTGATGGTCCAACGACTGCTGGTTTTACTGCACCTATTTATGAAACATTAACAATATGGCCAAATGCTTTTCTTGATGAAGAAAATGATAAAAAAATAACGCCCTATTATGCGAATGCAGGAATTCCTAGTAGCACTTACCAAATAAATGCTAATCCTACTTATTTACCTCAATGTGGAAGTGCTAGTGGCACCCAAGATGTATATATTTTGCCTCATGCCGACCCGCAAGATTGGGATTCTACATGGATAAGCTATTTACAAAATTTTATTAATAACGGAGGAGCCATGTGGGCAGGTTGTCATGCAGTGAGTGCCATGGAAAATATCTCAGGATGTAATTTTTTGAGTTCGACAGGATTGGTATTATGGACTGATCACGATGCTGGAAATGCATCAAAAGTGGGAACACCTCCTTTTACCTATACTAGTCCAACTTATCCCATAATGCAAATTATAGGAACACTTGATAATGCTCCAGCAAATGGTTCGGAATCCATTTATTTGCCTAAAACATCTTGGTTACCTACAACCACAGTTGCTGTTTATGACCCGGACTATGTCAATCAAGAACCAAATCCCGATGTGTCTTATACGTATCCAAATGCAGCATCGGTTATCGTTTACGGTCCTGCTTATGGAACAAAGGGATTGATTATGTATCAAGGAGGACATACTATAGAAAACGGCACAACACAAGAAAAAGTTGCAGCGCAAAGGGCTTTTTTCAATTTTTTATTATTAGCAGGTAGTCAGCCCCAAAATAGTTTATCACCGCCTATTGTTTCAAACCAAACTACAACAACTTGTAATGGTGTAGCATTTAATTTAACTCCAACTGGAATTCCTGCAAACATAACATATACTTGGGAAACCCCAACAGGAACAGGTTTTTTAGGAGATTCAGCGCAAAATACTCCTCAGAGTTCCATCAGCCAAACCCTTACCAATACAACAACAAATCCTGTAATTGCTACTTATATTGTTACTCCTAGAAATGGAAATTGTACTGGCAATCCATTTACACTTACTGTTACAGTTTATCCAGCTACTAACATGACAGCAACGTCACCATTATCCTCTATTTGTCTTGGTAACAGCACCACTTTAACAGCAAGTGGTGCCGCATCATATATTTGGTCCCCTGCAACGGGTTTATCAACCACTACTGGAGCAGTAGTTGTTGCAACTCCAACGGTAACAACAACCTATACAGTAACCGAACCTGGTAGTACTATTTATGGATGTACCAATTCAAAATCAATTACTATAACTGTAATCACTGGTGCTATTATTGCTGGTGCAACTCCAAATCCAATTTGTACTGGCTCTACCCTAAACCTAACTTCTTCTATTGCTCTTGGGAACTCTTCAGGAACTCTAATCTCTGAAGGTTTTAATGGCTCAACAAATAATTGGACAACAACTAACACTTCAACAGGAGGTGCAACTGCAGAAGCAACATGGGCTTTACGACCAGATGATTATAAGATTGATTGTAGTGGTGATAAAACAAAATTAAGTTCTAACGACAACAGCCAATTTTATCTTTCCAACAGTTGTGAGCAAGGTAATGGAGGTGTTACACAAACTGTTTTACAATCCCCTTCTATGAATACTCTGGGTTTTACAACTTTATCATTAAATTTTTATCATTATTTTAAATTTTTTACAGGTGCTTCTGCAAAAGTTGAAGTCTCAACAAACGGAACATCATGGGTCCCAGTAGCTAATTTCAATTCAGTAACTATTGGTACAGGGAACAATTTTGCGCTTCAAAATATAAACCTAACTCCTTATATTGGTTACGCTACTTTTTTTATTCGGTTTAAATATGATGCGCCTTGGAGCTGGTATTGGGCGATAGACAATGTTACCGTTTCAGGCACAACAAATTCACCTATTAGTTGGACTAGTCCGAATGGTTTTACTTCTGTAGAGCAAAATCCTAATATAACAAACGTTACTACTGCAAATGCTGGAGTGTATACTCTAAACTACACTGATCCTGCTGGATGTACTGCCACTGGCTCAGTTACTGTTTTAGTAAATTCGTTACCAACTGTAAATGTTTCCGCAAGCCCAACTTCCGTTTGCATTGGTGGTAGTACAACAATAACTGCAATAGGAGCATTAACGTATAGTTGGACACCAAGTACCGGTTTATCAGCAACAGCAGGTGCTGTAATATCAGCAGACCCTATAACAACTACAACGTATACCGTTACTGGAACAGATGTTAATGGATGTAGAAATACTAAGGACATCGATATAATTGTAAAAGCCTTACCCACAATTTCTATTACGCCTGCCTCTGCATTAATATGTACCAGCATTGGGACTCCATTAACAGCCAGCGGTGCCGGATCCTATATTTGGTCGCCAGCAACAGGATTGTCTGCTACGGCTGGGGCAACTGTTACCGCAAAACCAAGTGTAGACACTACTTATATGGTTACAGGTACTACTAATGGTTGTTCTAATACTGAAACTGTTTTTGTAGCTGTAATTCCATCTCCACCGACAACTGGAGTGACTATTTGCCGTGGAGGAACAGGTTCGTTAACCTCTTCTGCTACTTGTCCACCAGGAAATTCTATAACTACTGGTCTTTCCAATGCAGGAACCGGTACTGATTTAACTGCAGGAGCAGGAACACTTGCATGGACAAATTCAGGAAACGCAATATCAAGTAACAGTAATTTTGCAACAGTTGCCATAAATGGTCCCGGACTACAATCAAGCCAGTATTTAAGAACTACCAATTATGGATTTAGTATTCCTCTCAATGCAACTATTATAGGTATTGCTGTTACAATCGGGCGTTATTCAAGCGATTTTAAAGGTGGTACTGATATTAAAGATCTTGAGGTAAACTTATTAAAAGCAGGAGCAATATATGGTTCTAATTATGCTGATACAAGTATAGAATGGCCAAAAGGCCCTTCTGTAACTGCAAAAAATTATGGCGGAAATATAGATACTTGGGGAGTAACATGGACGCCCACTGACATTAACGATACAAATTTTGGGGTCTCTTTAAGAGCAAATAGTGATAATGATAGAACTGCAAGTGTTGACTATATGAGAATTTCTGTAACTTACACTATTCCTGGAGTACTGAATTGGTACACAACAGTGACTGGTGGTGCGCCAATTGGTAGTGGTACACCTTTTAATCCTGTTGGTGTTGCAAATTCAGGATTGAGTAATACTAATACTCCTGGTACTTATACTTTTTATGCGGAATGTTCCTCAGACACTCGTTGCAGGACTGCTACTGATTTTATTATCAATCCAAATTCGAGTATAGTCTCTGTTACAGGAGCAAGTCCTTTGTGCATTGGCAGTACGGCTACTTTTTCTGCCAACACAGTTGTATTGAGTGGAGGTACGGGTGCTTGGAGTAGTAGTAATTCAGCAATTGCCAGCGTAAATGTTTCAACTGGTGTTGTAACAGCAGTAGCATCAGGAGCTACTGATATTATTTACACTATTACTGAAGGCTGTGGTGGAACCACTTCTAAACAACAATCTGTAACGGTAACATTAGTAGACAATACCTTAACAGGTTTTAGTAGTAGTTCGTTTTGTATAGGAAACCAGGCAACAATAACATTTGATGCAAATAACTTATCTGGGAAGCTTCCGTATACGGTACTATATAGAAACGATACTACACTTGCTACTTATCCAGTAACAATTACAACTGATGACCCAACTATCATTAATTTAATTCCTAATCCTACAGTAACAACTGATTATACATTATTGTCAATTACCGATGATAATGGTTGTGTAAACACGTCGCCATCAGACCTAACAGCTAGAGTCACAATTGTTCCTCTACCAGCAACACCAGCTATAACTGCAAGTGGTTCAACTACTTTTTGTTCAGGTGGAAGCGTGACGTTAACATCAAGTGTTGGGATTGGTTATTTATGGTCGACTGGAGCAACTACGCCAAGTATTACTCCCACCTCTGCGGGAAGTTATTCTCTACAAGTTACTAGTTCAAACGGATGTTTAAGCCCTGCATCATCAACTACTGTTGTCTCAGTAAATACTTTGCCTAATTCTCCATCGGTAACAACCAATCAACCAACCTGCTCAACTACTACAGGCACAATTACAATATCGGCAGTTGTGGGAGAAACCTATAGTTTTAATGATGGTACTTATTCTGGAACATTAGTTTACAGTGACTTGGTTCAGGGGACTGCACACACTATTTTTGCGAAAAATAGTGCATCGGGTTGTATTTCTGTAGCCTCATCGAGCGTCACTATTTCACCCTTGGTTACCAATACTTGGGCAAATGCGGCATGGTCGGCAGGATCTGCTCCTACAATAAATACTTTAGTGGTTATTAATAGCGATTACAACACCTCGACTAATGGAAATTTAATTGCGTGTAGTGTAATTATTAATGCAGGAAAAAAATTAACTATTACCGCAGATAATTATGCCACTATTCAAAATGATTTAACGGTTAATGGAACATTAGAAGTATTAGACAAAGGATCTTTAATCATGATTAATGATGCAGGAACTGTTACAAACAATGGAGCGACAAGGGTTTATAAGTTTACTTCTCCATTTGAAAAATATGACTATGTCTATTGGTCCACTCCAGTAGCATCTACAAATATAGCAAGCACATTCGCTAGATGGAGAACGAATTACGCCTATGAATTTTTACCTGCAAATTTTGCGGATACTAATGGCGATGGTTTTGATGATGACGGAAATGATTGGTCATACGCAAGCACCATGCTTCCTGGCAGAGGTTATATCATTATGACGCCTACAAATTTAGCAAACTATACTAATGCCGTTGAAGAAGTAATTTTTTCAGGAGAAGTTAAAAATGGTGTCGTAACGATACCTATTGCACTAACGCCTAATGGCGTTAGTGATGATGATTTTAATTTGGTTGGAAACCCTTATCCCTCAGCTATTTCTGCAGATGCTTTTATAAATGCTAATATTAGTACTAATAATGGATTGTATAATACAATTGATGGGACGTTATATTTTTGGACCCATATCGGGGATATTTCTTCTACAAATGTAGGTCCTGATGGTTTAAATTTTTCTTCTGATGATTATGCCGTGTATACTCTTGCAGGAGGTGTTGGAACTTCAGGAAACATAATTGGGGGTGTTTCACAAGGATCCAACAAACCAACCGGTTATATTGCTTCTGGACAAGGCTTTTTTGTAGAAGCTGATAGAGTAGGAACTTTGTTGTTTAATAATGCCATGCGGGTTGGAACAGAAACAAAGAACAACCAATTTTATAAATTACAATCCAACAATAAGAAATCGACAACAACAGTCAAAGACCGTCTTTGGTTGAATCTACAAAACGATTCCAAGATGTTTAGCCAACAACTTATAGGTTATTTTGACAATGCGACCCTTGGATTTGATAAAGGTTATGATGGACTTTTTAGTGATGCCGGGAATTATGTTAATTTTTATTCTTTTATTGATAACGATACCTATAAAATTCAAGGAAGATCTACGTTTGACAAAAATGATCAAGTTCGATTGGGTTACTTTAGTGCAGTAGCAGGAACATTTAATATCAATATCGATTCAAAGGAGGGGGTCTTTGCCAATACTAACCAAGCCATATATCTTGAAGACAAGGTTTCCAACACCATCTTTGATTTAAAAAGGGGCGGCTATACGTTTAATACAGCCGCCGGAACTTACAACGACCGTTTTGTGCTCCGCTACACCGACAACGCATTGGGAACGACTGATTTCGAAAAAACAGAAAACCAGGTTGTGGTCTCCATGCAAAACGAACAAATCAAAATCACTTCTTTGGCCGAAACAATAGACCAGGTCGTCGTGTACGACTTGTCCGGAAAACAACGCTATCAAAAAAGGAAGGTGGGTAGTAACGAACTGTTGCTTACTTCGCTAGCGCCAAGCCAGCAGATGGTGTTGGTGAAAACGGTTTTGCACAACGGCAAAAGCAGCACTATAAAAGTGCTGTACTAAAGCCAAGGAGAACCTTTGTGAAACGCTTCTTGTTTTTTCGAAAACGAGGAGCGTTTTTGTATTGGGCTCCAATGAACTTTGGAAATAGCGGTTTTTGGTCCATTTTCCTTGCGGGTGTCCTACCATTTTCAAAAACCAGCTTGAGCTTAATTCAACTGGACATTTCGAGTTGAAGCCAACTTGATTTTTTTAGCAAGAGGCATTTTAGGGCAAAGTCTCCCTAACTCCATTTTTTTGACGCCGTTAGCCCCATTAAATCGCTAGTTGGCAGAATTATAACGAGTAAAAGTGCGCTTTGTCGAATTTTTTTTCGCTTTCTAAAAAATACTAATTATATTTGACTTTTAAAAATTATTTTTTGGAGGATCAATGGGTCTATAAACCAATAAAATACAACCGATTCCTTCCTAAAGAGACTGGAATTTTAAAACATATATTTTTGAACTGGGATTGCCTCTTCTCACATTCAAAAAACTAAAAACAACTATGGATAAATCCTACTTCAATACCACTAGAAATACCGCACCATCACTAAAACCATCAGCAGCCTTTCGTTTGCTGTCGTCGTTATTTTTACTAACCTTTTTACTTGTAGCAAGTAGTTCGTCGGGGCAGATAAGCACCCTGCAAGCATTCTCTAATTTGTACAATGGAACAAATAATAGTCAGAATCTGACATATACTATTCCAGCTGGTACAAATAGTAATCGTTTGCTGGTCGTAGCAGTCACAACCACCTTATCATCAGCTGCAACCAACCGAACAATTGCCCTTACGTATGGCGGTCGTTCGTTAACGTTAGCAACAGGCGATTTAACCATCAGTTCACGGCAGCATACTGCTATCTATTACTTAAATGAATCGAATATTGACCTTGCTTCCAATACGACGCTTGCTTTTACAGCAACTAATGGTACTACAAGGGTTAATATGGTATGGGCTGCGGTTTATGACTATGTAAACCAAACAACACCACTTAATTCAAGCCAAAATTACAACTCTGGTACTGGCACAACCAGTCCATTTCAATTTGGAACTGCACTATCACTGGCCTCAGGTAATCAAGGAGTAGTTGTGATTTGCTCACAGCGAACAGGAAATACTACTACAAGAACTATAACCTATCCTAATAACTGGACTTTAGACGATGAGGAAACATACACAACTACAGATGCTATTCGAACAGGTGTTGCAGACAGAACAATACCTACTGCGACTACAACCGATAATTGTGCAACAATATTTAGCGGGAATGCTTTAGCATCTATGACGGGTATTGCTATCAACGGATGTTCTCAACCTACTGTAAACGCAGGTTCTGCCTTATCTGCAATTTGTAGAGGCGGAACTTCAGCGGGTTTAGGTGGTAGTACTGGCGGGTCAGCAACAGGTCGAACCTGGAGCGATGGCGCCGTAGGAGGATCGTTCTCTCCGAATGCAACAACTTTAAATGCTACGTATACTCCTCCATCAACTTATACTGGAACAGTTACCTTAACTTTAACTTCGAGTGGCGGAAGCTGCGGAACGGCTACTGCATCTAAAAACTTGACAGTTACGGCACCCAATTCAGCTACCATCTCCTACCTGGGAACGCCTTTTTGTAAATCACTTACTACTGGTCAGGCAGTAACACGAACGGGCACTACTGGTGGAACTTATTCAGCATCTCCTGCTGGATTAACAATTGATGCTACAGGAGCAATTACTCCATCCACATCAACTGCAGGAACTTACACTGTTACTTATACAATGGCAGCTGCTGGTGGATGTATCGCTGCAACAACTACTACGTCTGTTACAATAACTACGTTACCTTCTGCTTCTATCAGTTATGCAGGTACACCATTTTGTATTTCAAATGCATCTGGTCAACCAGTAACATTAACCGGAACTACAGGAGGAGTATATAGTTCAACCGCTGGTTTAACTATTAATGCATCAACAGGTGCCATTACGCCTTCATCTTCAACAGCAGGAACTTATACAGTTACCTATACAATGGCTGCAGGTGACGGATGTGCTGCTCAAACTGCAACAACTTTTGTTACCATAAACCCAACAGTAACCATCAATGCATTTTCCCCAGCAACATCAACACGTTGTCAAGGAGTAGGAACGGTTACCACGACTACCACAGCGAATAATTCAACAGGCATTACCTATAGCTTAGATTCTACAACGGCAGAATTTTTAGGAAACAGTATTGTTGCTGCAACAGGTTTAGTAACGTATGCTGCAGGTTGGAGCGGCACTTCAATAATAACCGCATCAGCTGCTGGTTGTAACGGTCCAAAAACAGCAATACATACTGTAACTATAAATCCAAACTTACCAGCGAGTGTAAGTATAGTTTCTACTGATGCTGATAATACGATTTGTTCAGGAACCAGCGTGACGTTTACCGCGACACCAGCCAATGGAGGAACTACGCCAACTTATCAATGGAAATTGAATGGAGTTGATATCGAAGGAGCTACAAACAGTATTTATACTACTACAACTTTAGCTAATAATGATGCTATCAAAGTTCATTTGATATCCTCAAATGCTACTTGTGCTATTGGTCTGCCTGTTTCTTCGAGTACAATCACTACAATAGTAAATTCCTCCTTACCAAATTATACTTTAAGTTCAGTAACCGCTACAGACCCTACTTTAGGCGGCACATGTACGGTAATTATAACAGGAACTGTACTTCCAGATGGAGTTTATACTGTTACCTATAATTTATCAGGAGATAATTCTGCCACAGCTAAAACTGCTACTATGACGGTTTCAGGATTTACAGGATCTTTTGTTACTTCTACTATTGCTAATCCAGGAGCGACTACAATATCCATAGTTGGATTAAAAAAATCTACAGATAATTGTACAGGGTTAGTTAGTAATAATATGACAGTAATTGTAAGTATATCTAATGTTACCTTAACGTCTTCTGGAAATTTTAATGTTCCTAGTGGGGTTTCATGTATTAAAGTGGAAGCTTGGGGTGCAGGTGGAGGAGCAGGGGGTTTAAATGATTTAGGTATTGGACAATGTGGAGGAGGAGGAGGAGGAGCTTATGCTTCAAGTTTTGTTACCGTAACACCAGGTTCTTCTATACCTTATGTTGTAGGAATAGGTGGTGCTTCTGGAAATAATGGTGGAAATTCATCATTTAATACTATTTCAGTAGTAGCAGAAGGTGGAAATTTAGGTAACTGGTTCTTTTTTCTTGGTGGTTTAGGAGGATCAATTTCTAATTCAACAGGAACAATTAAATATGCAGGTGGAAATGGTGGAAATGGAGGTTTTTCTAATTTTATTGGTTATGGAGGTGGAGGTGGAGGTGCTGCAGGAAGCAGTGGTGCTGGAAATAATGGAAATGGTGCTACAGCAGGTTCAGGAATATCTTTAAATGGTGGGGCTGGAGGTTCAGGATTATCATTTAATAATATTGATGGAAATTCTGGAAATAATTACGGAGGAGGAGGAGGAGGAGTTAGTACAGTTACTTCAAATATCGGAGGTTCAGGAGCTCAAGGTTTAATTATATTGACTTGGGTTGATGCTACAGATTTCAACACTACTGTAAGTACTCCCATTTGTGCAAATAATACTTCATTAGTAACTATTTCATCAACTACACTAGTTGATGGAAGTTATACGGTTACCTATAATTTATCTGGTTTAAATACAGCTACTGCAAATACAGCAACTGTAACAATTGCCAATGGAACAGGAAGTTTTTCAACTTCAGTTTTGGCTAATTCAGGGAATACTAATATAACAATTACAAATATTACATTTACAGGATGGACTTGTTCTGCTTCCTTAACTAAAAATAATACAGGAATTATTACAGTTACACCAGCTAAACCAGCAACACCTGGAACAATTACCGGAACTGCTACACAGTGTCCAGCATTAACGGCTCAAACCTATAGTATTACAGCAGTGACTAATGCAACAACATACAACTGGACAGTTCCAACAGGATGGTCTATTACAGCTGGTGCAGGAACAACTTCTATTACCGTAACAACAGGATCAGCTAGTCAGAACGGCAACG
>CAMBZB010000002.1 GCA_945872245.1 Flavobacterium psychrophilum
TAATTAAGAAGCTAATATTTATATAGAATATGTCATCAAACAAAAAATACTGGAAAAGTGTTGAAGAACTAGACGGAAATAGTTCTATTGTTGAGGCGCTTAAAAATAACGAATTTGTTGAAGAAATTCCTACGGATGAATTTTTAGGAAATAGTGATGCTTTGTCATCTTCCTCAACAACACGTCGCGATTTTTTAAAGTACGTTGGATTCAGTACTGCAGCAGCTACACTTGCAGCTTGCGAAGGTCCTGTTCATCTATCAATACCTTACGTAGTACAACCAGAACAAATCATTCCTGGAATTGCTGATTATTATGCAACATCGGTTTTTGATGGTTTTGATTTCGCTAACCTTTTAGTTAAAACTCGTGAAGGGCGTCCTATCAAAATAGATAACAATACTATGGTAGGCGCTAAATTTTCAGCCAATGCCAGAATTCACGCATCCATATTGTCATTATATGACAGTATGCGTTTGAAGGAGCCAAAAATTGCCGGTAAAAACGCTAGTTGGATTGATGTTGATTCAAAAATAAAATCAAGTTTGGCTGATGCCAAAGCAAAAGGAGGACAAGTTGTACTCTTGACTAATACCTTGGCAAGCCCTTCAACTGAAAAGTTAATAGCTGAATTTATTGCCAAGAATCCAAATGCAAAACACGTAGTTTACGATGCCGTTTCTGAGTCAGAAGCATTAGATGCATTCGAAACGGTTTACGGCGAAAGAGCTTTGGTTGATTACGATTTTTCAAAAGCATCATTAATCGTTTCTGTCGGTGCGGATTTCTTGGGAGATTGGCAAGGCGGAAGTTACGATTCAGGATATGCTCAAGGCAGAATTCCTAAAAGCGGAAAAATGTCACGTCATTTCCAATTGGAGGCTAATATGACTTTGTCTGGTGCTGCTGCCGACAAACGCGTTGCTATGTCAACCGCAAATCAAAAGCAAGCATTGGTGCTTATATACAATACGGTTGTTGGAGCTTCGGTTCCAGTAAATTTAGAGGCTAAATTTAAAACTGAAGTTACCAAAGCGGCTCAACAGTTAAAAGCTGCCGGGCGCCAGGGAGTTTTAGTTTCTGGAATTCAAGATAAAAACGCCCAGTTGTTGGTTTTAGCCATCAATCAAGCATTAGCAAGTGAGTCTTTTTCAACTAGTGGAACAAGACAAATCAGAAAAGGATCTAGCCAAAAAGTAGCCCAATTAGTTGCTGCTATGAAAGCAGGAAGCGTTCATACTTTGATTATGAGTGGTGTTAATCCAGTTTATTCTTTGCCAAATTCAAAAGATTTTGTCGAAGGTTTGAAAAAAGTAAGTCTTTCGGCTAGCTTTTCTTTAAGAGAAGACGAAACTGCTTCTTTGACAACTATTGCGGCCGCCGCACCTCATTATTTAGAATCATGGGGAGATGTAAGTATTACAAAAGGAACGTATGGTTTGACTCAGCCTACCATTCGACCACTATTCAATACCAAGCAATTTCAGGATGTTTTATTGTCTTTAAATGGTAATGCTGGAACTTTCTATGATTATTTAAAAGTAAATATTGCTTCAAATGCTCCAGGTTCTACTTGGAATAAAGTACTACATGACGGAATTTTTGTTGGAACAATACCATCTTCTTCCGCAGGTTCGGCTGATTACACTGCCGCTGCAAATGCGTTGGCTAAGTCAAAAGCCGCTTCTAATTTCGAATTGTTATTGTATACAAAAACAGGTTTAGGCGATGGACAACAAGCAAACAATCCTTGGTTGCAAGAATTTCCAGATCCAATTACAAGAGTTTCTTGGGATAATTACGTTACGGTTTCCAATGCAGATGCGAAACGTTTAGGTTTGTCAAATGAAATCGTTGCTAATGGTGGTTTGAACGGAAGTTATGCTAACATTACTACTGCCGATGGCGTTACATTAGAAAATGTACCTGTAATTGTTCAACCTGGACAAGCAGTTGGGACACTTGGTTTGGCCTTAGGGTATGGTAAAAGTGCCGCTTTAAAAGAAGAAATGCAGGTAGGTTTAAATGCCTATTCCATATATAAAGGGTTCAATAATGTACAGTCTGTTTCGTTGACAAAGGCAGACGGACAACATGAGTTTGCTTGTGTTCAAGGGCAGAAAACATTAATGGGAAGAGGGGATATTATTAAAGAAACTACTTTAGAAATATTCAATACCAAAGATGCAGAAGTTTGGAACGAACAACCAATGGTTTCCTTGGATCATAAAGAAGTAAAAGCGACATCAGTTAATTTATGGGAGTCTTTTGATCGTTCTGTTGGGCATCATTTTAATCTTTCCATCGATTTAAACGCTTGTACGGGTTGTGGATCATGCGTTATAGCGTGTCACGCCGAAAATAATGTACCTGTTGTAGGTAAATCTGAAATTAGAAGAAGCCGAGATATGCACTGGTTGCGTATTGACAGGTATTATTCTTCTGAAGATACTTTTGCCGGTGACAACGAAAGAAAAGAAAATATTGCAGGTTTATCGAGTTCATTATCCACTTTTAATGAAATGGAAAAAGCAGGGGATAATCCACAAGTTTCTTTCCAGCCTGTAATGTGTCAACATTGTAATCACGCTCCATGTGAGACTGTTTGTCCTGTGGCAGCAACTTCACACGGTCGTCAGGGACAAAATCAGATGGCTTACAACAGATGTGTTGGTACTCGTTACTGTGCGAACAACTGTCCATACAAAGTACGTCGTTTTAACTGGTTTTTGTACAACAAAAACAGCGAATTTGATTTCCACATGAATGATGATTTGGGACGTATGGTATTAAACCCAGATGTAAATGTTCGTTCCCGTGGGGTTATGGAAAAATGTTCAATGTGTATTCAAAAAACACAAGCAACTATATTGGCAGCCAAAAACGAAGGAAGAACAATTGTAGATGGAGAATTCCAAACGGCATGTTCTAGTGCTTGTACTACTGGAGCAATGATTTTTGGAGATGTTAATGACAAAGAAAGTCAAGTTGCTAAGTTGGTTGAAGAGGAAAGAATGTATCATTTGTTAGAACATGTGGGAACAAAACCAAATGTTTTCTATCATGTTAAAGTTAGAAATACTTAAAAAAATTAAAAATCAATTTAAAGGATTATGTCTCATATATACGACGCACCCATTAGAAAACCTTTAATCATTGGTGATAAATCTTATCACGATGTAACAGTAGATGTTGCTGCACCTGTCGAAGGGAAAGCTAATAAACAATGGTGGATTGTATTTTCAATCGCTTTAATAGCCTTCCTTTGGGGATTGGGCTGTATTATTTACACTATTTCTACTGGTATCGGAACTTGGGGATTGAACAAAACAGTAGGTTGGGCCTGGGATATCACGAACTTCGTTTGGTGGGTTGGTATTGGTCACGCGGGAACCCTGATTTCAGCAGTACTTTTATTATTCCGTCAAAGATGGAGAATGGCGATTAACCGTTCTGCAGAAGCAATGACTATTTTCTCCGTAATTCAAGCGGGTTTATTTCCAATTATCCACATGGGTCGTCCTTGGTTAGCTTATTGGGTTTTACCAATACCAAACCAATTTGGATCTCTTTGGGTGAACTTTAACTCCCCTTTACTTTGGGACGTATTTGCAATTTCGACTTATCTTTCTGTATCATTGGTTTTCTGGTGGACAGGATTACTACCAGACTTTGCTATGCTTAGGGATAGAGCAATCACTCCTTTCAATAAACGAATTTATTCTATATTGAGCTTTGGATGGAGCGGAAGAGCAAAAGATTGGCAACGTTTTGAGGAAGTTTCCTTAGTCCTTGCAGGTTTGGCTACACCATTGGTGCTTTCGGTTCATACTATTGTATCTATGGACTTTGCTACTTCGGTTATACCGGGATGGCATACCACCATTTTTCCTCCTTACTTTGTTGCAGGAGCCGTTTTCTCTGGATTTGCTATGGTAAACACCTTGCTTATTGTTATGAGAAAAGTATCTAATCTAGAAGCTTATATTACTATTCAGCATATCGAATTAATGAACATTGTAATCATGATTACAGGTTCTATTGTAGGGGTTGCTTATATTACCGAACTTTTTGTTGCTTGGTATTCTGGAGTGGAATACGAACAATATGCATTCTTGAATAGAGCTACTGGACCTTACTGGTGGGCTTATTGGTCTATGATGACTTGTAACGTTTTTTCTCCACAATTTATGTGGTTCAAAAAATTAAGAACAAGTATTATGTTCTCATTCATTATTTCTATTGTAGTAAACATTGGAATGTGGTTCGAAAGATTTGTAATTATTGTTACTTCATTGCATAGAGATTATCTTCCTTCATCTTGGACCATGTTTTCGCCAACGTTTGTAGATATTGGTATCTTCATAGGAACAATAGGTTTCTTCTTTGTGTTGTTCTTGTTATATGCCAGAACATTCCCTGTAATTGCTCAGGCGGAAGTAAAAACAATATTGAAAGGAACCGGAGACAATTACATTAGAGAAAGAGCAGCAAATAAAGATTCACATCATGAGTAATAAAGTAATACACGCCATTTATAATGACGATGATATATTGATGGATGCCGTTAAGAAAACCCGTGCGGCCCACTATCATATTGAAGATGTTTTTACTCCATTTCCGGTGCACGGATTGGATAAAGCAATGGGATTAGCGCCCACTAGATTAGCAATATGTGCTTTTATCTATGGTTTGTGCGGCTTATCATTTGGAACTTGGATGATGAATTACATTATGATTCAAGATTGGCCTCAGGATATTGGTGGAAAACCAAGCTTTAGTTACATTCAAAATATGCCTTCTTTCGTGCCAATTATGTTTGAAGAAACTGTGTTCTTTGCGGCGCATTTAATGGTGATCACTTTTTATATGAGAAGTAGATTGTGGCCTTTCAAAGAAGCAGAGAATCCAGATGTAAGAACAACGGATGATCATTTCCTAATGGAAGTTGTGGTAAATGACAACGAAAAAGAGCTCGTTTCTTTTTTCGAAAATACTGGAGCAGTAGAAGTAAAAGTAATTGAAAAGCATTAATTGTCGATATGAAAAGTCTATATAAAATAACATTTGTAGTTTGTATTACTATTTTAGTTTCGTCTTGCCATGATAATTCGAAGCCTAATTACCAATACATGCCTAATATGTACGAGTCAGTTGGATATGAAACCTATTCTGAGTCAAATGCGTTTAAAAACGGAAAAGAAGGTCAGCTTCCTCCTGCGGGAACACTCAAAAGAGGTTTCGAACCGTATGAATATGAAAATTCAACAGCAGGTTATGATTTAGCCAAATTAAATTTAAAATCCCCCCTTGATTCCATTTCTGAAAAGGAGCACACTAAATCTAAGGAATTATACGAAATTTATTGTGCTATTTGTCACGGTAATGCCGGTGATGGAAAAGGGAAATTAGTGACTCAAGGAAAATTCCTTGGGATTCCAAGTTATAAAGATAGGATTATAACGGAAGGAAGTATCTTTCATGTACAAACGTACGGTTTAAATTCAATGGGTTCTTATGCAAACCAGTTGAATCAACACGAACGTTGGTTAATAGCCTCCTATGTTTTAGAACTGAAAGCCAAATTATAATTGTAGAACAAAATCATCATAATAGATATGTATACATTTTCAAGTAAATTAAAAACATTTTCTCTAATCTTAATAGTCGTTGGTCTTTTAGGAATTGGGTATGGTTTTATGTCTGCACCAAAAGATATTCAAGAAGTTGAGGCAATTCTTGCTTCAGATGCACATGGAGGTCATCATGAAGCCTCTAATTCTTCAGGCGAAGCGCATGCTGTAGCTGAAAACGACAAAGTAAGCGCTGAAACGGAGCATAAAGAACATCTAGAACATGTTTTGCATCAATTGCAAAATAAGCCTTGGTCAGCATTGTATGTTGCCTGTATTTTCTTTATGTTAATTTCTCTTGGAGTTTTGGCATTTTACGCCATTCAACAAGTGGCTCAATCAGGTTGGTCTCCCGTATTGTTTAGAGTGATGCAAGGAATAACGGCTTATTTGCCTGTTGGGTCAGTTATTTTCTTCATTGTATTGCTACTTTGTGGTTTACATTTCAATCACTTGTTTGTTTGGTTAGATCCTGAAGTTGTGGCAAATGACAAACTTATTCAGGCAAAGTCAGGATATTTGAATTTTCCTTTCTGGATTATTAGAGCGGCAATATTCTTGATTGGATGGAATCTGTACCGATATTTTTCCAGAAAAAATTGTTTGGCTCAAGATGAAGCAAAAGACGACAGTTTCTACAAAAAGAACTTCAAGATGTCAGCGGGTTTTTTGGTATTCTTTATCGTTACAGAATCGATTATGTCTTGGGACTGGATTATGTCAATCGATCCGCATTGGTTTAGTACCTTGTTCGGTTGGTATGTTTTTGCCAGTTTCTTTGTGAGTGGTATTACAACCATTTGTATGATTTCTTTGTATTTGAAATCAAAAGGATATTTAGAGCATGTCAATACTAGTCATATTCATGATTTGGCAAAATTTATGTTTGGTTTTAGCGTGTTCTGGACGTATTTATGGTTCTCCCAATTTATGTTGATTTGGTATGCCGATATTCCTGAAGAAGTAACCTATTTTGTTACAAGAATTGAAGTTTTTAATCTTCCTTTCTTTGGCGCAGTTGTCATGAATTTTGTGTTTCCAATATTAATTTTAGTAAACACTGATTTCAAGAGAATTACTTGGGTATTAGTAATGGCTGGCACTGTAATTTTATTGGGGCATTATGTTGATTTTTTCAACATGATTATGCCTGGTACAGTAGGCGACCAATGGTTTATTGGGATTTCAGAAATTGCATCCCTTCTTTTCTTCCTTGGATTATTTATTTATGTTGTTTTCACGGCATTGACAAAAGTGCCGCTGTTGCCAAAAAGAAACCCATTCATTGAAGAAAGTAAGCATTTCCATTATTAATATTTTAAAGAAAAATTAGATGACAAGTTTGTTGGTAATTATAGTTTTAGTTTTATTGGCTATTGCATTGTGGCAATTGACTAAGATATTTGATTTGACTCAAGTTGGCGCAAGTAAGGATCTTTCTCAAGTTGCGAATGATGAAGATAATAACACCCAAGGGTATTTGATGTTTGGGTTCTTAGCATTCATATACATTTTCACCATTTACGGATTGTTTAAATGGAGTCCTTTGGTATTGCACACTCCTGCTTCTGAACATGGTGGTACCGTTGATAATTTAATGAATATTACATGGATTATAATTTTTGCAGTTCAGGCAATAACACAGGTTTTATTACATTATTTCGCCTTCAAATACAGAGGAAATAAAGACCAAAAGGCTTTGTATTTTTCCGATAGTACTAAATTAGAAGTGATTTGGAGTGGTATTCCAGCAGTTGTTTTAGCCGTTTTAATTCTTTATGGATTGTATGCTTGGACCAACATTATGTTTATAGACGAGGATGAAGATACTGTCGTAATTGAATTATACGCTCAGCAATTCAAATGGACAGCACGATATTCAGGTGAAGATAATGTTCTTGGAAAAGCTAATGTAAGGCTTATTGAAGGGGTTAATACTTTGGGTGTTGATTTGTCAGACCCAAATGCACAAGATGATATTGTAGTTTCTGAATTGCACATCCCAAAAGGAAAAAAAATCCATTTTAAATTTCGTTCTCAAGATGTGTTGCATTCAGCATACATGCCGTATTTCAGAGCACAAATGAACTGCGTTCCAGGAATGGTTACGGAATTTGCTTACAAGCCTATTTATACTACTGAAGAGTATAGAGAATTGCCTTATATGATTGAAAAAGTGGCAAACATTAATAGAATTAGAGCCAAAAAAAGTATTGAGCTTGTTGCAAACGGCGAAACCGCTCTTGATCCGTATGCTTTTGATTTTTTATTGCTTTGTAATAAAATTTGTGGGGCTTCCCATTACAACATGCAAATGAAAATTGTAGTTGATACACCGGCAGAGTATAAAAAATGGCTGAGTGCTAAACCAACAATAGTTCAAGAAGTTAAAACTGCCAACACACCGGCACCAGTTGAGGGTGGAATGGGAAAAGATTCTACTAAGGCCATTGATACTTCCGCTATGTCTAAAATAGCCATGAAATAATTATTTAAGAAAATTTAAAGTACACATATATGTCAGCAGAAGGTCACGATCACACACAAGATCACGAACACGAACACCACCATAAAGACACTTTTATTACTAAATATATTTTTAGTATAGATCACAAAATGATTGCTAAACAATACTTGTTAACAGGTATTATTATGGGTGTTATTGGTGTTGCTATTTCTTTACTTTTCAGATTACAACTAGCTTGGCCAGAACAATCTTTTAAGATTTTTAGTATTGTATTAGGCGATAGTTATGCGCCAGATGGAGTAATGTTAAATGACAGGTATTTGGCATTGGTAACGATTCATGGAACAATAATGGTATTCTTTGTTCTAACCGCTGCCTTAAGTGGTACATTTAGTAATTTGTTAATTCCACTTCAATTGGGTGCGAGGGATATGGCATCCGGATTTTTGAATATGGTGTCTTATTGGTTATTTTTTCTTTCTAGTGTTTTAATGGTATCCTCACTTTTTGTTGAATCGGGACCAGCATCTGCAGGATGGACAATTTACCCACCATTAAGTGCTTTGCCACAAGCAATCCCAGGTTCTGGAGCTGGTATGACTCTTTGGTTGGTTTCAATGGCAGTTTTTATTGCTGCTTCTTTAATGGGTTCTTTAAACTATATTGTAACGGTTATTAATTTAAGAACTAAAGGAATGTCGTTGACTAGGATGCCTCTTACGATATGGGCTTTCTTTGTTACTGCTATAATTGGAGTTATTTCGTTCCCCGTATTATTATCGGCTGCTTTATTATTGATTTTCGATAGAAGTTTTGGAACTTCTTTCTTCTTATCAGATATTTATATCGCTGGAGAGGTTTTACATTATCAAGGAGGTTCTCCAGTTTTGTTTGAGCACCTATTTTGGTTCTTGGGTCATCCTGAAGTATACATTATTTTACTACCTGCTTTAGGAATTACTTCAGAAGTTATTGCTACCAATTCACGCAAGCCTATTTTTGGATACAGAGCAATGATTATGTCTATATTGGCAATTGCATTTTTATCTACCATAGTTTGGGGTCACCACATGTTTATTACGGGAATGAATCCGTTCCTTGGATCGGTGTTTACATTTACCACTTTATTGATTGCGATTCCTTCAGCTGTAAAAGCTTTTAACTATATTACTACATTGTGGAAAGGGAACCTACAGTTAAATCCAGCCATGTTGTTTTCTATCGGTTTGGTTTCTACGTTTATAACAGGGGGTTTAACGGGGATTATTCTTGGCGATAGTACTTTGGATATCAATGTGCATGATACTTATTTTGTAGTGGCTCACTTCCACTTGGTTATGGGTATTTCTGCACTTTACGGAATGTTTGCGGGGATTTACCACTGGTTTCCAAAAATGTTTGGAAGAATGTTGAATAAAAATCTTGGATACGTTCACTTTTGGGCAACTGCAGTTTGTGCTTATGGGGTCTTTTTTCCAATGCACTTCATAGGATTAGCTGGTTTGCCAAGACGTTACTATACCAATACTAACTTTCCTTTATTTGATGATTTACAAAATGTAAACGTTTTAATAACTGTTTTTGCATTAATTGGTGGGGCATTCCAATTGGTATTTTTGTACAATTTCTTCAGTAGTATTTTCTATGGTAAGAGAACGGTTCAAAATCCATGGAAATCGAACACTTTAGAATGGACAGCGCCTATTGAACATATACACGGAAACTGGCATGGAGCAATTCCGGAGGTACACCGTTGGCCATACGATTACAGCAAACCAGGTCATGACGAAGATTTTGTTCCTCAAAATGTTCCGATGAAAGAGGGTGAAGAAGTTTTACACCATTAATATATTTCAATACAATACTAAAATGCCTTTCGTTCCGAAAGGCATTTTTATTTGCTTATAACTTTGTTATATTTGTAGCATGAACGAAAATTTAGACCCAACAACTAACGGCTACAATTCTGAGGAACTTGATCTCGAAAAAAAATTGAGACCCTTATCTTTTGATGATTTTGCTGGGCAAGATCAAATATTGGAAAACCTAAAAGTTTTCGTTCAGGCAGCCAACCAAAGAAACGAAGCTCTTGATCATACCCTTTTTCACGGACCACCGGGATTGGGAAAAACGACTTTGGCTAACATTCTAGCCAATGAGCTGCAAGTGGGAATTAAAATCACTTCAGGACCCGTTTTAGACAAGCCAGGAGATTTAGCAGGTTTATTGACTAATCTCGAAGAAAGAGATGTTTTGTTTATTGACGAAATTCATCGGTTGAGTCCAATTGTCGAAGAGTATTTGTATTCGGCAATGGAAGATTTCAAGATTGATATTATGATTGAGTCTGGTCCTAATGCCAGAACCGTTCAAATCAATTTGAATCCTTTTACTTTAATTGGCGCCACCACCCGTTCTGGTTTGTTGACCGCCCCAATGCGAGCCCGTTTCGGAATTTCCTCTCGCTTACAATATTACACAACCGAACTTTTGACAACAATTGTTGAACGAAGTGCCGCCATTTTAAAAATGCCCATTTCCATGGAAGCGGCTATAGAAATTGCGGGCAGAAGCAGGGGAACACCTCGTATTGCTAATGCGTTATTGCGTCGCGTGCGTGATTTTGCCCAAATCAAAGGAAATGGCACTATCGATATTGAAATTGCTCGTTACGCCTTAAAAGCGTTGAATGTGGATGCACATGGTTTGGACGAAATGGACAATAAAATTCTAAATACTATTATCGATAAATTCAAAGGAGGCCCTGTTGGTTTATCTACTTTGGCGACAGCCGTATCCGAAAGTAGTGAAACTATCGAGGAAGTGTATGAGCCCTTTCTGATTCAAGAAGGCTTCATTATGCGAACGCCACGAGGTCGTGAAGTCACTGAGAAGGCATACAAGCATCTTGGAAAAGTAAGAACGAATATTCAAGGAGGTCTTTTTTAATCTTTCAGTTGATCAATAACAAAGAAAAATATACATCTTTCATAAAATCCGAAGCCAAGCGCCTCGGGTTTTTGTCTTGTGGTATATCCAAAGCAGGATTTTTGGAAGAGGAAGCCCCGCGTTTAGAAAATTGGTTAAACAAGCAAATGAACGGCCAAATGTCCTATATGGAAAACAATTTTGACAAGCGATTGAATCCAACTTTATTGGTCGATGGTGCCAAAAGCGTTGTGTCGCTTTTGTTGAATTATTATCCTTCCGAATTCCAAAATCAAGATTCCTATAAAATTTCAAAATATGCCTACGGACAGGATTACCATTTTGTCATCAAGGAGAAACTCAAGGAACTGTTGTTCTCTATTCAATCGACTATCGGGGAAGTTTCGGGGCGGGCTTTTGTGGATTCTGCACCGGTTCTCGACAAAGCTTGGGCAGCCAAAAGTGGTTTGGGATGGATTGGCAAGAATAGCAATCTGATAACTCAACAAGTTGGCTCTTTTTATTTCATCGCTGAACTCATTATTGATTTGGATTTAGATTACGATCAAGCAACCACTGACCATTGTGGCACCTGCACGGCCTGTATTGATGCTTGTCCAACTCAGGCTATTGTTGCGCCTTATGTGGTTGACGGCAGCAAATGCATTTCCTATTTTACCATAGAGCTCAAAGAAAATATTCCCCATGTAATGAAGGGAAAGTTTGATGATTGGGCTTTTGGTTGCGACGTATGTCAAGATGTGTGTCCTTGGAACAAATTTTCAAAAGCCCATGACGAACCGCTTTTCAATCCCAATCCAGAAGTATTGTCAATGTCAAAAAAAGACTGGAAAGAAATCACCGAAGAAACTTTCAAAGCGGTGTTCAAAAACTCCCCATTGAAAAGAGCCAAGTTTGACGGTTTAAAACGGAATATTGAATTTTTGGGTTAAATATTTTTAAATTTAATTTCCTGCAAAAAATATTTTTATAAATATCTTGATATTAAATATTTTTTTTTAAATTTATAATCCGCTATAAATTATTCTATTATGACAGTTAATCAAATTTTGAGCAAGAAAGGAAAGGAAGTGTATTCAGTACTGTCAACAATTACGGTGTATGAGGCTCTGGGGGTAATGAGTGAAAAAAACATTGGGGCAATTTTGGTGATAGAAGACGAAATATTAAAAGGAATATTATCCGAAAGGGATTATGCCAGAAAAATTGCTCTGAAAGCCAAGTCTTCAAAGAAAACATTCGTACACGAAATTATGGCAGAAAATGTGATAACCGTAAAGCCAACAGATAACTTAGATTATTGCATGGAATTGATGTACACGAAAAAAGTAAGGCATTTACCGGTTTTAGACAATGGTAAAATAATAGGTATTGTCTCTATCGGAGACGTAGTCAAATCAATAATAGATATTCAAAAAGACACAATTCAATATTTGGATTCTTATATCAATGGAGGTGCTTTATAGGATCAATTCAAATTACAGTATAAATAGCCGCAAATTCTGCGGCTATTTTTTTAAGAGCAAGAAGAACAATTTTTGTAAAATGAATGGAGCAAAAGCATCCTTTTCAAAGCAAGTCTTATAATTTGTTGGTGCTAATAAAATTCAAAATGATGGACAAAAACAGTAAAATAAGAGAAGCATTATTATACCATGCAAAGCCCTCTCCAGGAAAAATACAAGTAGTTCCAACCAAAAAATATGCTACGCAAAGAGATTTGTCCTTGGCGTATTCGCCAGGTGTTGCTGAACCGTGTTTAGAAATCGCAAAATACGTTAACAATGTATACAAATACAGAGCAAAAGGCAATTTAGTTGCTGTAATCACCAACAGAACAGCTGTTTTAGGACTCGATGATATTGGACCTGAGGCATTAAGCCAGTTATGGAAGGTAAAGGATTACTGTTATTGATGCTCAGGAAAAATAAAATAAAAAATAATAAAACAACAAAATAACTCGTAAACAATACTCATAACTTATCCATTTTTAACAAATTCTATTTAAGTTTTGTTATATTTGGGGGCATAAAATTCATGGATGATAGCACATTTGCAAGGAAAATTAGTAGAAAAAACTCCAACTCAAGTTGTTATTGACTGTGGTGGTGTTGGGTATCACGTGAATATTTCCCTGCACACTTATTCCTTACTCCCAGCAACTGATTTTATAAAATTGTTTACACATCTTCAGATTAAGGAAGATGCACATACCTTATTCGGTTTTGTAGAAAAATCAGAAAGAGAAATTTTTAAGTTGCTATTGTCTGTTTCGGGAATTGGTGCCAGCATTGCCAGAACGATGTTGTCCTCATTAGATCCAAAACAAATTACAAACGCAATTGCATCGGGTGATGTGGTCACAATTCAATCTATAAAAGGGATTGGCAGTAAAACAGCACAAAGGGTAATACTTGATTTGAAAGAAAAAGTATTAAAACTGTATGATTTAGATGAAGTTTCTATGTCACAAAGCAATACAAGTAGAGATGAGGCGTTATCTGCTTTGGAGGTTTTAGGTTTTGTTCGGAAAACTTCAGAAAGGATTGTTGAAAAGATTATTAAAGAAGACCCTGAAAGTTCCGTTGAGTCGATTATTAAGCAGGCTTTAAAAATTTTATAAAAATTGAAAACACATTACTCGGAAAGGACACCATTGATATATAAAATTTGTCAATTTTTGATTTTTTTATTTATTGGATTTTCATCACAAGCCCAAGTAAATCAATCGGTACAAGATACAGTGCCCACTGGATTTTCGATTGGAAAAATCCAAATTAAAGATCCTAAAAGTGTTCTTTCGTCATATACCTACGATCCGGTTACGGATAGATATATTTACACTAAAACCATAGGAGATTTTCCTGTTAAATATCCAACTATATTGACTCCAAAAGAGTATGAAGCCTTAGTTTTAAAGGAATCTATGCGCAATTATTTCAAGAAGAAATTAGACGCCATCGATGGTAAGAAAGAAGGCAGTGAAGAGGCTAAAAAAGATTTATTGCCAAGATATTATGTTAAATCAGGTCTTTTTGAATCTATTTTCGGAAGTAACACCATCGATGTAAAGCCTTCTGGATCAGTAGAAATAGATTTTGGAGCCCGTTATACCAAACAGGACAATCCTTCATTCTCTCCTAGAAACAGGTCTAATTTGACTTTCGATTTCAACCAAAGGATTAGTATGAGTTTGATGGGAAAAGTCGGTACTCGATTAAGTGTCAATGCTAATTACGACACCCAATCTACTTTCGCTTTTCAAAACCTAATTAAATTAGAATTCACCCCATCGGAAGATGATATTATTCAAAAAATTGAAGTTGGGAATGTTAGTATGCCTTTGAATAGTTCACTGATTAGAGGTGCGCAAAGCTTATTTGGGGTTAAAACCCAGTTGCAATTTGGTAAAACTACCATTACTGGTGTTTTTTCAGAACAAAAATCGCAAACCAAAAGCGTCGTAGCGCAGGGTGGTGGAACAATTCAGGACTTCGAAGTTTTTGCACTTGATTATGACAGCGACAGACACTTTTTTTTATCTCAATATTTTAGAAATAAATACGATGCGGCACTAAAAAACTATCCTTTTATTGATAGTAGAGTACAAATTACGCGTCTAGAAGTTTGGGCCACCAACAGACAAAATAGGGTGAATACAACTACCGGGAACAATTTAAGAAATATCATTGCGCTCCAGGATTTGGGAGAAGGCGAGCTAACGGACTCAAATGGAGTTCCAATTCCTAATAAACAAAATGAAGTTGTAGCCATAAATCCTATTCCTACCAATTTCTTTACACTTCAACAAGCTCCACAGGAAAAACCCTACCCAGCAGATAATAAAAATAATAAATATGATCCAGCTTTAATTGGAACGTCGGATGGATTGTTAAAATCAGAAATTAGAGAAATAGCAACTGCAAGTGCTGGATTTAATGGTGTCACTGTAAGTGAAGGTCAAGATTATTCTAAACTTGAAAATGCCAGAAAATTAACGGCCAATGAGTATACTTTCAATCCTCAACTGGGCTATCTTTCCCTGCAGCAACGGTTAGCTAACGATGAAGTTTTGGCCGTGGCTTACCAGTATAGTATTGGTGACCAAGTGTATCAAGTTGGGGAATTTGGTAATGATGGGGTCGATGCAACACTAGTTACAGGAAATTCACCCTCGAATCAAGCTATTATTTCGCAAAGTTTGGTTTTGAAAATGTTGAAGAGTAATTTAACCAATGTCAAAAATCCAATTTGGAATTTGATGATGAAGAACATTTATCAAATTCCTGGAGGGTATCAAATTAAACAAGAAGATTTTAGATTCAATATTCTTTATACAGATCCATCTCCTTTAAATTACATTACTCCGGTTGTGGGTACGATTTTACCTCCAGATGTTGCTGAAACACCCTTGTTGGAAGTGTTTAATTTGGATAAATTGAACTATAACAATGATCCACAAGTGGGGGGTGATGGTTTTTTTGATTTTATGCCGGGATTGACCATTGATGCTCAAAACGGAAGAATAATTTTTACTACCAAAGAGCCTTTTGGAGAATTGCTTTTTTCTAAATTGTCAAATCCAAGTTCAACGGGGAATTATAATGGGGACCCTAACTCGATTTCAGATTATAATCTCAATCAAAAGAAATATGTTTTTCGAAATATGTATCGCAATACGCAAGCTGGCGCTTTACAAGATAGCGACAAAAATAAATTCCTATTGAGAGGTAAATATAAATCTACCGGAGGGGACGGTATTCCTATCGGTGCCTTCAATGTGCCTCAAGGTTCAGTTGTGGTTACGGCAGGAGGCAGAGTTTTGGCAGAAGGAATCGATTATAGCGTCAATTATCAGTTGGGAAGGGTGCAAATATTAGATCCATCACTGCAAGCCTCTAATACGCCTATTAATGTATCCTTGGAGAACAATTCTATTTTTGGTCAGCAAACTCGTAGGTTTATGGGAGTTAATGTGGAACATAAAATTTCCGATAAGTTTTTGGTGGGCGCGACCTTACTGAAAATGACTGAAAGACCGCTAACGCAAAAAGCTTCTTTTGGGCAAGAATCCGTAAACAACACCATTTTTGGGTTCAATACTAATTTTTCAACAGAAGTCCCTTTTTTGACCAGATTAGTGAACAAACTTCCAAATCTTGATACCGATGTTCCTTCGAATCTTTCCGTAAGAGGTGAGGTTGCATTTCTGAAACCAGATGCCCCAAAGGCAGCCGATTTTGAAGGAGAATCGACCATTTATGTAGATGATTTTGAAGGATCTCAATCGACGATTGATATGCGTTCTGCTTTCGCTTGGAATCTGTCATCTACACCAGTGAAGGATAACGAGAGTGATTATAATTTTAATGAAAGTGCCACAGATTTAAATTATGGTTTTAAAAGAGCCAAAATGGCATGGTACACCATTGATCCAATATTTTATACCCAAAAACCTTCAGGAATTTCAAATGAAGACTTGTCTTTAAACAGCACCAGAAGAATTTTTAGCGAAGAGTTGTACCCATTGACAGATATTGCTCAGGGACAGACTCAAGTTATTAACACACTAGATTTGAGTTATTTTCCTAAAGAAAGAGGGCCTTATAATAATGCTCTAAACGTTGATACAAACCCAAAAGAAAATTTCGGCGGAATTATGCGCTCCATCAATTCGACTAACTTCGAACAAGGAAATGTAGAATACATTCAGTTTTGGGTATTGGATCCTTATGTAGGTAAAGGGAAAACTTCAGATACTAACAGTGGAAAAATTTATTTCAATTTAGGGGAAATATCAGAAGATGTTTTGAAAGACGGTAGAAAACAATATGAAAATGGATTGGGTCCAGACCAAATATTAGTTAAGCCACAACCAGGTCAGGCAAGTTGGGGAAATGTTCCCGCTTCTCAATCTTTAATTTATGCCTTTGACACCAATGCAGATAATCGAAAAAATCAGGATGTTGGGTTAGACGGTTTGGATAATACCAACGAAGGTACAATTTACACTAATTTTGCCTCCCAACTCGATCCAGCCGCGGATGATTATACCTACTATTTGAGTGCTCCGGGAGACATTTTAAACCGATATAAAAACTACAATGGTCTAGACGGAAACTCCGCAGTTGACATCAACGACCCCAATAGAGGTGCCTCAACTGTTCCTGACGTCGAAGATATTAATAGGGATAATACCATGAATACCATCAATGCTTATTATGAATACAGCATTGATATGAACAAAGATATGGCTGTAGGGAGCAATTATATTACGGATGTAAGAGAAACTGTTCAGACACTCCCTGATGGTACCACAACAAATGCTCGATGGATCCAATTTAAAATACCTGTTTCCCAGCCTGAAAATACCATTGGTACTATTTCTGATTTTAGGTCTATCCGTTTTATGAGAATGTTTATGACAGGTTTTAGCGATCAAATTACTCTGCGTTTTGGGGCCTTGGATTTAGTAAGGGGCGAATGGCGACGATATACCAATACGCTTGATCCAAAAGAAACCACTGAAGTAAATAATATTGATAAGACTGATTTAGACGTATTAGCGGTTAATATTCAGGAAAACAATGAAAGATGCCCTATTAATTACATTACCCCTCCGTCTGTACAACGGGAACAATTGATCAATAACAATACCATTATCAATCAAAACGAGCAATCACTAGCACTAAGAGTTTCAGGGGATGTTGGATTGGAAGCTGGAGACTCAAGGGCCGTTTTTAAGAATGTTAGTGTTGATATGCGCCAATTCAAGAATCTAAAAATGTTTTTGCATGCGGAATCCTTACCAAGCGATAAGCCCTTAGAAGATAATCAAATGGTTGGTTTTATCCGTTTTGGAAATGATTTCACCGACAATTTTTACCAAATAGAAATTCCACTTAAAGTAAGCGATCCAGCGGGCAATTGTAA
Organism: Flavobacterium psychrophilum; assembly: GCA_945872245.1. Classification (GTDB taxonomy): domain Bacteria; phylum Bacteroidota; class Bacteroidia; order Flavobacteriales; family Flavobacteriaceae; genus Flavobacterium; species Flavobacterium psychrophilum_T. The sequence continues at coordinate 17,983 of CAMBZB010000002.1, forward strand.
ATTGAGCGCAGAAGATGTTTGGCCAGAGCAAAATGAAATTGATTTGTCGTTGGCATTATTAACAAAGTTGAAGGTTCTTGCCATGAGTGTGGACCCAACTACCCTGCCAACGGAAGATGATGGAATATATTATCAAGATGAAGAAGAACTCGATTTAAGTACTGCTAATAAAATCAATAAATTGCGATTAGGGATAAAAGGGAATCCCAATTTTGGATTTGCGCGAACCTTGATGGTAGGGGTGAAAAATAATAGTGGAATTAGTATGCGTGAGGCTATTAAAGGGGAAGTTTGGTTTAATGAACTTCGTTTGTCTGATATGGATAATAAAGGAGGGATGGCTGCCTTATTAAACATAGATACTAATCTTGCTGATTTTGCCACCATTTCGGCCACCGGGAAAAAGAGTACCATTGGCTTTGGAGCTTTAGAACAAGGACCAAATGAAAGAAGCCGTGTGGACACCCAACAATATAATATTGTCACCAATTTAAATCTAGGAAAATTATTGCCTTTGAAATGGGGGATTAATTTACCCTTTAATTATGCTATTGGGGAAGAAACCATTACTCCCGAATACGATCCTTTTAACCAAGATATTAAGTTGAAACAGTTGTTAGAGAACACTGCTGATAGAGCAAAAAGAGATAATATTTCCAATAGGGCAATCGATTATACAAGACGCAAAAGCATCAATTTTATAGGGGTAAGGAAACAAAGGGGGCCAGAGCAAAAGCAACACATCTACGATCCGGAAAATGTAACTTTTTCCCAATCCTATAATGAGGTGGAGCGACATGATTTTGAAATTGATGAATATAAAGACCAGCAGGTAAATACAGGGGTTGATTATGCTTATAGTTTTAAACCAAAATTAATTGAACCATTCAAAAAAACAGCCTTCCTGCAAAAAAGTGAGTATTGGAAAATGCTAAGTGATTTCAACTTTAGTTATTTGCCTTCAAGCATCTCTTTCAATACTAATATTATAAGACAATACAACCGCCAGCAGTTTAGACAAGTTGATGTTGAAGGTATTGGTCTAGACCCTTTATACAGAAGAAATTTTGCGTTTAACTACCAATATGGGTTTAATTACAATTTGACTAAATCATTGAAATTAAATTATACGGCATCCTCCAGTAATATTGTTAAAAACTATTTGAACGAAAATAATGAGCCAATTGACAGTTTTACCATTTGGGATAGTTATTGGGACATAGGGGACCCTAACAATCATACGCAACAATTAGTCTTGAATTATGAGATACCAATTAATAAAATACCATTATTCAGCTTCATAAAAGCGAATTATTCCTATACTGGGGATTATAGTTGGCAACGAGCCTCTAACGCATTATCTGAGATAGAAATTGGAGGCACTACATATAATTTGGGAAATACAATTCAAAACGCAAATTCCCATAATTTGAATACTTCCTTTAATATGGATTCATTTTATAGTTATTTAGGCTTGAAAAAAGCGAATAAATCAGCGCCTAAAAACAAAGTAGCGCCTAAACCCGGAGAAAAAGTGGTCAATACAAATGTGAAGACCCAAAACGATAATCCTTTTGTAGGTGGATTGATTGGATTTTTGACTAGTGTGAAAAATATGCAGGTAAATTATACACAAAACAATGGTACCGTATTGCCTGGATTTACCCAAGGGGTCGGTTTCTTAGGTTCCTCTAAACCTACCTTAGGATTTATCTTTGGAAGCCAAGAAGACGTTAGATATGAAGCAGCCAAAAACGGATGGCTGACCAATTATCAAGAATTCAATCAGAATTTTACCCAAGTAACCAATAAAACATTTAAGGCAACAGCCAATGTGGATTTGTTCCCCGATTTTAAAATTGATTTGACATTGGACAGAGCTTATTCTGAAAATTCTTCGGAACAATATAGGGTTGATGTTCTTAATGGTTACATACCACAATCACCTTATACCACTGGAAATTTCTCTATTTCTACCTTATTAGTTAAAACGGCGTTTTCTACAAGCGATGAAAACGCATCGGTTGCTTTTGATGATTTTAAGGCAAACAGAATGGTTGTCGCCAATCGTTTGGCACAGAATTTTTATGGAAATGCTATTATTCCTAGATATGGTGATAGTTCAAATCCAATTCCTACTGATACACAAGATCCAAAGTATAACCTTTATTTTGCGAATAAAGGATATCCAATAGGTTACGGAAAAAACAATCAAGCGGTATTGTTACCGGCCTTTCTAGCGGCTTATTCAGGGAGTAACGCGTCTAGTGCTTCACTTGGAATCCTGAGAAGTTTTCCAATTCCAAACTGGGCCGTGAAGTATAATGGATTGATGCGTTATGAATTTTTCAAAAATAATTTCAAACGTTTCTCCTTACAACATAATTATAGGGCTTCCTATACAGTCAATGCTTTTAGGTCAAATTTTGAATATGATAAAACGCCAAACGGAGTTGATATAAGTGGTAATTTTCTAAACAAAACCATAATGTCCAATGTCAATTTAGTGGAACAATTTAATCCATTAATTAGAATGGATTTCGAGTTGCAAAACTCCTTAAAAGTGCTTACCGAAATCAAAAAAGATAGAGCATTATCGATGAGTTTTGACAATAATTTATTGACCGAAGTAAAAGGGATAGAGTATCTCGTTGGGCTTGGTTATCGATTTAAAGATGTGATTTTTTCCTCAAGATTAGCTGATACTCCTACAGGAATAATAAAAAGCGACATCAATTTGAAAGCGGATTTGTCATATCGTAACAATCAAACCATCGTCAGATATTTAGATTATGATAACAATCAATTGGCAGGAGGCCAGAATATGTGGTCCTTAAAAGTCACTGCCGATTATTCCTTCAGCAAAAACCTAACAGCCATTTTCTATTATGACCATTCTTTTTCTAAAGCAGTAATTTCGACTACTTTTCCTTTGACAAATATTCGATCTGGGTTTACGATTCGCTATAATTTTGGCAATTAATTTGTAAACCTAAAAGTGTTTTAAATAGAAGATGACTACATTTGTCTTATAAAAATTTAAATTATTAATTACAATTATCATGAGCATACCAGCAAATTTAAAGTATACAAAAGATCACGAATGGGTAAGCCTTGAAGGCGATATTGCAACAGTAGGAATTACTCATTTTGCCCAAAAAGAGTTGGGGGATATCGTTTATGTTGAAGTGGAAACTTTAGATCAAATTCTAGAAAAAGATGAAGTATTTGGAACTGTTGAAGCTGTAAAAACAGTTTCAGATTTATTCCTTCCTTTTTCTGGGGAAATTATCGAGTTTAATGAAGCTTTGGAAAGCAAACCAGAAATCGTAAACTCGGATCCCTACGGACAAGGATGGATGATAAAAATAAAAATTTCAAATAGTGCTGAAATAGATTCCTTACTTTCAAGTGAATCTTACAAAGAATTAATTGGTGCTTAAACTATTGTTTTTTTGGGCAGCCGTTTTTTGGACCGGTATTATTGCTTTTTTCTGTTTGGTGCAGTTGAATAATGTTCCGTTTGCGACCGTTTCAAATCTAGATAAATTAGTTCATACTTTTTTTCATCTTGTGTTTACATCGCTTTGGTTTTTGTTTTTCAAAAAACATTTAAGTAACAGCAATAGCTTAAAGCCTTTGTTGATTTCGTTTCTGCTTTCATTCGGTTTTGGAATAAGTATTGAAATACTTCAAGAGTTTTTTACGACAACTAGGCACGCTGACCTTTTTGATGTTTTGGCTAATTTAATAGGTGCCACTATAGCAATTTTAGTGGTTGTTTTATGGAATAGGTTTGATAAATTGGTTCGCTAGCGTTATTAAAAAAAGGGCATTTTAAATTTTAAAGAATAACAATATGTTTTGGTTAGACGTCAAGCCAATAGAAACTTCGGATACTGCCGCCATTTCTAAAGCTTTAATACGCATAGCAAATACTAAATTTAAAAAAAACCATATGAGAAAAGTGCTATTGACATTGTTTTTATATTTTTGCTCATTTTTTGTGTTTTCACAAAATGTGCCTAATAAATCCGCTCCATCTGGATCTTCGCCCGAGCGATTTCCTGTTTTTCCGGATTGTGAAAATCTGCAAACCACAGCATTAGAAAACTGTTTCTATGATGAAGTTCAAAGGTTTGTTTATCAAAATTTCGAAGTTCCAGAAAATTTGAAGCAAAATAATTATCAAGGCATTGTAAAGATACTTTTTGAAGTAGACAGTAAAGGAGTTTTCAAAGTGCTTTATGTTAGTTCTGTAGAGGAAACGTTGATACAAGAAGCCAATAATGTTTTTGATAAATTCCCAACGATTGGACCATCAACTTATGACGGAAATCCAACTTATTCCAGATTTAATATTACTATTTCGATACCATTAAAAGACCCCCAAGTGATACAATCAGAAGCAGTTGCGACCGCTTCGATTTTGAAAAATGATAAGCCAGCACGAACTGAATTGGATAATATTGTTTATGGGAAATTCAATAATCCCCAGTTTGAAAGCCATTTGAATGTTCCTTTTTCACATAGTTATTATGCCCAGTTTGACAGTGCTTTAAACCAAGTGGGCAGTAACAATCACACGGCATCTAAACCCTATACTTATGCTGAGGTTTCAAAATATTATAACCTTAAAGCCGAGAACGAAAAGTTAAAGAAAAACGCTACGGGTTGGTGGACAAGAAAATTGTGGAACGAAAACATGGTCGAAATTCAAGGGGATGGTTATTGGCTTACGCTAAATCCAATATTCGATTTGCAAGGAGGAAAGGCTACTGGGAATAAACTGGTAAAAACTTTTGTAAACACACGCGGAATCAATTTACAAGGAGCATTAGGTTCCCAGATTTGTTTCACCACTACTGTTTTTGAAAGCCAAGGTCGATTTGCTGATTACTTCAATCGCTACGCCGAATCAATCCAACCTGCTGGGGGTAACCCCGCTATTATTCCAGGAATGGGAATCGCCAAAGATTTCAAATCCGATGCCTATGATTTCCCTTTGGCAGAAGCCAATTTAACCTACACAGCCAATAAATTTATCGATTTTCAATTGGGTTATGGTAGAAATTTTATTGGGGATGGTTACCGCTCCTTATTGGAAAGCGATGGAACAAGTCCGTATCCTTATTTTAAAATGAATACCAACTTTTGGAAAATAAAATATACCAATACCTTTATGTGGCTTAAAGATGTGCGGCCAGAAGTTACTCTTGAAAAAACATATGCCAAGAAATTCATGGCAAACCATTATTTGAGTTGGAACGCTTCTAATAAGTTAAATCTAGGTTTTTTCGAATCGGTGGTTTGGGCGGACACTAATAATAGAGGGTTTGATATGAGTTTTGTGAATCCTATTATTTTTTATCGTTCGGTCGAGTTTGCTTCGTCGGCCAGAAGTGGTAACGCATTGTTGGGATTGACCGCAAAATACAAATGGAACAACCAGATGAATTTTTACGGGCAATTTCTTTTGGACGAGTTTTCGCTTGGAGATGTAAAAGCGAGAGACAATAGTTGGAAAAATAAATTTGGGTATCAGTTAGGGTTTAAATATTATAATGCTTTTCAAATTTCAAATCTGTTGTTGCAGGTAGAATTCAATCATGTTCGACCTTATGTGTATTCGCACAGCGAGCCTATTACAAATTATGCCCATAATAATCAAAGTTTGGGGCATCAATGGGGTGGAAATTTCAAAGAATTAGTTGCGATTGCCCGTTATCATGTAGGCAGGTGTTTTGCGGATGCCAAGATTACCTATGGCACCCGTGGATTAGATTTTGACACTATTGAGGATAGTTATAATTATGGAGGAAATATTTATAAAGATTATGATTTAAACCGGCCATTTGATACCGGTGTAAAAGTAGGGCAAGGAAACAAAACTAACGTTTTCATCACTGATTTACAAGCTGGCTACTTGGTAAATCCAATGACAAATTTGAAGCTTTTTGGCAGTTTTGTTTATAGAAATTTTGACCCTTCAAAAGATACTTTGACGGCGTTTAAGGAAAGCAGTACTTGGTTTAGTATAGGGATTCGCTCGGATGTGTTTAATTGGTATTTTGATTATTAGAGGTTGTTTTATTTTTAGAATTTTTGTGAGTTGTTTTTTGCCAAATCCCTTTTGATAAACTACTTTTGCCAAAGTTTTACAAAGCAATTAAACTTTAGCATTGAGCGCAACTATAAATCCCATTTCCATAAGATCCATTTTCATTGATTTCAAGGCAATCACCAAGGCAGGTTTGGCTATAAGTGTGTTGTTTTCGTCAATAGCTGGTTATTTATTGGGGTTTAATGAAGCAAATCCATTTTGTTGGACAGTTTTGTTAAAATTAGCTATCGGCGGGTATTGCATGGTAGGTGCTTCCAATGCCTATAACCAAGTAATTGAAAAAGACCTTGATGCCTTGATGGATAGGACCAAAAACCGCCCCGTCCCAGCAGGAAGAATGTCCCCGAATGCGGCATTGGTAATCGCCAGTATTCTGACCATTATCGGGATTGTTTTGCTTTATACCATCAATCCAAAAACAGCGATGTTTGGTGCGATTTCCATATTTTTATATACGAGCATTTATACACCGCTAAAAACGGTCACTTCTTTGTCTGTTTTTGTAGGCGCTTTTCCTGGAGCAATTCCTTTTATGTTGGGTTGGGTTGCGGCGACAGGAAATTTTGGAATTGAAGCCGGGACCTTGTTTTTGATTCAATTTTTCTGGCAATTCCCCCATTTTTGGGCTATCGGTTGGTTTTTATTTGAAGATTATGAGAAAGCAGGTTTCTTTATGTTGCCAACAGGCAAAAAAGACAACGGAACAGCAATACAAATAATTTTATATACCATTTGGCTTATTATAGCTTCGCTCTTACCGGTTTTGGGTTATACGGGACAGTTATTTATTACGCCACTAGCGGCAATTTTAGTATTCTTGTTGGGACTTTGGATGCTTTACTATGCGGTACAGTTATACAAATTAAGAACAGCAAAGGCGGCAAGAACCTTGATGCTGGTTAGCGTTTCCTATATCACTTTACTGCAGTTAATTTATATATTTGACAAATTTTTAAGATAGTTATGAAAATGGAAATGACAATAGACGAACATCAATCAAGAACAGCACGATCATACAAATTGCTGTTGTTGTTTGCCATGATAAGTATGACGATGATGTTTGCGGGACTTACGAGTGCTTTTGTAGTGAGTAAATCCAGAGCCGATTGGTTAAAGGATTTTCAACTTCCTTCAGCTTTTTATTTTAGCACTGCGTTAATAATTGGCTGTAGCCTTACTTTTCATTTGGCCAAAAAAGCCATTCAGAAAAACAATCAGACTGGCACAACTACTTTTCTTTTGGCTACTTTAGCCTTAGGAATAGGGTTCGTAATTTTGCAATTCGTAGGTTTTGGACAAATAGTGTCCAATGGCTATTATTTTACAGGTGCCGAAAGTTCTATTACAACTACTTTTCTTTATATAGTTACAGTTGTTCACTTGGTGCACCTTGCCGGCGGATTGATTTCTCTATTAATTATTATTTATAATGATTTTAAACAAAAATACAATTCAACTCAAACCCTTGGAATTGAGTTAGGTGCGATGTACTGGCACTTTCTTGATTTATTATGGGTTTATTTGTTTTTATTTTTATATTTCTTTAAATAAGAAAAAATTGTAAATTTGGGAACTTTTTAACGAATAACTTTTATGGATACAGTTACTACTGAAAATAGTGGGGAAAAAATTTGGGGAGGCGGCAATGAGCCAATGGGAGCTAGTTATGGCAAATTAATGATGTGGTTTTTTATCCTATCAGATGCTTTAACATTCTCAGGATTTTTGGCCGCGTATGGCTTTTCAAGATTTAAATTTATAGAAACATGGCCTTTAGCTGAAGAAGTGTTTACACACTTTCCATTTATGCATGGTGTTTCGGCACCCATGTATTATGTGGCATTTATGACTTTTATTTTGATATTTTCATCTGTAACGATGGTTCTTGCCGTTGATGCGGGTCACCAATTGAAAAAAGACAAAGTCGCGATTTACTTATTCCTAACCATAATCGGAGGTTTTATATTTGTTGGTTCACAAGCTTGGGAATGGAAAAATTTCATCAAAGGCGAATATGGCGCAATAGAAACAAAAGGAGGAAGTCTACTTCAGTTTGTTGACAAAGAGGGGCATCGTGTGGCACTTGCAGATTTTGCTACTACCTTGCCGGAAGAAAGAGAACAATTGACAAGAAGTAAAGGGAGATGGTTTATGGAGGAGGCGACTTTGCCAACATATTCTGTTGCCGAAGTTCAAGCGGGTTTCAAATCTCATCCAGATTTATTGATAAGAACGGAGACAATAACAGCTCAAAAGAAGAAAACAATTCTTTCTAGAGAAGAATCTGAATTGCGTTTGGCACAAGCAAGTTTAGTTGTCGAAGGGGCTAACTTGACCAGAAATGAATATGGAAGCAAATTATTTGCCGACTTCTTTTTCTTTATCACTGGTTTTCACGGTTTTCACGTATTTTCAGGGGTAATCATAAACATTATCATCTTTTTTAATGTTTTGCTTGGCACATATGAGAAAAGAAAGAGCTACGAAATGGTAGAAAAAGTGGGGTTATATTGGCACTTTGTTGATTTAGTTTGGGTATTTGTTTTCACTGTTTTCTATCTAGTTTAATTTACAAAAAGTAATTATTATGTCACACCAACATGTATCTAATACCAAAAGAATTTGGACAGTTTTCGGAATATTATCAGTAATAACAATCGTTGAGGTAATTTTCGGGATTATAAAACCAGAATCTTTACTCATGACTAATTTTTTGAGCTTGAATTTGTTAAATTGGTTATTCATCATTTTAACTTTGGTCAAAGCGTATTATATTGTCTATGCATTTATGCACATGGAGGGAGAAAAAACTTCTTTGCGATATGCGGTAATTTTGCCATTAATTTTTTTGGTAGTTTATTTGCTTTTTATCCTTTTGACAGAAGCAAATTATGTATTTGAGGTTTTTAAAGATAGCACCATCAAGTGGAATTTTTAACAAAATATTAATTCAAAAAAAAGGTGCGCATGGCGTGCCTTTTTTTATTTTTGCATATTATTTTTAGGTACAATTATGAAAAAAAATAGTGTTCTCTTCATCCTTTTTGTTTTGCCTATTGTTGCCTATCTTTTTTTTGCATCGGGAATAAATAGTTTTACAAAACTACCAATTATTACTCCTAAAGTTGTCGATTTTGGGAATTGGGAATCCCTAAAAAACAAAAAAGTAAGCCTAAACAACAAAATTACAATTCTTGGCTTTTCGGGTTACGATATTTTAAAAAACAGAGGAAACCTCTTCAACCTAAATCAAAAAATTTACCAACGTTACCATACTTTTAAAGACTTGCAATTTGTGGTTATTTGTCCTTTGGGAACAGAAGACGAAGCAAAGAGTATTTTAGATGCTTTGAAGGCTTTCACGGATGTGAGCCAATGGTATTTTGTGTTTGCTCCACCCGAAGAAATTAAAACGTATTACAAGCAATTAAATCTCGTTGATCAATTAGGCTCGGATTTAGGGACGCCAAATGTGTACATACTCGATAAAGAAAGAAATCTTAGGGGAAGAAAGGAAAAAAAAGGTTATAAAGAAGGCTATAATACCTTCCATCCTTCTGATTTGAGTAATGAGATGCTAGATGATTTCAAAATTATTTTGTACGAATACCGAGCGGCTCTCAAGAAAAACCACAATGCCACCAAAGAACTTTAAACTTTAGTAATAGTGCTTAAAAACAAATCCTATATTGGCATATCATTTATCATCCTAATTTTCGGAATTTACGCTATTCCTAAAATTATCGATAGAATTCAAAATGATGAAATTGTAAAAGGAGATCGATTAGATGCGATTTCAAATTCGACCGAAGCTAATAAAAGTTTGGTTAAAATTGGCCTAACTCCAAAATTTGAATTGCTCAACCAAGAAAACACCAAAATTTCAAACGAAACTTACAAAGGCAAAGTCTATGTGTTGGAGTTTTTCTTTACAACTTGCCCTACTATTTGTCCGAAAATGAACCGAAGCATGTTGACCATTGAGAATACTTTTTTTGGAAATCCTAATTTTGGTATGGTTTCTATTTCTATCGATCCGGAACATGACACAGTTGAAGTTTTAAAAGCACATAAGGAATTATTGGGCGCTAAGTCGGCCAATTGGAATTTTTTGACGGGTGATAAAACAACTATTTTTGATTTGTCTAATAAGGGTTTCAACTTGTATTCTGGAGAAAATAGTAAAGCATCAGGAGGTTTTGAACATTCTGGATTGTTTGCTCTTATTGATAAAAAGGGTTACATTCGATGTCGAAAAGACAATTTTGGAAATCCAATTTTGTATTATGACGGTTTGGATAAAAAAGGAGTACGGGAGATTCAACAAGATATAGCAATTTTATTAAAAGAATAAAAAAATGGAAAGCAATATAATAGAAAAGAAATACAACAAATGGATCATCACTTTGTCAGTCTTAATTCCCGTTGCGGTAGCGGTACTGTTCAAGATAAAACTAAAAGATTTAGGTTTTAATGTAGCGCCGTTGCCTATTTTACCTCCTATTTACGCAACGATAAATGGAGTTACTGCGGTATTATTGATATCGGCAGTTCTCGCCATCAAAAAAGGAAAGAGACAATTGCATGAAAAACTGATGAAAACAGCGATTGCCTGTTCTTTAGTTTTTCTCCTGCTGTATATTGCCTATCACATGACCACTGATTCTACGAAGTTTGGTGGAGAAGGAGTCCTTAAATATGTTTATTATTTTATCCTTTTGTCGCACATCCTTTTGTCCATCGCGGTGATTCCATTGGTTTTGATTACCTACGTCCGGGCTTTGGCCAATAAATTTGACAAACATAAAAAAATTGCCAAAATCACCTTCCCCATTTGGTTGTACGTCGCCGTTACAGGGGTAGTAGTTTATTTGATGATTTCACCTTATTATGTTTCGTAAAGCCAAGAGCCAAGAGCCAAGAGTCAATACCCAAGTTATAAGGTTTAAAAGACGCGATTTATATGGTTGCCTTTTGCCTTTTGCCTTTTGCCTTATTTCGATCTCAGCAAACGCTCAATGTGCGATGTGTCGTGCTGCATTATCTGGCGAGGCCAATAAGGTAAAAGCTCAAGCTGTAAACGACGGTATTGTTTACTTGATGGTTATTCCGTATGTACTAGTGGGAGCTATCGGCTATGCAATTTATCGAATGTATGTTAAGAAAAGTAATAAAGGGTAGATTCAAAATAATCTAAAATCGACCCTCTAAAATCTGAAATTACTTCAGGCCATCCACAGCAACATTCACGGTGCCATTTACTTTTATAAAGGCAATAATAGCCTTGTTGGTCAATTGAATTTTCTGAAATTGAATATCTTCCATTTGTCCGTTGACAAAAACCCCTGGCACGGGCGAATAATTTTTTAGGTACTTCATCATATTTTGCTTCCCTTCCTCCAGATTAGGTGCCATGGAATAACGACAACTCTCCTGAATTTTTCTTAAAACCAATCCTTGTGCCAGCCAGTTGGCGGTGCGCATTAATTTGTTTTTGGTGTCTAATGCGTAGTCCAATTTATCGAAAAACAATTCTTTTGTTTGTGGGTCATATTGCGGAAGTCCCGTTAAGTAAATCGTTCCGTTTACGGTTCCTAACACATCCAAGGCAATCACCATCTTGCCATTTTTATGCCAAATATCAACCTTTTGAACAGTTACTTTTTTACCTCCGGATCCGAATTCCTGCCCAGAGAAATTCTTGGTTATTATTTTTGTGGCTTCTTCATAAGTGGAAACGGCAGTGATATTGGCCGTTATTTGGTTCGGGATTTTGGTCACTGGTTTCAGAATGATCTTTGTGGCGTCGAATTTTGATTCTGGTTTTTTGCCAATCAAGGTTTCCATCGTGGCTTTCATTCCCATTTCTAATAAAAAGGTATCGTTTTTCAGTTTGGCAGTGGTCGAATAAATTTCTTGGGGAACGATTCGAAGCCAACTTTCATAGGTTTCATTCATCAAGAAAGGAGTGCAAATTTTATCCAATGCAGTCAATACATTGGGTTTGAAATCCATCGATTTTTCAATGGCGGCATCAATCTGCTTTTCGATTTTTGATCGGAACAGTTTGACGGCGGGATTGACGAGGTAGGTCACCGGAACATTTTTTCCGAAGACAGTCATCGTCGGACTTTCGTTCCAATCCAATGATTTGAGTTCGGTTTTGGTGCCCAGTTTCCAATTGGTCAAAGCCACGTCGCTCACTAGCGTTACTGTGCCGTTAAGGTTGAATTCCTTGGTGTTGTATAAGGCTACACCCATTGTTTTGGTGCCCATTCTATATTTGATTGTCGCTTTTAAGGGCAAAACCGTTTTTAATTTTTCATTTTCGTTGGCAATTGAAATGGGAGCCAGTTTCCAAATTTTCATTTCAATGTTGTCGTCTTCAATATTGGAGTCTTCGTAGATTAAGCCATTCAAAAGCGCATTGGTTTTGTTTACGATATCCTTTAGTTTGACGCTAACGGGCAAATTAATAAAAGAAGGCGTGTTTTCATAGACCAAAGGATTGGCATCGTCCGGTTCGGGTTTTAAAGCGCCTATTTTTGAAGTGGTGGTGGCGCAGCTTGAAATTAACAGAGCACATAAAAAAAATCTAAAAATTGAAGGAATCTGGATCATTTTTTTTATAATTTGAAACACAAAATTAATAAAACAAATAGGTTTTTGATGGTTTTTATAACAATTACTCATTTTAAAAGTCGAATGAATTTTTCAACTTGATTTTGCAATCAAAATAGTTGCCTTTAAAGCTGATTTTTTTAATAGAAAGCGGTAATTTTGTGTAGCGTATTTGTTACAATCGTACTCGAAATTTATGGACAAAAAAAGTTTTTTCGGTTTACTGCTTTTGTCGCTGTTTAGCTTCGCTATTCAGGCGCAATCTAAAAAATGGACATTGGAGGAATGTGTGGGCTACGCCATAGAACATAATATTTCCATCAAGCAAACTGATCTAGATAATAAAATTGCGGCGATAGACAAAAAAGCAGCCAAAGGAAATTTTTTACCTTCTCTCAATGCCAATACTTCCCATTCTTGGAATATTGGGTTAAACCAAGACATCACCACGGGTTTTTTACGCAATCAGACCACGCAGTTTACCTCGGCAAGCGCTACTGTTGGGGTGGATATTTACAACGGCTTGCAGAATCTGAATACGCTTCGAAAAGCCAATCTTTCGATTGTGGCGGCGAAGTACCAATTGCTGAAAATGCAAGAGGATGTTGCACTCAACGTAGCCAATGCTTTTTTGCAGGTGCTTTTTAACAAGGAAAATTTAAAAGTGCAACAAGAACAATTGGTCTTCAACGAAAAACAATTGACTCGTTCACAAGAATTAGTGTTGGCAGGTTCGGTTCCTCGAGGCGATTTGTTGGATATAAAAGCCACTGTGGCATCGGACAAACAGAAAGTTGTAGCGGCTGATAATGCGTTGTTGATTTCCAAATTGGGTTTGGCCCAATTGATACAACTGCCCGACTTTGAAAATTTTGATATCCTTGAAGATATTATCCTTAAAGAGGAACACCCTATTTTGTCACAGACACCAACGGTTATTTATGACATGGCAAAATTGAACAGAACCGAATTGAAAATTGCGCAAACTAATCTTGAAATTGCGCAGAAAAATGTAACCATTGCCAAAGGTGGTTTTCAGCCCAATTTGAAAGGGTTCTATAATTTTAACAGTCGCGTTTCTTATGCTGACGCTCCCGCATTTGACCCCATTACGGGCAGTATCATAGGCACTAAAAATCCAGCACCTTTTTTCGATCAGTTTAGCGACAACAAAGGACAGTCTTTTGGGGCGCAATTATCGATTCCCGTATTTAATGGTTTCTCGGTACGAAACAACGTCGAGCGTTCAAAGGTGAATTTAGAGAAATCTAAAATAGCGTTAGAACAACAAGAATTAGACTTGCAGCGAAATGTGTATGCTGCATTTGCAGATGCTAAAGGAGCATTAAAGGCACATGAAGCTTCACTTGTATCATTGGAAGCAAGGCAAGAAGCGTATCATTATGCCAAGGAAAAATATGCGGTGGGAATGATGAATTCTTTCGATTTTAATCAGTCGCAAACCCTGCTTTCCAATGCGCAGTCGGAAGTGCTCAGGACGAAGTATGATTCTATTTTTAAAATAAAAATATTGGAATTCTATTTTGGAATTGCCATCATCAAAAACTAATATATTATGTCAAAAAAAACTATTTATATCCTAATTGGTGGAGCAGTTTTACTTATTGCCGTGCTTTTGGTGCTTTCAAAAACAGGGGTTATCGGGAATAAAGACAAGGCAAAATCAGTGGAAACATCCCTGGTTAAAGCCACGACAATAGTGGAAACTGTCTCGGCAACAGGGAAAATTCAGCCCGAAGTTGAAGTGAAAATAGCTTCTATGGTTTCGGGCGAAATTATCGCCTTGCCCATAAAAGAAGGACAGGTGGTCAAAAAAGGTGATTTGCTGGTTAAGATAAATCCTGATTTATATACTTCGGGATTGAATAGGTCGGCTGCTAATTTATCAGCGGCTAAATCAGGATTGACTCAAGCGGAAGCACAATTTAAAGAAGCCAAAGCCAATTATGATAGAAACAAAACCTTATTCGAAAAAGGTATTATTTCAAAGTCCGATTGGGATAAAACGATCGCTTCTTTTGAAGTGACAAAAGCCACCAAACAATCGGCTTATTTTAATGTGCAAAGTGCTTCCGCAACCGTAAACGAAGCTAGAGATAATTTGGGTCGCACAATAATTTACGCCCCTGCCGATGGTACCATTTCAGTGCTCAATGTAGAATTAGGAGAGCGCGTTTTAGGAACCCAACAAATGGCCGGAACCGAAATTCTGCGCGTCGCTAACCTCAATAATATGGAGGTGGAAGTCGATGTCAATGAAAATGACATTGTAAAAATAAAAGTGGGTGACGAGGCCAAAGTTGAAGTTGATGCCTACTTAAAAAAGCAGTTTAAAGGAATTGTGACCAGTATTTCCAATTCGGCAAGCACCGCTTTAACGGCGGATCAGGTGACTAATTTTAAGGTTAAAATAAGAATTTTAAAAGAATCCTACCAAGATTTACTAGAAGGAAAACCGGCAACTTATTCCCCATTCAGACCTGGAATGACTGCAACAGTTGATATTGTTACCAAAACAAAAACTAATGTTCTGGCGGTGCCTATTAGCTCGGTTGTGGTCAAATCCGACACCACGGCGGTAAAAGAAATTAAGGTTGACGTTGCAGAACCGACCGAAAAAGAACCAATACCAAAAATTGACAAGAAACTAGAGTGTGTGTTTGTGAAAGTAGGGGATAAGGCTAAAATCCGAATTATAAAAACAGGAATTCAAGACGATACCAATATTGAAGTGATATCTGGACTTAAAAAAGGTGACGTAGTCATCACAGGACCTTATACCACAGTCTCAAAGGAATTAAACTCTGGGGATAAAGTTACCACGGAAAAAGAAGATAAAAATAATTAAGTGTTCACCCTCAGTTTTTAGTGTTCAGGTCTCAGAATCTAAAATCTAAAATCCAAAATCTAAAATTGCAATACATTCTAAACATCGAAACCGCCACCAAGAATTGTTCTGTCGCTTTGGCAAAAGAAGGAAAAACAATTTTATGCAAAGAAATTGCCGAAGAAGGCTATTCCCATGCCGAACGATTGCATGTTTTTATTGAAGAAATCATCAAAGAAGTCGGGATCACTTTTCAAGATTTAATTGCGATTGCCGTGAGTCAAGGACCTGGTTCTTACACTGGATTGCGCATTGGCGTTTCGGCGGCAAAAGGCTTGTGTTTTGCCTTAGACATTCCGCTAATTGCGGTGGATACTTTGCAAGTTTTGGCTTCACAAGCCACCGTTTCAAGTGGATTGATAATTCCAATGCTCGATGCCCGAAGAATGGAAGTCTACAGTGCTATTTTTACTCCAAATTACGAAAAGCAAAGAGCAGTACAAGCCGAAATCATCACAGAAAACTCTTTTGAAGAACTGCAGGAAACTCTTTATTTTGTAGGCGATTGTGCCGAAAAATGTAAAACAGTCTTAACCAAAGAGAATTATATTTTTTTAGATGAAATCAAATATCCTTCGGCAAAAGAGATGAGTGGGCTGAGTTTCGAAAAATACCAAAAAAACGAAACCGTGGATGTTGCTTATTTTGAACCGTATTATTTGAAAGATTTTATGATTACAACTTCTAATAAATGAGATGATTTTTGTTTAATAGTCAATTCAAATCAGTAATAATTTTTTCGAAATCTTTTGTCGGCAGCAAACAGGTTTTATTTTGGCAAAGATAAAAAAGGGTTTCGTTTTCATTAAAACGATTTTTCAAAAAAGGAAGGTTGGAGGCTTTTTCCGTTCCTGCTAGAATAATATTTGGGAGGTAGATACTGTTTATTTTAGCACTATATTCCAATGCCAATTCTCCACAAATCCCCAATTCCTTGTGTTCTTCCGAATAATTCAATGCCAAATCCATCCAATTGGAATACGCCGAGGGGTAGTCAACACCAGGCATGATATTATGCAACATTCGTTGGCTTACTTTTTCGTAATGGGAATTTTCAAAATAAATACCCAACTGAAATAAGTTTTTCCCCATTACCGAATTTGAAGCAGGAATCACGTTGTCTTCGGTTTCAAAATGGGATGTGATCAAAGCTTCGTCTAGATTGGAAGTAAAGGCAAAAAATCCCGTTTTCTCGTCAAAAAAATGTTCCAAACTGTAATCAGTCAATTGTTTGGCATTTAACAGCCATTTTTCGTCAAAAGTAACTTCGTATAAACTAATAAACCCAGCAATAACCCAGCAATAATCCTCCAAATAGCCGTTGATGGTACTTTTCTGATTTTTATAATTGTGAAACAAGTTTCCTTCGCTTGACCATAGGTTTTTGATGATGAAGTTGGCATTCTGCAAAGCCAATTCTAAGTAGTTGACGTCTTCCATGGCTTTGTAAGCGTCAACAAATCCTTTGAGCATTATCGCATTCCAAGAAGTCAAACATTTGTCGTCCAATCTAGGTTTAGAGCGTTTTTCTCTTTCGTTAAAGAGTTTTTGTTCCCAGATTTTCTTCTTGCTTTCAAGTTCAGAAAGGGATATTTTGTTGTCTTTTGCAATTCCTTCCAAACTTTGATTTTGAATCAAGACATAATTTCCTTCTTCCCATAATCCAAAGGTGTTGATATTAAAAACCTGACTGAACAAATCAAAATCTTCACCAATAATGGTCTTCAATTCTGGAATTTTCCACACATAAAAAACACCCTCTTCCAGATGATTTTCTGCATTTAAACTATCGGCATCGAGAGCGCAATAAAATCCGCCATCTTCATTCATTAATTCCCTTTCGACGAAAGAAAGTGTTTTTTCGATGACTTCTTTATACAAAGGATTCGACGTCAGTTTGTATGCGTCGCTGTATAAGGAAACCAATTGTCCATTGTCATAAAGCATTTTTTCGAAATGGGGAACGTGCCATTTATTATCCACTGAATAGCGTGAAAATCCGCCGTCAACAGTGTCAAAAACTCCTCCAAATGCCATTCTGGTCAGGGTGAGATTTACAAATTCAATTAATTCATTGTCGTTTTTTTGGTGTGCGAAACGCAACAAGAAATGATAATTATTAGGCATCATAAACTTGGGAGAACTCGCTATTCCTCCAAATTCCAAATCAAAACTCATTTTCCACTTTTCTACTAAAGCGAGAATTTGTTCTTGTGCCTCAACTGCGCTCGGGATGACATTTGGGTTTTCATTTTGGATGATTCCTATGGATTGAATTCCTTGATGTAGTTTTTCGGCATAATCAATCATTTTCTCGGGAGCGGAAAGGTATATTTCCTGTAATTGGCTAAGGGTCTGCATCCAATCCTGCTTTCTAAAATAAGTTCCGCCCCAAACCGGTCTTCCATCTGGAAGTGTAACCACATTTAGTGGCCATCCGCCGCGACCAGTCATAATTTGAATGGCTTTCATATAGACCGCATCCACATCAGGGCGTTCTTCTCGGTCCACTTTGATGGAAATAAAATGAGCATTCATAACATTGGCGACTTCGTCGTCTTCGAAACTTTCGTGTTCCATGACGTGGCACCAATGGCAAGCCGAATAACCGATGCTTATAATAATCAGCTTGTTTTTTTCTTTAGCTTCCGATAATGAATTTGGATTCCAAGATTTCCAATGTACGGGATTATTGGCGTGCTGTAATAAATACGGACTGGTTTCTTGCGAAAGTTGGTTCATTTTTGAAAGCTGATTATGCATTTACCGCCTCGACGGTAATGCTTTCGTCGTTAAGCATGCTTTTCAGCATGTTTTCTATTCCGCTTTTCAGGGTAAAAGTAGAGGAAGGACAGCCGCTGCAGGCCCCTTGAAGGATAACTTTTGCCGTTTTCGTTGATTCGTCATACGATTCAAATGCAATATTTCCGCCATCGGCTTGAACCGCGGGTTTTACGTATTCTTCCAATATATTGATAATTTGTTGCGAAGTAAGGTCTAGTTTATCAAAGTTATCCGTTTTTATAGCCTCTTGTTCAACGCTTGCAGCAATCAAGTTTTCATCAAGTACAATTCCTCCGTTTTCGATATATTGTTTGATAAAAGTTCTGATTTCCAAGGTGATATCTTGCCAATCGTTGATTTCATATTTGGTTACCGATATGTAATTTTCATCAATAAAAACTTCTTTTACATAAGCGAATTTGAATAATTCTTTTGCCAAGGGAGAGGCTGACGTTTCGTCGATATTTTTAAATTCAATAGCGGTTTTAGTTAACATTCTGCTTACCACAAATTTCAAGGCTGCCGGATTTGGAGTTGTTTCTCCATAAACGGTTATGGGTTGTTTTTGCGTTTTGTTTTCTGGGGCTGTAACAATCGCACCGCCATCGGCTACAAAAGATTCTATTTGTTCCGCCACGGCATCCTTAACGTCTTCCCATTCCACAATGCTAAATTTTTCGATTGCGATGAAATTTCCCGAGATATAGACTGTTTTTACGAAAGGCAAATAAAACAGTTGTTGTGCCAAAGGAGAATTTTTGGCCTCATCAATATTTTTGAATTCAAAACTCTCATTTTGGGTGATAAAATCTTCGAATTCGAATTTTAATATGCTTGGGTTTTGTGTTTCTTTTATAGTTATTTTTGGCATGAGTTCTTTAATTTTTTACAAATTTAACGAAGTTATTTTCTACTAATAACTATATTTGATATTTTAATGAATAAATTAACTTTAATCTCGTTTGAATCGAATAATTTTTCTTTTTTTACGTTGTTTTTAATTGGTACCAAAGCTCTATAATATAACACTTTTGGAATGGTTCATAAAATCAAGATTTTATTAGTACTTATTCTGTTTAGCCAGAACTCTTTTTCACAGGAGGGAATTGCGGTATATTCTGATTATTTATCAGATAATTATTATTTGATTCACCCTTCAATGGCAGGAGCAGCAAACTGTGCAAAAATTAGACTTACCGCTCGAAAACAATGGTTTGATCAGGTCGATGCGCCAGCGCTCCAAACCCTAAGTTTTAATGGAAGAGTGGGGGAAAAATCTGGAATGGGAATTATACTTTTTAGCGATAAAAACGGTTATCATTCGCAGAAAGGAGTTAAGTTTAGTTATGCGCATCACATTATGTTTTCTCGCGACGAGATTGATTTAAATCAACTGTCTTTTGGTATGAGCGTAGGATTGATTCAAAGTCAATTAGACGAAACTGAGTTTTTGCAATCCGGCGATTTTGACCCTATTATTGACGGAACCATTGTTCAAAAAGACTCTTATTTTAATATTGATATTGGGGCATCGTACAATTATTTAGATTTTTATATTCATGGAACAGTAAAGAATGCTATTGAAACAAGAAGAGGAATTTATACGGAATATGAAAGTGATAATCTAAGAAAATATTTATTAAGTGCTGGTTATGTATTTGGAGATAAGGATAGAATATTATGGGAGCCCTCCATTTTGTTCCAACTTGTGGATAAAACCAAAGAAAAAGCGATTGACATTAATATGAAAGCCTACAAAAATTTCGATTTCGGAAAACTTTGGGGAGGTTTGTCGTATCGAAGAAGTTTCGATGGTGCCGACTACCTTAGTGGAAACGCGATTTCTTCACAAAAACTACAATATATTACACCAATTGTTGGGGTTAATTTTCAAAATTATATGTTTGCCTATACGTATTCTCATATTTCAGGGGACATAAAATTTGATAATGGTGGCTTTCACCAAATCACTCTAGGAATCAATTTATTTTGCAAAAGAGAGAGATATGAATGCAATTGCCCCGCCATTAATTAATTTATTAAATCATCATACGCTTATTTATTCTGGATGTCAATACTATCTGTAAACGGGAAAACTCCAAATATACCTGAAGATTGCTATGTTGCGGAGAACGCTACTATAGTAGGCGATGTAACCTTTGGCGATTTGTGCAGCGTTTGGTTTAATGCAATTATTAGAGGTGACGTTCATTTTATTACCATTGGAAATAAAGTGAATATTCAAGATGGCGCCATTATTCACTGTACTTATCAAAAACACCCCACTATTATAGGAAATAATGTCTCTATTGGGCACAATGCTATAGTTCACGGCTGTACTATTCACGATAATGTCTTAATAGGTATGGGCGCCATAGTGATGGACAATTGTATTATAGAAAGCAATTCCATTATTGCCGCTGGTGCAGTTGTTACTCAAAACACAGTAGTGAAGTCTGGAAGTATCTATGCTGGGGTTCCCGCCAAAAAGGTCAAGGAGGTCGACCAGTCTGATTTTGCTGGCGAAATTGAACGTATTGCCAATAATTATGTGATGTATTCAGGCTGGTACAAAAAAGAATAACTGAGGACTAAAAATCTTTTTCAATCACTTTATATTTATTTTCTAGAATATCAGTAAGCACCTTGGTGTTAGTATTGGTATAGAAAATGGGCTCGTTTTTTTTAGCCAATGAAAACCCCACTTTTTCTCGTAAGATGTTTTCGGTTTGTTTGGCCACCGCTTCGCCCGAATCGATAATGTGAATGGTTTCTGGAATTATCTTTTTTATTTGGGGAATCAAATAAGGATAATGGCTGCAACCTAAAACAAGATAATCAATGTTGGCTTCAACCATTGGGGATAAATAGGATTGGAGCAGTTGTGTCATTTCTGGCGAATCTATTTTACCGCTTTCGATGAGTTGAACGATGCCATGACCCACTTGTTCAATTATTTTTGTTTTCTGAAACTTCTCGGTGGTTTTGTTGAAAAGTTCACTATTTAAAGTACCCTGTGTAGCCAAAATTCCTATGGTTTGGGTTTTCGAATGCGTTGCAGCTGGTTTTATGGCTGGTTCTATGCCAATAAACGGAACCGAATATTTTGCTCTTAATTCCTGAATGGCATTTGTGGTTGCTGTATTACAGGCGACTACAATTAATTTGCAACCCATGCTAAGCAATAACTCCGTATTTTTTATGCTTAGCGCTATAATCTCGGCCTTCGATTTTTGGCCGTAAGGGGCGTTTTTGCTATCGGCTAGGTATATGGTTTTCTCGTTGGGAAGCAAATGGTGAATAGCCGACCAAATGGAAGTTCCTCCAATGCCCGAGTCAAAGATTCCGATAGGTTGATTGTCATGCATAAAAACAGTAATTGCGACGGATTAAATATACTATAAATTTATATTTTAACAAAAAAAACTGCTCGGTCCAATAATTGGTGAGCAGTTTTTTAAAAGGCGAATCGTTTATATTAGAAACCTAAATCCTTTTTAACGTCGGCAGTCAAGTTTGTACCATCGGCAAGTAAAAGTGTAGCGCCATCCAGTATGTATTGGAAACCTTTTGCCTTACCCACTTTTTGGATAGAAGCTTTTACTTTTTCGTAGATAGGTTTTGTAATGTCTTCTTGTTTTTGTTGTAATTCTTTCTGGGCATTTTGACCAAATTCTTGGATTCTTTTTTGCATATCGGAAACCTCTTTTTGACGTTCTCCGTTTATTGCTTCGCTAACAGTTGAAGCTTCGGCATCATATTTTTTTAATTTTGCCTGAAATTCTTCTGCCATTTTTTTGTAATCGGCATCGTAAGTTGTACTTAGCTTTTCGAGTTGTTTTTGAGCATCTAACATTGCTGGCATTTTTGACATGATTTCGCTCACATCAACATGGGCGGTTTTTGCTTGCGCATTAATTTTTTGGTTGGCTCCTAATATTAGTATTGAAGCAATTAGTAAAGTTTTGATTTGTTTCATCGTTTTTAAAATATTTATTAATTAATTATTGTTTGTAATCTATTTTGTTGCTTTTAATTTTTCCTCGTTTGCTTTTTTAGCGGCTTCTCTATCTTCGAGCACTTTTTTCTTCTTTTCTTCCAGTGCTTTTTTATTGTCTTCAATCGCTTTTTTGCGATCTTCCAATATTTTTGCTCTAGCTTCCATTTGCTTTTTCTTAGCATCTTCTACAGATATTTTTTCGGGCACTACGGATTTAGTAGTGTCAATTACTGTAGTGGGCACTTTTATATCCTCTATAATTTTTGTTTCAGAAACCGTGCCAGTTTTTTTAGCTTCTCTTTCTAATAATATTTGTTTTCTTTTTTCTTCTATTGCCTTTTTTTGATCTTCAACTGCTTTTTTGCGATCTTCCAAAATTTTTACTTTTTCCTCTGCCTGTTTTTGTTTTGCCTCAGCTGCAGCAGTGGTTTTTGATTCATCTACACTTTTTTCTGGCACAATTTCAGCTGTTTTTGATTCCGCAGGAGTTAAACCAATTTTTTTGGCTTCTCTATCCTCAATTATCTGTTTTCTTTTTTCCTCCACCGCTTTTTTACGATCCTCTACTGCTTTTTTGCGATCCTCAATCGTTTTTGCTTTTTCATCTTCCTGTTTTTGTTTTGCCTCTGCTGCTGCTGTTTTTACCGTTTCTTTATCAGTTTCAGTACTAGTCTCGGATGTTTTTGAATCAGCGGGAGTCCCGCCACTTTTTTTGGCTTCCCTATCGATTATAAGCTGTTTTTTTCTGTCTTCTATTTCTTTTTTCTTTTGCTCTTGTAATAATTTTCTATCGTCGAGAGCTTTATCTCTTGCCGCTTTTTTCTCGTCTAAAGCTTTCTTTCTTTCAGCAAGAGCTGGATTTTCATCAATAGCGTCTTCTTTTATTTCTTTTGCTTCTTCTGCTGCAAGTTCCTTTTTAGTGAGTTGTACTCTTTTTTCGCTTCTATTTAATACCCGTAAAACTTGGTCGCTTATATCAAATCTTTTTGCGGCAAAAAGCATTGTTAAATCAGAAGTTATATCAAATATGAAATCATATTTTTTAGCTTCGGCAATATCTTGTATAGCTGTAAAGACTTGATCCTGAATTGGCTTTGTCAAAACCGATTTTTGAAGCATTAAATCTCCATTAGAACCAAACCTTTTTTGCTGGTAATCCAAGTTTTCGGTTTCAAGATAATTGATTTCGGCCTCTCTCTCGTCAATAAGCTCTTTCGTCAATAGTGCCTGCTCGGCTTTCAGGCCATCTTTTAATTTGCTTATCACGTTTTTTTTGGCTTCAACTTGTTGCTTCCATTCCTGGGCTTTTTGCTCTAGTTGGTTTTGTGCTTCAGTATAGTTAGGTATATTTTGTAAAATGTACTCCATATCAATATAGCCTATTTTAATTCCTCGGGTTTGCGCTTGAATTGAATTTCCTATAATAAGAACTATAAATAGAATCAAAAACTGTTTTTTCATAACTGTAATTTTTAGAAGCTTAAATCAAATTTATTTTAAAATTGCTGTCCAATGATAAAGTGGGTTTCCCAACCGTTTGCTTTCGATTGTCCCGGTAATGCGTCGAATCCATTTCCAAAATCTATGCCTAATAATCCAAAAGCCGGCATAAATACCCTTAAACCAAATCCTGCCGAACGTTTTAAATCAAAAGGGTTATAGCCTCTGAAATTTTCAAATGATGAACCTGCTTCCATAAAAGCAAGTGCATAAATTGAGGCTGAGGATTTCAACGTTATAGGATATCGCATCTCCATCGAAAACTTGTTATACACCGAAGCGCCTATTTGTTGTCCGTAACGAGAGTCATTTTGATCCGAGATAATTGGTGTCAACGAGTTATTAGGATACCCTCTTAACTGAACCGTTTCTCTACCGTCCATTGAAAAATTTGCCATTCCATCACCACCTAAATAAAATCGTTCAAAAGGAACTATTCCCCTGTCTTGATTGTATGCTCCCAAGAATCCAAATTCACTGAGTGTTCGAAGTACTAATTTACCATAAATTTTGGTATACCAGTCGGCTTTAAATTTAATTTTATAATATTCGAGCCAATTAAATTTCTTTTGGTCTCTTTTTGCTGGGTCTACAGCTGCATCTTTATAAGTATCCAGTTTATTTGGAGTTTGGTTTGTTGCACTAGGAATAGCTTCTACATAATCACCTGCATTAACCACTATCCCATTTGTACCTATATAAGAGCCGCCTACATGCTTGTATTTATATTCTTCTTTATCTCCTAAAGTTGCGTAATCAATTCCGTTTAGTAAAGAATAAGGAATTGTAAATTTTCCGGAAAGGCTAATATCAGAACCATAGGTTGGAAATATTGGGTTGACACCCTTACTGTTTCGTGATAATCCAATGGTATAGGCTAAATTTCTTGAAGTGCCATCTCCAAAGGTAAACAATCCAGTGTTGTAATTATTCAAGTCATAATGTTGGTAACTTACCGATTGAGACAACACAAAGAAGTCGTCAGGAACCGTCAATCTTTTAGCTGAACCAACCGATAAAGTTAGAATATTAAAACTCTTTGATTTATCAGCAGTCTGGGTTTGAAAATCGTTTAAAAATTGCTTGCTATAAGATAGTGAGGTGCTAAATTGCACTGGTTTTTTTCCTCCAAACCAAGGCTCTGAAAACGACACACTATAGGTTTGGAAAAAAGTACTTGCCTGCAATCTTAAGGATACTTTTTGACCATCACCCATAGGGAGCGGTTTATACGCTTCCTTTTTGAATAAATTTTTAGCCGAAAAGTTGTTAAACGATAATCCTAAAGTCCCTATAAAACCGCCACCTCCATAACCTCCTTGAAGTTCTATTTGGCTAGCGCCTTTTTCTGTTAGGGGATATTCGATATCAACAGTTCCGGCCGCAGCATCCACATTTTTGAATTTTGGCTCAATGGCTTCTGGATCAAAAAATCCTAATTGCCCAATTTCACGAATGGTTCTGATCAGTAATTCTTTATTGTATTTTTCTCCAGGCTTTGTCTTCAGTTCTCTGTAGATAACACGATCGTTTGTTTTGTCGTTTCCTGTTACCGTGATTTTGTTGAAATAGGCGATGGGACCTTCGGTGATTCGTACTTCAAAATCGATGGTATCGTTTACCGTTTTCACTTCTACGGCATTGATGTTCGAAAATAAATAGCCATTGTTTTGGTACAAATTGGTAATATCATCACCGTCTGGCTTCGATTTGTCTGCAATTCTTTTTTCTAGAAGAACGCCATTATATATTTCTCCTTTTTTTATGCCTAACATACTGTTAAGTCCTTGGTCAGAATAAACGGTATTGCCTAAAAACTTAATGTTTCCAAAATAGTATTTGCTTCCCTCTTCGACATTTATTTTAACGAATAATGCATTTTTGGACTTATTATAAACAACAGAATCTGAAAGAATTCTAGCATCCCGATAACCTTTTTCTTTATAGGATGCAATCACTTTTTCTAAATCACTTTTGTATTTTTCCTTGATAAATTTAGAGGCTTTTAAGACACGAATTGGATTTTTTTGTTTGGTATCTTTCATCGCTTTTCGTAAAGTTTTGTCCAATAATTTTGTGTTACCTTCAAAATCAATGTTTTGAATTTTTACTTTTTCGCCTTTGTCAATGCTTACAACCATGTGAACTTGGTTTACGGCTGTGGTGTCTTTTACGCTATTTATGCTAACTTTGGTATTGAAATAACCGTCCTTTTTGTATTTATTTTCGATGTAATTTTTCGTGGTGGTTATTAAATTTTCATTGACCACTTTGCCTTTAGTAAGATCAGTATCTTTTATCAGGCCTTCGGTTTTGCTTTTCTTTACACCAACAAATTTAACCTCATTCAGTTTGGGTAATTCTTCAATGTGCAAATCAAGATAAATGCTATCATTTTGAATTTTATTAGCATAAAATGAAATTTCATCAAATAGCCCTAATTTCCCTAGTTTTTTAATGGCGTTGCTTATTTCTTCTCCAGGAATTGTTATTTCCTGTCCTTTTTCAAGGCCAGCAAAAGTTACTACGGTTTGAGTGTTGAAACTTAGTTTGCCAACTATGGCTACATCGGCTAGAATATATTTTTTTCCTTGGTCAAAGGGAACTCTTTCTTGTGCTTTAATTTGAGAAAAACTTCCAAAAATCAGTAAAGTAAAGACTATTTTTATGTTTTTTTGTAACACTAAAAAATTATTTAATTTGTTCACTCGTTTTTCCAAATCTACGTTCTCTTTTTTGATAACTAATGATAGCCTCATATAAATGGTATTCTTTAAAGTCAGGCCACAATACATCAGTAAAATATAATTCTGCATAAGCAATTTGCCACAACAAAAAATTACTTATTCTATGTTCACCGCTTGTTCGTATTAACAAATCTACATCCGGTAAATTTTGCGTGTAAAGATGCTCATTTATAATTGAATCGTCAATAGTGTCTATTGAAATTATATTATTTTTAACTTTATGACTGATGTTTCTTACAGCATTTACTATTTCTTCTCTTGAACCATAACTCAATGCTAGGGTTAATGTCATGCGGGAGTTGTCTTTAGTGGCTTCAATTACATCGAGTAGTTCCTTTTGGGCTGATTTTGGTAATTTTTCCAAATTCCCAATTGCATTTAACTTAATGTTGTTGTCTTTTAGCGTTTGAAGTTCCTTTTTTAAAGAGTTGACCAATAACTTCATCAAAGTTTCAACTTCCAGTTTTGGCCTATTCCAATTTTCGCTCGAGAAGGCATATAACGTAAGAAACTCTATTCCTAGCTTAGCACAAGCTTCAATAGTTGCTTTAACGGATTTTGTTCCGTTTTCGTGACCCATAGCTCTTAAAAGTCCCTTTTGTTTTGCCCAACGCCCATTCCCGTCCATAATTATGGACAAATGTTTGGGTAAATTTGTAGTGTCTATTTTATTTAATAAATCCATTTTATTCTGCACAATAGCAAGGTGTTTCCCCAAAGGTGTAAGTAAGTGTTAGTCCTGAAAAAACATACCAATCATTATTATTTATATTTCCAAATCCAAGTCTAAATTGCTTTAGATTTTTATTTGTGGGGTTGCTACCATCTATGTCATCTGCAAAAGTGTATCTAGGGCCAATTTCAAAACCTAAGATTAGAAATCTATTAATATTTGTTTTAACACCAATTGTAATAGGAATTGATATTGTTCCGTGATTAGAATCATACTTAGTTTTGGAATTTACAAAAAAGAGTCCATCGTATATTGTATAATTAATCCCGCTAAATATATAAGGTGTTATTTTTGTTTCTGATTTATGTAAATCAAAATTAAAAAAATTAAATTCAAGGCCTAAAGATACTTCTTTTATGCTGTTATCAAAACTATATCCTCTTAGATATCTACTCGCTTCTTTCGAAACCACATCATTACCTCTTAGATTTGTTTGTGTATAGGAAAAGCGATAGGAATGTCTAGGGCTTTTATTCCATTTATAAGTTATTCCAATAGCTGGTTTGTTAGGATAAATGTAATCAGTACGGCCAACATCTCCAACAAAATTACTAACCCCCACAAAAACACCCACTTCGTGAATTTGCGCATTCATTGCCATAATAGGAAATAAAAATAAAAGATGGAGAAGTTTGTACATTCTTAAAATAAAAATTGCGTGCAAATATAATAATTATCAATTCGAATCAATACTCATAGGTTTAAATGTGTGCTTTGACGATAAAAAGACACAAAAACCTATCAAACAATTATGGCTTCAGTAGTAGTGAAACGAGAAAAATGTGGGTATTCGTATAACAGAAAGCTTAAAAACGATTTAATTCCTTCGGTCTTCACCCCAAAACAGCTTGGTTCGAAGCGTTTTCAAAAAAGTTTCCTCGGGGATTTCCACCATATTTATCTGAAAAGGGGTTTTCTTTATAACCAGTATTGTTTCGTTTTTAACGGAAGTAATTCTAGAATCCAATGAAACTAGGTAATGTTCTTCTCTGCCTGAAACTTTTAGTCGAATTTCAGTTTCGTCCGGAACCACAAGTGGACGGGCATTTAGATTGTGAGGTGCAATTGGGGTTATCACAAAGCCCTTAACGTCCGGAGTCAATATTGGGCCTCCGCAGCTCATGGAATATCCCGTCGAACCCGTTGGAGTTGCAATAATTAAACCATCGGCCCAATAAGAATTTAAAAACTCATTGTTCAAATATGTTTCTATCGTAATCATTGAAGTGGTGTCTTTCCGGCTCACGGAAATTTCATTCATGGCAAAATCGATTTCCTCAACTGCTTCGTTAGTGGGGGTACAGGAGAGACTTAACAAAGTCCTTTTGGAAATAGTGTATTTTTTATCAATAATAAACTGCATGAACTCGGCGATATTCTCCTTTTGAACAGTAGCTAAAAATCCCAATCGACCTGCATTTATTCCTAAAATTGGAACGCCTGAATTTCGGACTAGAGCGGCGGCTCTTAAAATGGTTCCATCGCCACCAATGCTGATTAGCATATCAAAACTGCTGTCTAACTCTTTATGTGAAGTAAAAGTCTTATATTCTTTTTGGATGATTTTTTTTTCGTGCAGTATCTTCAAAAAAGCGGATTCGATTATCATTTCTACACCGTTGTTGTTAAAAAACACAAAAATGTCATTTATGATGGGTTCTGTGCTATTTAGATAGTATTTCCCGTAAATGGCTACTTTCATCAAGTTGGTTATTAGATATTTAGATATTTGTCCAAATAATCGGAGCGTTCTTTTAATGTATTGATAAAATTGTCTTCATGATGTTCGGATATGATTTCATAATTATACCTTCTGAAGGTTTGAATGATTTCATTCATGGGACCTAAACTTATTTTTAAAGTCACTTGGATATTTACTGGGTCTGCCTCGGAAATAAACAGTCCCAAAAGTTTCCCATTGTTGCTTTCTACGATTTGTGTAATTTGACTTAATGAGTAATCTAGTACTGCTTTTTTTACAACAATAATTCCACCCGGCTCTTTTATAAATGGGGTTTCGTTAAAAAAACTGATAATATCGCTGATTTCATAATAGCCAACATACTTGTTTTCTTCATCCAAAACCGGCACCAAGTTAGTGTGGTTTTGTGCAAAAACCTCCAAGACGTCCAGCCAAACCATATTGGTTCTGACGAAAAATTTCTCAAAAGAATACCTGTAATCAATTATTTTTTTATCACTATTAAAAGTTTCGATATCCTCAGACGCAATACTGCCAATGTATATTTGCTCCTCTACCACCGGAAAATGGGAAAAAGTCAATTCATCAAGAAACTCTTGAGCTGCCGCAATAGTTTCTTGGCTGTCAATTGCTTTATAATCATTGGTAATATAATTTGTAATTTCTGTCATAGATTAATCCAATATATTTGATGCAAAATAATCAAAATTATGCAATAACGGCTCGTTTACTTTGTATTTTTGCATTTCAAAATTAAAATAAAAACCGGCAAAAACTATTTCAATGACAAAGTTAAGTGTAAATATTAACAAAATAGCCACTTTGCGAAATGCTCGTGGAGGAAATGTTCCTGATTTGCTAAAAGTAGCCTCCGATATTCAGAAATTTGGGGGGCAAGGAATCACCATTCATCCAAGACCAGACGAAAGACATATTCGATATCAAGATGCCCGAGATTTAAAATCAATCGTTTACACCGAATATAACATCGAAGGGAATCCAGAAAAAACATTCATTGACCTCGTTCTTGAAATAAAACCAACACAAGTTACGTTGGTTCCCGATGCTGTAGATGCAATTACGTCTAATGCAGGTTGGGATACGGTAAAAAAAGAGGCTTATTTGACTGAAATTGTTCAGGAATTTCAACGTAACGGCATAAGGACTTCCATCTTTGTTGACCCGGTTCTCGAAATGATTGAAGGAGCAAAAAAAATTGGAACAGAGAGGATTGAATTGTATACCGAAGCGTTTGCCCACGAATATAGTTTGGGGAATCAAAACGGGATTGAACCTTATATAAAATCAGCAATCTTAGCCATTGAACTGGGATTGGGAATCAATGCAGGGCATGACTTGAGCTTAGATAATATCCGGTTTTTTAAGCAAAATATTCCTGGCCTACTTGAAGTTTCCATTGGCCATGCACTTATTTCAGAAGCCATTTATCTCGGATTGGATAATGTGGTGAATATGTATTTGCAAAAATTGAAATAGAATCAATAGATATTAAATACTAAGCTTTTATTTCACAAAATCCACGAATTTAATCGATTTGGGCTCAATACTATTTGGTTATAATTGTTTAACTTAGCATTCTTATCATTAAAATTAGAATGTGAAATCAGTTGTTATTTTCCTTTTATTTTGTTTTTCTAGTTTGTTTGCACAAACAAAAATTGCGATTCTGGGGAATGTAAAATCGGATGAAAATAGCAATCTAACAGGAGCAAGAATAGTACTTGAAGAAGACAATAATATCTTTTATTTTGAAACAGACACTCTAGGAATTTTTTCGGCAAATCTTAAATTGGGATTAATTAAACTAAGGATTAATCATACGGGTTATCTAGAAAAAAAGATTGATTTTTATCTTAAAAAAGACACCCTGATCTCTGTTGTGTTAGAAAAAGATATTTCGGTTTTGAATGAGGTTGTCGTTTTTGATAAAAAGAAAAATGCTCTAACTTTTCTCTCTGGAGGCAAATTATCACTTAATCTAAAAGAATCAATTTCGATACCTACCATTCTTGGGACCACAGATATCATTAAGCTTTTGCAATTGACTCCTGGTGTTCAAAATTCTGGTGATGCCAATGGCTATCTTTATGTGAGAGGAGGCGACCCCGGACACAACTTAATAGAATACGCTGGTACTCCCATATACGGAATGTCCCATTTGGCAGGTGTTTTTCCCTTTTATAATGCAGATCATATAGAAGAAGTTGAATTTGACAAGTCAAATTCTAATGCAAAATATGGAGGCCGTTTAAGTTCGACCATTTCGTTAATTCCTAATAAAAAAGTTCCAAAAAAATTCGCTGTTCAAGGGAATGCTGGTTTGTTGGCTTCCCAAATTACATTTTCAGCACCTATAACTGACCATTCAGGATTGTACGTTTCCGGAAGAAAAACGTATATTGATGAAATAGTTTCTTCCATTTTGGATTCCAAAAAAAGGAATGTTGCCAGTGAAGAACCACAACTAAAATATCGATTTTCTGATTGTAATTTGACTTTTATATCTAAGATTACTGATAAGCATTTGGTTAAGGTTAATGCTTTTATAAGTAGAGATAAACTAGGGATTAATGACCCAAAATCTGATATTAATGCTAATTTGAAATGGGGAAATATGGCAATATCTTCAGATTGGACATGTCAAATTGCAGAAAATAAATCGATAAAAAATACGATTTACTTCACGCATTATGCTAATGGATTAGATTTGTTGCAAGGAGCTGTAAAAATGAATATCTCCTCTTACATCCAAGACTTAGGATATACCAATTCGATACAATATTATATTAAAAAAATTCCTTTTGAATCGGGATTTGAATATGTTATACACGATTTGCAACCACAAAAAATAAAAGTTTCTAATATAGGGATAGAGGATATAGACAAAAAAGCCACTGCAATAAGAGCCAATTCCGTTTCATTATTTACAAATGCAAAACCCAAATTGTTACATAATTTATTCGCCGAATTTGGATTGAGATTAAACTACTATACTTCGGGCTCCAAAAGCAACTCTTTTTTACATCTCGAGCCACGAATAATGTTTAACTATCGTCCTGAAAAGGATTTTTCTTTTTTTGCATCCTATACTCGACAAAATCAATATTTGAATTTAATTACCACTTCCAGTGTTGGTATGCCTTCCGATTTTTGGATTGGAAGTTCGGATGGAATTCCGTCTCAATCCTCTAATGAGTTTTCCGTTGGATATAATCAAAGTTTAACTAGAAAAATTAACTCTTCACTAAGTAGTTATTACCGTAAAATGAATAATTTGATTGAATATCCTTATGGAGTCACTCAATTTAATGAAATCACCACTTTTAAGAATGATATGCTAGTTGGAAATGGGGAATCGTATGGTACAGAATGGATGTTAAAAAAGGATATCGGAAAATTCAAAGGGTGGCTCAGCTATACTTTAAGTTGGTCAAGACGCCAATTTGACGAACTCAATAATGGGAATTTTTATTATGCAAAATATGACAGAAGACACAACCTTTCCTTTGTAGGTACATTTGATTTTAATAAAAAATGGAGCTTTGGACTAACGCAAATTTTTAGTTCCGGAAATCGATTTACTATGCCAACTTCCTGGTACTTTATAAATAATACTCCCTTGAAGGAATATAATGAATTTAACAATGCGCAATTGCCCAATTATATCCGAACAGATCTATCTGTGAATTATTTTTTTATTAAAACTTTGAAGAAGGAAAGCACTTTAAATTTCTCAATTTATAATACCTTTAACATAGAAAACCCAATTTATGTATTGATAAATGTCTTTTCTGACAAGGATAACAATAATAATTTAACTGTAAATACAGATAAGAAAATATTGTATAGAATTCTACCATCCATAAGTTGGAGATTTAAATTTTAGAACATGAAAAATCTAATTCTATCTTTTTTTGTTGTGTTAATAAGTTGTAATAATGACGATATTAGTAAACAAATTTCAGTTGAGTCAAAAATAGTGGTAGAAGGTTCAATTGAAGAAGGAGATGTGGCTAAAGTAATATTGTCACGCAGTGTGCCAATTGGTTCCTTAGTAGACTCGACAACCATTTTGAATTATGTTATTCGTTCCGCAAAGATTACTGTCTCGGATGGTGAAAATGAAGAAGTATTGAGGCTTAAAAGAGATAATGATAGAATTCCACCTTTTGTCTACTTCGGAAGTGAAATTATTGGTGAAGCGAGGAAGACCTATACTCTAAAAATTGAATACTTAAATAAAAGGATATCAGGAACAACAACTATTCCACAGTCGGTACCAATTTTGTCCGCGGACTATATTAAAAACAAGCCTGCCGATAAGAATGGATATGTTTTCATCAAATTTAAAGACCCCGTTAATGAAAAAAACTTTTATCAAGTCGAGACATTACTAGACAAACAAGATTCAATATATATTCCTGCTCTTTATGGGAATCTTAACGATGATAACTTTATCGCGCCAGAAGTTTCTTTTCAAATTTTTCGTGGAAAATCGTTCTCTTTTGAAGACCATTCCGACTACAAGCCGAATTTTGAAGATGGAGACCTGATTTATGTAAAATTAAGAACCATGAACAAAGCAGGTTTTGAGTTCTGGAATAGTTGGCAAAATGAAACAATAAATGGGCGAAGCCCAATTTTTCCCAATGCAACAAGTTTGAAGTCGAATATTGAAGGAGGAATTGGTATATGGTGTGGATATGGGCAACAAACCGTTTTGGTCAGGGCAAAATAACCAAAATTAAAAAGGGCTAGCCAGTATAGTTTTATGGGTAGCCCTTTTATAAAAAAATTTTAAAAAAAATAGTTTATTGATTAAAACTGTTGATGAAATCCTTGAATTTAGTGGCAAGATTGTCAAATCCAGAAGAAAAATACACATCCATAGCTACTTCGGAACTGTCGCTAAAACGAAGATATAAGTTGGTATTATATTCTTGTTCATCATAGTAATTAATATCCCCTCTTACAGATCTTAATACGACATCCGCTAATTTAGTGCCGTCTTTTTTGGATACTAAAGCCATTTTTACGTTTTTGTTAAACGCATTGGCTTCGCCTTCTGAAAAGGTTTTGTTATAAGCACTTACAGCTGTAGGATTATTATAGTCAGGTTCTGGTGTATTGATGTACAAAGCATTCTCGTCATTTGCTAATCCTTCAATGTTCATGTCAGCCGCCATAACAAAATCATCCATTAATGAAATCAAACAATTTGCTTTTCCAAGATATTGGGTAAGTTCACTGCCCTCCATTAATTTGTCGATATCTGCTGTGCTTCCTACATTGAAATCAATTAAATTTTTACCATTATAAGAAAAGGAAGATTTTACAGAAATAGGAGTAGTTCTTTTCGCATAATTTTCCCATACATATCCGTTTAAAGTTAATTTATACCCTACTTCTACAGGTGTAGGATCTCCATTAGAATAGACGGCATTTGCTTCGTATGCTCCTACTTGAACACCTCCGATTTTTAATATAGCATTTACAGATGAAGGGAGATTTAGCTGATCCCCGGTTTGCGTATCTATAACTACTTTGACACCTGAAGAAATGCTTTGAGCGGTTAATTCCGCATTATTAGTTGTCGAGCTTGGACTGGCAGGAAAAATAAATTTCAATTCAGTTGTAGATGGTGAAAATGTCCAGTTTTCTTGATTGGGATTCCAAGTGAACACCCCATAAAAATCAGATATATTTAATATTTCTTGTATGGTTCTGGCTGCTTTTCTGGCCGTTGGCATACTTGGTTCGCTAATGCTTAATAAACGACCAAAATTTTCGATTGCATCAAGAGCAGTTGAAGATTTAGAACTTTCCATTTGCAGAAGCATGCTGTTTGCCTCATTTTCCAGTTTTACTTTTTGTTGGTCTGGTGTTAAAGAAGAATAAGGTTTTTGAAGCAGTGAAGCGATTTCATTGTCAATAGCATTTGACCCATCGCTACCACTAGAACAAGAAACAGCTAGCTGGCAAATAATCATAGATAATACAATAATTTTTTTCATGGTTTTTTTAATTTAGTAGTTAAAATTTGACGTAATGTTTTTATATAAAGATTTTTGTACATCTAATTTACTATTTTTATTTTAGATAAAAGAGTAATGTGTAATGTTTTTATTTTGGGTTGGAAATAAATTATAAAAATATAATAATCAATTTATCGAATCAATAAATTTAATTTAGGCTTAGCTTTTTAGTGCCTCATTAATGGATCTTTGAAAAATAGTTTCGGTAATTTAATTAGCCTAACTTTGTACTTTTATAAACAGTAAACTTCAAGTCCCAAATAAATATGCTCCACTCAAAAATCGAAGGCTCTGGTATGCCTCTCTTAATTCTTCATGGATTTCTAGGAATGTCCGATAACTGGAAAACAATAGGATTGCAATTTGCCTTGGGTGGTTTTCAAGTGCATTTGATTGATTTGAGAAATCATGGGCGAAGTTTTCACTCCGACGAATTTAGTTATGAACTCATGGTTCAGGATATTTATGAGTATTGTTTGTCAAATAATTTAGAAAAAATTAATATGATTGGGCATTCTATGGGTGGAAAAACGGCGATGTTATTTGCTGTAACTTATCCTGAAATGGTCGAAAAATTAATTGTTGCTGACATTGGTCCAAAATTCTACCCACAACACCACCAAACTATTCTCGAAGGATTGAATGAGATTGACTTTTCAAAAAAACCAAGCCGCAGTGAAGTGGAAGAAATCATGTCTCATTACATAACTGATTTTGGCACTAGACAATTTTTGTTAAAAAGCCTTTATTGGCTAGAGCCAGGGCAATTGGCCTTCCGATTTAATTTAGCCGTTTTTAACAAAAAAATAGAGGAAATAGGAAAACCACTTTCCGAGAATGCCGTTTTCAGCAAACCAACACTTTTTATCCGTGGCGGAAAATCCGATTATATTCTTAATGAAGATTTCGAAAATTTAAAAAAGCATTTTCCTAATTCCAGTATCGAAACGATTCCCGATGTTGGTCATTGGCTTCACGCCGAAAATCCGGAGATGTTTTACGAAAAAGCCAATTCCTTTTTAAAATAAGAGCATAAAAAAACCTTTTCCGTTCAAACAGAAAAGGTTTTGGGTTTTAAACAACTAAAATTTAGTTTTTCATAATCGTTAACGTTTCATTTTTTCCGGTATCGGAAGTGACTTTTAGAATGTAAGCTCCAGTCTGAAGCGATTTTAAATCTAAGGCAATGAGGTCTATAGTTGGAAATTTGGATGAAAATACTTGTCTTCCCAACAAATCAAAAACGGATGCTTCTTTAATTGGGGATGTTTTTGAATCCAGATTCAATAATCCATTAGTTGGATTTGGATAAACAGAGATTTGTTTTTTTAAATCAAAGCGAGTCGTTTTTAATGGGATTCCAACAAATTTTGAAATTCCTCCAACAGTTGAGGATGTATTTGAGCCAGCTGAAAAACCAAAACTATCATTCAAAAAAGCTAATTCCCCATGGAATCCATTGTCCATAGTAATCCAAGTTAATCCGTCATTTAAACTAAAAGATGAACCTATTGGATTGGCATAGGAACTAGAAATTACTTTTGATGTCCCTGGTATATAGGCAATATTAGTGTTGTAAAGATTTCCGGTTTTTGAGACTTGGGTCCAGGTTGCACCACCATCAGTAGTGTTATATAGTCTAACAGGGTCATAAGTCATCAAAAGCCCTTTGTTTGAATCCGAAAAAGTAAAACGGTCAAGTCCAAAATCTATGCTAGGTGAAGGTACAGAGTTAACGGTCCAAGTTAATCCTTTATCTATAGATTTGAAAATCCGACCTCTGTCAGTTCCGAACCAAATGGTATTTCCTGAAACGCAATAACGACTAAAATAGCCATATTCTCCTGCTGAATCTGGATCTGGAATATTTGTGCCATTAACTTTATTCCAATTTGTTCCGCCGTCGGTTGTGGTGTAAATTTCGAATTCTCCTCCTTCGGGATCACCTTGTGCAATACCATTATTGGCATCCCAAAAATATACAAAATTCGGGTACGAATCTGCAGAACTGAATAAAGCGGATACTTGTTTTGTCCAATTTACACCCCCGTCAGTTGTTTTCCAAATCCCCCCAGTGTTAGTATAGCCAGGAAATATAGAAACCCAAGCTGTTGATGCGGAAACGGCTGAAATGGATGACGATCCCATATCGGTAGAGTCTGGTCCCAAATCAATTGTTCCCGGAGTCCATGTGTTTCCGCCATCAATGCTTCGTGTAAATTCTTTAATAGTATAATTGGGATCTAATGGAATAGTAATTCCATATGCATTAGCCCATATTACATTTGAATCTACTATTGAAATGCTATTTAGACTTGTAGCTGATTCGTTAAATCCGGTTGCTTTTTCAGACCAAAATTGTGCGTTTGTTTCAATCGAACTAATTAATAAAATAAAAAATAGTATTTTTTTCATGAATTATTGTTTCAAGTTAATAATCACGAAGGTAAAGAAAAAACATTCATTGTAAGAATAATTATTTTACTTTTGAAATAAAAACAGATGAAACTACTTTTTAGAATTCTTATTACATCAGCCTTAGTTTTGCTTATTGCCCATTTTATGAAAGGTGTTCATATAGTAGGATTCATAACTGCTTTGTATGTTGCAATTGTTCTTGGATTGCTTAATATCTTTATAAAGCCAATCTTTGTGTTATTTACTTTGCCATTTACGATTATTACGTTAGGCTTGTTTTTGTTGGCCATTAATGCAATAATTATTCTATTGTGTGCCAATATAGTGGGCGGCTTTAGTGTAGATTCCTTTTGGACTGCCTTAATTTTTAGCATAATTCTTTCTGTCTGCCAATCTATTATGTATAGAATTTTAGGAGAAGATAAATAAAAAAGGCTTCAAATCAATCCCAAATAACGGACTAAAATTCAGTAGATTTAAACTTGGTTGGGTTGCAAAATTTTTATAATTTTGCAACCCAATTTTATTATATAAATTAACGAAGAAGATGGATATTAAAAGAGTAGCATTAGATGCAGTAAACGAGACAATTGTAATGACAGTAGTTCACATGGATTACAAAGGTCAAGTAGCAAAAAGAATAAATGAAAAAATGCCTTTGGCAACCGTTAAAGGTTTTAGAAAAGGGGCTGTGCCAAAAGACCTTGTTGAAAAACAATATGGTAAGGCAATCAAACAAGAAGAAGTTCAAAAAGTGGTTGATTTGGCTTTAGAGCGTTTTGTGCAATCCGAAAGATTAAACCTTCTTGGAACTCCTCTAGCCAAAGTAAACGAAAACTTTTCTTGGGAGGCCGAAGAATTGGTTTTTGAATATGAAATCGGTTTGGTTCCAACTTTCGAAATCGACCTTGATGCTAAAAATGACATTATTAAATATGTAGTTTCTGCGGACGATAAATTAATTGAAGGTCAAGTAACACGTATCCAAAAGCAATTTGGTACTCCAATTTCTCAAGAAGCGGTGGAGGCAGAATCTGATATTACAGGAACTTTCTCAAATGAAGCCGAAGGAATCAACAATACCTCCACAATTGCTTTGTCTCTTTTTAAAGATAAAGCTACGGCGGATAAATTCATCGGTAAAAAAGTGGGTGATGTAGTTACCGTAAATACAAAAGGATTATTCGAAGACGATCATCAATTGATGGATTATTTGAAGGTAGGTCACGATAATGTTCACGGGTTGGAAATTGACGTTAACTTTACAATTGAAGCTATCAATAGAGCAGAATTAGCAGAATTAAACCAAGAATTGTTTGACAAACTTTTTGGAGCAGGAACTGTTGCTTCTCTTGATGAGTTGAAAGCTAAAATCAAGGAAGATGCTGAAAGTCAATTCGCTCAACAAGCAGACCAAAAATTATTGGGAGATGTAACCGAGTTTTTAATCGAGAATACAAAATTTGATTTGCCAGTTGAATTCCTAAAAAAATGGTTGCAAACTGTTGGAGAGAAAAAATTATCTCCAACCGAGGCAGAAGTAGAATATGCTCGTTCTGAAAAAGGATTGCGTTTTCAATTAATCGAAGGAAAAGCATTGTCTCAAAATGATATTAAAATCACTTTCGAAGATTTGAAATCATTTACCACAAAAAATATTCGTCAGCAAATGGCTCAATTCGGGCAAACCAATCCTACCGATGAGGAAGTTCAAGGAATTGTGGCAAGAGTTTTGGCAAACCAAGATGAAGTAAAAAGACTTTCAGACCAAGTAGTCGCTGATAAATTGTTGGAATTGTTCAAGGAAAAAGCAAATCCAACAACTAAAGAAGTTACCTATGATCAATTTATTGCAGCCTCATACGGAGAATAATTTCTAAAAAATAAGTATATTTGAGCGTCAAAAGAATATTTTTTTTGACGCTCTTTTTTTAAAGCTGTAGGTTTAAAGTATATTACTCGAAACCTAAAAGATTTAGAATTAAGACATGTTGACATCATTTGTAAAGAGGTATAACCTTTGATAAAATGAAATAACAGTATATTAACGTAAAACTTAGAACAAATAAAGATGAACTACGGCGTAGAATTTAAAAAATTTGCTACAAAACACCAAGGTGTAAATGCAATGTATTATGACAAAATCGTAAGCGCCATGACGCCTACGAACATGACCCCTTATATTATTGAAGAACGCCAATTGAACATTTCTCAATTAGACGTTTTTTCGAGATTGATGATGGATCGTATTATTTTCTTGGGAACAGGAATTGACGACCAAATCGCCAACATCGTTCAAGCACAATTATTGTTTCTTGAAAGTGCCGATGCCTCAAAAGACATTCAAATTTACTTGAATTCTCCTGGAGGAAGCGTTTATGCAGGATTGGGAATTTATGATACGATGCAATACATCAAACCTGACGTAGCTACAATTTGTACCGGAATGGCCGCTTCAATGGGAGCTGTTCTTTTGTGTGCTGGAGCTCCGGGAAAACGTTCGGCTTTACCACATTCAAGAGTAATGATTCATCAGCCATCAGGCGGAGCACAAGGTGTTGCAACAGATATGGAAATCAACCTTCGCGAAATGTTGAAACTAAAAGACGAATTGTACAAAATCATTTCGCATCATTCAGGACAAACATTTGAAAAAGTGCACGCTGACAGCGAACGCGATTATTGGATGATTGCCGATGAG
Organism: Flavobacterium psychrophilum; assembly: GCA_945872245.1. Taxonomy (GTDB): domain Bacteria; phylum Bacteroidota; class Bacteroidia; order Flavobacteriales; family Flavobacteriaceae; genus Flavobacterium; species Flavobacterium psychrophilum_T. The sequence goes on from CAMBZB010000002.1 coordinate 58,277, forward strand.
GCAAAAACATACGGAATGATTGATGAAGTGTTGAGAAGATAATAAAATAGTTACAAGTTTAAGGTTTAAAGTTTAAAGTTGCTCAGTAACTTTAAACTTTAAACTTTTTGAACTTTAAACAAAATAAAGAATGGCAAAACCAAAATTAGAATGTTCATTCTGTGGAAGAAAAAAACCGGAAACCAATTTATTGATTGCCGGAATCGATGCACACATTTGTGATAAATGTATCGAACAAGCCCACGGAATTGTATTAGAAGAATTAAAATCAAGCGGCAAGGCCAACTTGCCCGTAGATTTGGTTTTGAAGAAACCAAAAGAAATTCGGGCTTTCTTGGATCAATATGTTATTGGTCAGGACCAAACCAAAAAAGTGATGGCCGTTGCCGTTTACAATCACTACAAACGTTTAATGCAACAAGAATTGAACGACGAGGTAGAAATTGAAAAAAGCAATATTATTATGGTGGGTCAAACCGGAACCGGAAAAACCTTGGTTGCCAAAACCATTGCAAAAATGCTCGACGTTCCTTTGGCAATCGTTGATGCAACAGTTTTGACAGAAGCAGGTTATGTGGGAGAAGATGTCGAAAGTATTTTGACACGTCTTTTGCAAGCCGCCGATTATGACGTTGCCAAAGCGGAGCGCGGAATTGTTTTTATTGATGAAATTGATAAAATTGCCCGTAAAAGTGACAATCCCTCCATTACTCGTGATGTTTCTGGCGAAGGCGTTCAGCAGGCATTATTGAAATTATTGGAAGGAACTGTGGTAAATGTTCCACCAAAAGGAGGTAGAAAACACCCAGACCAGAAATTTGTTGAGGTAAATACGCAAAATATTTTGTTTATTGCCGGTGGTGCTTTCGATGGTGTGGAACGAATCATCTCCAAACGATTGAATCGCCAAGCTGTTGGTTACAGTACATCTAAAAATGTGGACAACATAGACAAAGACAATTTATTGCAATACATTATCCCAAAAGACATCAAAGATTTTGGATTAATTCCTGAAATCATTGGTCGTTTACCCGTATTGACGCACATGGATCCATTGGACAGAGAAACTTTGAGGGCGATTTTGACACAGCCTAAAAATGCCTTAATCAAACAATACCAAAAATTGTTTTTGATGGACGAAGTAGAATTCAATATTACGGATGATGCCTTGGATTTTATTGTCGAAAAAGCCTTGGAATACAAACTTGGAGCTCGTGGATTGCGTTCATTATGCGAAGCCATCTTGACCGATGCCATGTATGAATTGCCAAGTTCAGATGATAAAATATTGGAAATCGACGTGGATTATGCTAAAGAAACCTTGAATAGAAATTTATTGAAACGATTGGAAATCGCTTCTTGATTTTTTTATTTATAGAATTTCAAACCCGACAGGTTTTTAAAAATCTGTCGGGTTTCTTTATTAAATAATAGAAAGATGTTTATTTGAAAAAACAAGGGATATTCTTTTTTATAAGCTATAGATTGTCGATTTTTGTCCATTGTAAATCAATATAAATGAAAACAGAAGATAAAGAGATTATTTTGTTAAAAGTTTCTGGTCAGGATAAGCCAGGGGTAACGGCTGGCTTAACATCGATATTAGCGACTTATGACGCCACTATTTTGGATATTGGTCAGGCCGATATTCATGACACCTTATCTTTGGGTATTTTATTTGAAATAAAAACAGGATCTAGTTCAGGGCCTGTTTTGAAAGATTTATTGTTCAAAGCCTATGAGTTGGGAATCAAGGTTAACTTTATTCCAATTACTATTCCAGATTATGAAAGTTGGGTAAAAGCACAAAGCAAGCAACGCTATATTATCAATGTTTTGGGCGAAACCTTGACCGCTGCACAATTGGCAGCTGTGACCAAAATAATGTCGGACCAAAATTTGAATATTGACTCTATCATACGATTAACCGGAAGAACTTCAGTCGTCGAAAAAGAAGAATACCCTCGTTCTTGCGTACAATTATCCGTGACGGGTACTATTGTAGATAAAACGGTGATGACATCAAGTTTTATGGAAATTTCAGGAAATTTAGATGTGGACATCTCTTTTCAAGAAGATAACATGTACAGAAGAAACAGGCGTTTGGTGTGTTTTGATATGGATTCTACCTTAATTCAAACCGAAGTAATCGATGAATTGGCAGAACTCGCTGGAGTAGGGGAGCAAGTCAGAGCCATTACAGAATCGGCGATGAATGGCGAAATCGATTTTAGCGAAAGCTTCAAAAAGCGAATGGCTTTGTTGGAAGGCTTGAGCGAAGACGTTCTGCATAATGTTGCTATAAACCTTCCCATAACAAAAGGGGCGCATCGCTTGATGAAGGCTTTAAAATACTACGGCTATAAAACGGCTATTTTATCTGGAGGCTTTACCTATTTTGGGGATTATTTACAGAAGGAATTGGGAATTGATTATGTTTACGCCAATGAATTGGAAATTAAGGACGGGAAATTGACGGGAAATTATATTGGAGAAATTGTTGACGGTGCCAAGAAAGCCGAATATCTAAAAGCTATTGCCGAAAAGGAAGGCATTCACATCAATCAGACTATTGCTGTAGGTGATGGGGCTAATGATTTGCCGATGCTGAATTTGGCAGGTTTAGGTATTGCTTTTCATGCCAAACCGAAAGTAAAAGAAAACGCTGCTACCTCCATTTCCAGTCTAGGTCTTGATGGTATTTTATACTTATTAGGGTATCACGATAGGCATATCGATATGATGCAGGAGTAGAGATAAACTATACCTAAATAATATAAGGCTCTAGTTTGAATAAAAACTAGGTGCTTTTTGTTATATCTGATTCGATTTTATTGATGTACTGTAACTGTATTTTTTTCAATTGCTCCAGATACTCTCTTTCGTTCGACAATCTCGGGATTTTATGTTGCCCACCCAATTTGTTTTTTTCTCTCAGCCAATCGTAAAACAACTTGGGTCTAGCAATATTTATGATTAATGGATTCAAGGTCATGTTGTTATGGCGTTTTGCTTCGTAATCGGAATTTAAGCATTGCAACGTTTCGTCCAATACTTTTTTGAAAAAAGCCATGTCAGCGGGGTTTTTCCTAAACTCTATCATCCATTCGTGGGCTCCTTTTTCTTTGTCTTTCATAAAAACGGGAGCCACAGTGTAATCTACTATTTCGGTTCCGGTAATTTGACAGGCTTTGGCAATGGCTTGATCAGTATTTTCGACCATTAGTTCTTCGCCAAAAACATTGATATGATGTTTCGTTCTTCCTGTCACCCGAATTCGGTAGGGGTTTAAGGAAGTAAAACGGACCGTGTCGCCTATCAAGTACCGCCATAATCCGGAATTCGTGGTGATGACAATGGCGTAATTTTTGAAAAGTTCTACCTCTGCCAAACGGATGATTTTTTGGTTTGGAGTTCCAAAAGTATCCATTGGAATGAACTCATAGAAAATCCCATAGTCGAGCATTAGCAATAAATCACTGGAATCATTCAAATCCTGAATGGCAAAAAAGCCTTCGGAAGCATTATATATTTCGTAATATTTGAAATCTGTTTTCGGCAGCATTTTTTTGTATTGTTCGCGATAAGGTTCAAAACTCACTCCACCATGGAAATATACCTCCAGATTTGGCCATAGTTCCTGCAAATTTGCTTTGCCGGTTTCCGTAAGTAATTGGTTCATCAAAACCAGCATCCACGAAGGAACTCCGGCAAAACTAGTCACATTTTCGTTTTTGACCTCATTGATTATCGCAGGAATTTTCATTTCCCAATCACTCATCAACGAGATTTTGTGGTTGGGAGTGCTGCTGTATTCTGCCCAAATGGGCATGTTTTCGATTAAAATAGCGGACAAATCTCCAAAAAAAGTATGGTTGTCTTCATATATTTGGGAACTACCGCCAAGGCGAAGACTTTTACCCAAAAACAGTTCGGAGTCTTCGTTGTTGTTCAAATACAAACATAACAAATCTTTACTCCCTTTGTAGTGACAATCTTCCAGAGCTTCATTGCTTACGGGGATAAATTTACTTTTGGCATTGGTCGTTCCGCTTGATTTGGCAAACCATTTTATGGGAGTTTCCCAAAACACATTTTGTTCTCCTTGGCGAGTGCGTTCTATCAAAGGCTGTAATTCTTCATAAGTAGCAACAGGAACTCTTTCTGCAAAAGTGGTGTAGGAATGAATCGAAGCATAGTCATATTGGTGGCCTATAACCGTATTTTCCGAAGCCCGAATCAAGTTCATCAGCAATTCTTCCTGAACTTCATTGGGATACTTTAGGAAAAGTTCCATCTGATGAATCCGTTGCTTTAATACCCAAGAGGCAAATGAATTGATTATAGGTAGCGGCATAGATATTTTGATTTTAGAGTGCTGATTTTAGATTTGAATATCGATTTACAAATACTAACTTTGCATTCGTATCAAAAATAGTGTTTTTTTATAAAAATAAATAAATTTATACAAAGATTCTGGCGTAGATGTGGTTGCTAATAAATAGAAATCTAAAATGGCACTTCAAATCTACAATCAGAAATCGTTAATCTACAATCAGAAATCAAATGACTTACGAAGGCGTTCTTTCTAAAATGCAAACCGAATTCGGCCAACCCATTCAATATTATTTGGTTTTTGATAACAGTTTTTTGAATGTAAATCAATTGCTCAACAAAAATGTCGAAATTTCTTTTCAGGGATACCAATGTTTAAATTGTGGCAAAAAGAAAAAAATATTTCGACAAGGATTTTGTTATGACTGTTTTTATTCGAGTCCGGCGGTTGGGGATTGGATCATGAAACCCGAATTAAGCACAGCGCATTTGGGTATTCAAGATCGGGATTTAGCGTATGAAGAAAAAGTGCAATTGCAACCGCACATAGTTTATTTGGCATTATCCAGTGAAGTGAAAGTAGGGGTAACAAGAAAAACACAAGTACCAACACGATGGATCGACCAAGGTGCAACACAAGCGATTTCCATTGTCGAGGTACCCAATCGATATCTAGCAGGAATTACCGAAGTGGCATTGAAAAATCATTATGCCGATAAAACCAATTGGCGTAAAATGCTTCAAAATGATATAGAACAAGTAGATTTAGTTACCGAAAGATTGAAAGTCGAAAACCTAATTCCAGCCGAAGTGCAGGAATATTTTCATTCGCAACAAAATGATTTATACGAAATGAATTTCCCGGTATTAGACTATCCAAAAAAAACAAACAGTTTGAGTTTAGAAAAAACACCCGTTTTTCAAGGGAAACTCATTGGAATAAAAGGGCAATATCTTATTTTTGAAGACGGCACCGTTTTTAATGTCCGAAGCTCCGAAGGCTATGTGGTAAGAATAAAGGTGTAAAAACGCCTAACTCATTTTTAAACAGTTTGATATTAAAAGATATATTTTATTGAATAGTAATTTCAAAAGGCAACATGGTTTGAACTCCTTTTTGAGATTGAATCGTTTTTATTTGATGCATTATTTTATACGTTTCCTCGCCTAGTTCTTCTTTAATAAAGGATTCTTTAGATTTTGCAAATGGCAAATGTTCTAAAACATCATTAATGTTTTTCTCGAATTCTGGGAAGTTTTGTTTGTTGTACGTTTTTATTTTTGCCAATGTTGCAGCCTCCCGAATGGCGTCATCTATTCCTCCAATTTTATCTACAAGCCCAATTTTTTTAGCTTCCGAACCAGACCAAACCCTTCCTTGCGCAATGGAATTCACTTGAGCAAAGGTCATTTTTCTTCCTTGGGCTACATGGGTCACAAAGGTTTTATAAACTTGTTCCACACTTTCTTGAGTAACAGTTTTAAATTTTTCGTCTAATGGTAAAAACGGGCTATAGTCCGCTGCATTTTCATGCGTTTTTACTTGTTCTGAGTGCAGGCCAATTTTGGTTGCTAAAGGAGCAAAGTTGGGCAGCATCCCAAAAACGCCGATTGATCCGGTAATGGTATTGTTTTCGGCAAAAATTGTATTGGCATTACACGCAATATAATAACCGCCGGAAGCAGCGTAATTTCCCATAGAAACCACTACGGGTTTTGCTTTTTTGGTTAATTCGATTTCCCTCCAAATCAAATCTGACGTCAATGCACTTCCTCCTGGACTATTGATACGAAGTACTACAGCTTTTATATTTTTGTCTTTTCTGGCTTCTGATAAGGAGCGACGCATGGCGCCTTCGCCAATCACATTAACATCACCTTCACCGCTTTTGATTTGGCCTTGCGCATATATAATCGCAATTTTGTCCATGGTGTCGCTGTCTATAGAAATAGTTGTTATTTTTCTAGCGTAATCGACAAGGCTTACTTTGTTGTATTCTTTATCCTTACCCATATTTAAGGCTTTTTTGATGGCATTATGATACACGTCTTCATAGGCTATAATGTCGACCAATTTTTGTGATTTTGCCATTTCTGGGGTTCTGGCAAGAAGTCCATTGGCAATTTCGTTTAATTTTGCTACGGAAATATTTCTACTTTTGGATATGTCCGCTGTGATGGAATTCCAAACCGAATTCAACAAGGCCGAAATTTGTTCCCTGTTGGCATCACTCATTTTGTTTTCTAGGAAAGGCTCCACTGCACTTTTGTATTTCCCATGGCGGATGACTTCCATTTTAACGCCTGTTTTGTCCTCAAAGTCTTTGAAATACATTACTTCGGCTGATAATCCTTTAAAATCCATTTCTCCAACGGGGTTCAAGTAAATGGTGTTGGCGACAGAATTTAAATAATATTCCTTTTGGGAAAAAGAATTGGCATAAGCCATAACAAATTTCCCTGATTTTTTAAAGTCTTCCAAGGCATCACGCAAGGCTTTTCTTTGTGCCATTCCCAATTCTGATTCATCATTTAAAATAGAGATTCCTTTGATGTCGTCGTCCGTTTTTGCTTTTCCAATGGCATTGATAATATCTACAAGTCCAACTCTTTCTCCATCAGTTAGAATGCTCATCCACGGGTCTTTGTATTTACCGGCATAATCGTTTTTAATATGTTCCAAGTTCAATTCGATTACTGAATTGCTTTTTACTTCTACAATTTCGGCATCACCGCCAAAAATGGTTGCAATTATCACTATTCCAAAAAAACACAACATAAAAAAAACAAATAAGCCCACAATAGTAGCCAAAACATTTCCTAAAAATTTCATAATTATATATTTTTATAAGTTGCAAAAGGGATTAAAACAGTACAAATTTAAGGTTAAATTTCTTAAAAAATTAGTTATTAAAACGCATTACAAATATAGGTCTATTCTAAAATTGTTTTGTTAATTTGTGGTTAATATGGAATTACAATATCAGGTCGTTTTATCTTTAGGCAGTAATCAAGGCAATCGTCTAGAAAACATAGAGAATTGCTTGCAATTGATTCATCAGGAAATCGGAACGATAATCAAGGTTTCAAGGTTATATGAAACACCTTCTTGGGGTTTTGATAGCGATGCGTTCTATAATTGCGCTTTGGTTATTCATACTTTTGCTTCTGCAGATACAATTTTGTCTCAAATATTGAAGATTGAAACCCAATTAGGTCGTTTTCGTGGCAAAGCATTAGGGTATCAATCCCGAATCATTGATATTGATTTGATTGCGTTTGATGAGGTAATTATTGACACCGAAAATCTGCAAATTCCACATCCGTTAATGCAAAACAGACGATTTGTTTTGTTGCCTATGCTGGACTTGAATTTAGATTGGGTACATCCGATTCTTCAGAAAAATATAGCAGAATTGATTGAAATGACGCCAGATCAAAGTATTTGTGCCCTAATCCGAGATTTAAAAAATCCATTGGATGGCATTCCTTTAGAGCGATTTAATTACATCGCATTTGAAGGAAATATCGGGGCAGGAAAAACCACTTTAACGACAAGAATTGCCGAAGATTTTAATGCCAAAACGGTATTGGAGCGCTTTGCTGACAATCCTTTTTTACCCAAGTTTTATGAAGACCAAAGTCGCTATGCGTTTCCGCTTGAAATGTCTTTCCTTGCCGATAGATACAAACAACTGTCGGGTGATTTGGCTCAATTTGATTTGTTTAAAGAATTTATCGTAGCCGATTACCATATTTTTAAATCCTTAATTTTTGCCAAAATCACCCTGACCGAAGACGAATATCGACTGTATCGCAAACTGTTTGATATTATTGATAGGGAAATGCCGAAACCGGATTTATACATTTATTTGCACCAAAATCCCGAGCGTTTGTTGCAAAATATAAAGAAAAGAGGCAGGAGCTATGAACAGAAAATTCCTGTGGATTATTTGGACAAAATCAATAGTGGTTATTTGGATTATATCGAATCACAAACTGAATTGAATGTCCTGATTATTGATGTTTCTAATAGGGATTTTGTAAAAAATCAGGAAGATTATGTTTTTGTTTTGGAAGAAATCCAAAGAAAAATATTTAAATAATAGTACTACTTTAATTTACCTTTTTAGAGAGAAATGGCCTCTTTTTTCGGGAATGATTTCATCGATTTTTAAAACATACCAATAATCATCGGCAGGTAAAGGATATTTATTAAACATTCCGTCCCAGGTTGTTTTGATTGTGTTTAAGACTGAAATTAATTTTCCGTATCGGTCAAAAATACTTACTTGGGCTTGGGGATAATTAATTAACCCTTTTATTTCCCAAAAATCATTATAAGTGTCACCGTTTGGCGTGAAAAATCCGGGAACAATTAAAATGATAAATGTCTTACTGTCATTACTGCATAAATTGATTTCTCTTACATAGGCTGTTTGCAATCCGCTAGGCAAATTAAAAAACACATTCGAACTTTGATAATTAATTCCGTCAACCGAATATTCAAAATAGACTTCTTCTTCTTTTAAATAAATCACGACCTTAGTTTCATTGACAACAACACGGTCTATTTCAGGAATTTTGTACTCTATAACAGTAATTTTTTTTCTGCTGGTACAATTCTCTGGAGCCAGACTTGTAACATCCACAGTGTAAATTCCCGAAGTTGATATTGTAATTGTTTGTGTTGTTTCTCCGGTTGACCATAAATATAACATCCCAGGAACGCCAGCGTCTAGTATTGAAGTACTTGATTTACACTTAGTGACTTCTTGATCTGTAACTACTGGAGGAGTGTAAACAAAAACATTGACAGGAATTCGTATTCCATTGCTGCATCCATTATTAAAAGCTTCAGCATAATAAGTTGAATTTGCTGTTAGATTTGGAGTTGTAAAACTTGTTACTGTTGCTAAAATACTTCCTCCTGTTGCGTTTGCATACCAATTTATAATTCCAACGTTGGAATTTGCTTGAAGCGTTACAGTTCCAGAACCGCATTTGGAAATTGGAGTAATTGGCGAAGTAATATTTGGGATTGTATTTACATTTGCTATAATTGGAATTCTGTTCGGACATCCATAATCCACATAATAAGTTGTGGTTGTGTTTATTAATGGAGTGGTATAATTATCGACGGTTCCTAAAGATGTCCCTCCTGCTGAGACGTCATACCAATCTATTGTCCCAGTTGTAGTACTTGCTTGAAGTGAAAATATTCCTGAACCACAAACAGAAGCTGGAGTATTCACAGTAATTTGAGACATTGTTATTGTAGTACTTGCCGAAATCTGAATATTATCAGCATCACCCAATACCATTCCTCCATATTCTACAATATATCCTTTTGATTGATAATCTCCGAATGAATCACCCCCTAATTGTAAGTCATTCCAAGACCCTGAAATTCCTGGAACTCCAGGAGCTTTAATATGTGCATAATCTTCATCACCTAAGCTATTTGGCTCACTAGAATTCCAAAAAGCAAAATTTGGGGTTGAGCCATTTGCTACTCCGTTCCAAAAAACAGTACCTGATTCTGGTCCAGTAACCCATTTCCAGACGCCTTCTGTCTCAGAATCACTTCCGCCAATCCAACCATTTCCAGGGGCTTGTGCTCCGGCTAATTGAGCTTCATCTGCAGCTGTTAGGGTTGCTAAATAGCCTTGTAAGCCATAATAATTTTTTGTTTCCGCAGCTGTTTTTGCATCTGTCCAAGTGATTCCAGGAAAGGGAACATATTCATAAAAATGTCTACTACTTGGCAAATAACTTATTTGTCTCGTTCCTAAACTAATGGAAAAAGTTCTAGCTCCAGATGGCAAAGTTGAGGAATTGCTATATTGAACATCTTTAATTGCCGCTTCAAAATCGGCATAGGGAATTTTGATTCCAGAGGTACTATTTAATTTTAGCTTTCCCTCTGATGGGATCCAAATAGTTAAAATAGTTGGGTGATTGCCCTCAAGTTTTAATAAATCTTCCCCCAAAACATACCCTGAAGAAATTTGAATAGAAACAGCATCGGTGGTTTGCTCATTTGGGTCGGGTATTATAGTTATGGTTTCTACAATACTTAAAGTGGTTCCTGGGCAATAAATTTGATTTCCAGTTGCTTTAACTTTAGGAGGATCAATTGCATAAATGGTCTTGGGAGTAAAGAATAATGAAATTAAAATTATAAAAAAAACATGCTTTTCCATGCTGTAAAAGTACTGATTTTTGGCATTATTTTAATTTTGTCCAATTCAATTTTTGAAATAAATCCCAAACTACAATCCCCGCACTTACTGAAATATTTAAAGAATGCTTGGTTCCCAACTGCGGAATTTCGATACAGCCATCACATAAAGCAACGGCATCTTGGGATACTCCGTAGACTTCATTACCGAAAACTAAGGCATACTTTTTGTCATTCTCCACTTTAAAATTTTGAAGGAAAACGGCGTTTTCTACCTGTTCGATGGCAAGAACCATAATCCCTTCCTTTTTTAAGTTTTCTATAACTTCAAGAACATTATCATTATGTTCCCAAGTTACAGTCTCTGTCGCTCCGAGTGCCGTTTTGTGAATTTCTTTATTTGGAGGAGTGGCAGTTATGCCACACAAAACTATTTTTTCGACTAAAAAGGCATCAGCTGTTCTAAATACAGAACCAATATTGTGCAAACTCCTGATATCATCCAGTATTAAAATAAGTGGTGTTTTTTCGGACTGTTTAAAAGATTCTATTGACTTTCTTTCGAGTTCGCTGTTTTCCAGTTTTCTCATGTTAATTCAAGACATTAATTATAAAAAAAAAGGCTCCCTAATTTTAGGAAGCCTTACTGTTTTGATAAAAATATTATTTAACCTGTGTAGCAGCTGGAGTAGGATCTGGTAAAACGGTACCTTTTATGGTAAGTACTTTTGTAGCTTGACCTGCTGCGTTTGATGTTACAGTTACGGTTTTTGTAAAAGCACCAACTCTGTCTGTAGCATATTTTACACCAATAAATCCTTTTGCCCCTGGAGCAATTGGTTCCTTCGGAGTAGTGGGTACAGTACAACCACAAGATCCTTGTGTATTTGTTATTATTAGAGCTTTGTTACCATTATTTGTAAATTCAAATTTACGGTTTCCATCTGCATTGTGAGCAATGGTACCGTAATCAATAGTGTCAGCGTCAAAAACCATTCCAGCACCATCTACTTTTGTTGCTGCAACTTTGGCAACAGCAGTTGTTGCTTTTTTTACGGTTTTTTTGATTTTTGCGGTTTCTTGTGCATTAGAAAAAGTAAATGCTAAAAGTGCTATTGAAAGCGTAACTATTTTTTTCATTTTTTTCATTTTATAATTTATAGTGACAAATTTATATAAATAATCGAAACTCAGTCCTAAATTTTTCTTAAAAATATTTTTAATTTTTGAATTGATAGTTATTCCCCATAAAATATATAAATTCGCTCTCACATTTTTTTCATTTATTTAATACAAAAGAACTTGGCAGCCAAAGAAAAAGAAATTAAGGAAACACCATTAATGAAACAGTATAACGAAATCAAAAGGAAATATCCTGATGCTTGTTTGTTGTTTCGAGTAGGTGATTTTTATGAAACTTTTGGAGAGGATGCAGTACGTGCCTCAAAAATTCTTGGGATTGTTTTGACCAAACGCGGTGCAGGTTCTGAAACGGAAACCGCTTTAGCGGGTTTTCCGCATCATTCCTTGAATACGTATTTGCCAAAACTAGTCAAAGCGGGACTTCGCGTCGCAATTTGTGATCAGCTCGAAGACCCTAAAATGACCAAAACCATAGTGAAACGTGGTGTTACGGAACTTGTGACTCCAGGTGTTTCTATGAATGATGAGGTTTTGCAATCTAAAACGAATAATTTCTTGGCGGCCGTTTATTTTGCCAATAAATCAATCGGAATTTCATTTTTGGATGTTTCTACCGGAGAGTTTCTAACTGCTCAGGGTAATGCCGAATATATTGACAAACTGTTGCAGAATTTCAGTCCAAGCGAGGTTTTAATTCCAAAAAACAACAAAAATGATTTCCGGGAAACTTTCGGTGACGACTATCATAGTTTTTACCTCGAAGACTGGATTTACAAAGAAGACTATGCTTTCGAAACGTTGACCAAGCATTTTCAAACGGTTTCTTTGAAGGGTTTTGGAATCGAAGAATTGAAAGAAGGAATCATTGCTTCCGGAGCAATTTTGTATTATTTGTCCGAAACGCAACATAATAAAGTGCAGCATATCACCTCGATTCAACGCATCGCCGAAGATGCTTATGTTTGGATGGATCGGTTTACTATTCGTAACCTAGAATTATACCACAGTTACAATCCCAATGCGGTCACGCTTCTCGATGTGATTGATAAAACGCTTTCGCCAATGGGTGGTCGTTTGTTGAAACGTTGGTTGGCGCTTCCTTTGAAAGACAGCAATAAAATACAGAGTCGCCACCAAGTTGTTTCTTATTTGAAAGAGCATCAGGATGTTTTAAAAAACATCCAAAAGCAAATCAAGCAAATTTCGGATTTGGAACGTTTGATTTCTAAAATCGCTGCCGGAAAAGTGTCGCCTCGCGAAGTCGTTTATTTGAAGGAATCTTTGGACGCCATTATTCCAATAAAAACCTTGGCGTTAGAAAGTCCGCAAGAAGCCGTAAAAGTTATTGGCGACAGCCTACACAGTTGCGATTTGCTGCGCGAAAAAATAAAAACGGTTTTAAACCAAGATGCTCCCGTAGCTATTGCCAAAGGAAATGCTATTGCCAAAGGAATTAGCGATGAATTGGACGATTTACGCGCCATATCAACTTCGGGAAAAGAATTCCTGGAAGGTATAGAAAAAAGAGAATCGCAATTGACAGGAATTTCTTCTTTGAAAATCTCCTTCAATAATGTTTTTGGATATTATATTGAGGTTAGAAATTTGCATAAAGATAAAGTACCAGTAGAATGGATACGAAAACAAACTTTGGTAAATGCGGAACGCTACATCACGGAAGAATTAAAAGAATACGAAACCAAAATCTTGGGTGCCGAAGAAAAAATCCACAAAATAGAAGTAGAGTTGTTTGAACAATTGGTCAGCTGGATTGCGACATACATCAAGCCGGTTCAGATGAATGCCAATTTGGTGGCGCAATTGGATTGTTTATGTTCTTTCACGCAATTGGCCATCGAAAATAAATATGTTTGTCCTGAACTAGACGAAACATTTGAATTGGAAATCAAAAATGGAAGGCATCCCGTTATCGAAAAACAATTACCGGTCGGAACGCCTTATATTTCCAATGATGTTTTTTTGGATAGAGAGACGCAGCAATTGATTATGATTACCGGGCCTAATATGTCCGGAAAGTCGGCTATTTTGCGTCAAACCGCTTTGATTGTACTATTGGCTCAAATGGGAAGTTTTGTTCCTGCGAATAGTGTGAGAATGGGAATTATCGATAAAATATTCACTAGAGTAGGGGCAAGCGACAATATTTCGATGGGAGAATCCACTTTTATGGTCGAAATGAATGAAACGGCTTCTATCTTGAACAATATTTCCGATAGAAGTTTGGTCTTGTTGGACGAAATAGGAAGGGGAACGAGCACTTATGACGGAATCTCTATTGCTTGGGCTATCGCCGAGTTTTTGCACGAGCATCCATCAAAACCCAAAACATTGTTCGCAACGCATTATCACGAGTTGAATGAAATGAGTGAGTTGTTGCCGAGAATCCAGAATTATAATGTTTCTGTCAAAGAATTAAAAGACACCGTGCTTTTTATTCGAAAACTGGTAAAAGGAGGGAGTGCACATAGTTTTGGAATACACGTAGCGAAAATGGCAGGAATGCCGCAAATCGTAATCTTGAAAGCCCAAAAGCTTTTGAAAAAATTAGAGAAAGATCACTCTAGTGAAGCCTTGAACGGAATCAAATCAGCAAAGGATGACTCGAGCCTGAAAGGCGAACAGGCAGAGCAAATGCAAATGAGTTTCTTTAACCTAGATGACCCTTTGTTGGAAGAAATCAAAGATGAGATTTTAAGTCTTGACATAAACACAATTACGCCGATGGAAGCCTTGATGAAACTCAACGAAATCAAGAGAATGTTGACCAAAAAATAGCCTGAATTGTTTTAAAGTTTGGGTTATCAGGAGCTTAGCTTCTGGCCGGATATTTTTTAAAAAAAGGCTTGTTTAATTGAATTAATGTATTAAATTTGCATCCGCAATATGGTACAAGTATTGTAAGTTCTTTTTATAAAAAAATGCGAAAATAGCTCAGTTGGTAGAGCGCGACCTTGCCAAGGTCGAGGTCGCGGGTTCGAGCCCCGTTTTTCGCTCAAAACCATACTGCTCGGATGGTGAAATTGGTAGACACGCTGGACTTAAAATCCAGTGAACAGCAATGTTCGTGCGGGTTCAAGTCCCGCTCTGAGTACTTAGTTAAACCGTAAAGACTTTATTGTTAATTCTTTGCGGTTTTTTTATTGTTTAAAACTGTTTGATATTGGTATGTTTACGTTCAATGGCTAAAACAGATATATTTACATTTAACAAAAAAAGCCGTTACACGATAAAAGTGTAATGGCTTTTTTTGTTTTTCCTACAAATGCCCAATTGATTGGATTTATCAAGTTATTCCAAAAATAGGCCAAAAATTTTCAAAATAGAGCAAAAAAAAGCCACGCAATGCGTAGCTTATTTTTTCTGTAATTTAAAATTACTTAGCTTCTGGAGCTGCAACAGCAGCAGTATCAGCAACAACAGCAGCAGTATCAACAGCTACAGCAGCAGTATCAACAGCTACAGCAGTAGTGTCAACAGCTACAGCTTCAGCAGCTGGCTCAGCTTTTTTACATGATACAACAGTCAAAACAGCAACAACGGCTAAACTTAAAAATACTTTTTTCATCTTATTTAATATAAAAGGTTAATTATTAATTCGGGGCAAAGATATAAATTTTTTAATAGTTAAAATATTTTTTTCTATTTTTTTTAAAAAAATAATATTCATTTGTAGTATTCTCTTTTTCCACAACTCCTATATAAAAACCAATCTTCGGAATTAGCATACCATCATTCACTGAATACAGTAGTGCCGTACCCTTATTTGCGGAATGGTTCCAACTATTAATTTGCTTTTATGTATCTTGTGGGTAATTATTTACTATTAAAATATTAATTTTAATGGGGATGTCTTGAAATTAGAGGTGTTTTTTGGTGCTTTAAATAAAAAATAGGACTACAAAATTTTCTCGACTTGGTCGTTTATATGTTTTTCATAATAATATTAGTAGCTCCCTTGTTCATTTGTACAAAAGTGCTGCAAATATGCCCTTTTTCGTCTCGGATGTCTTCGTTGGCGATTAAATTGAAAAAAGCCTCCATAAGCTCATTTTTATTTGAAATGGAAATACAACCTTCCATATTGACTAAAGCTGTCGCTTCTGCAAAATGGGAAAAGTTGGGACCAATGACAATTGGAACGGCAAAAGTGGCTGGTTCCAAAATATTGTGAACACCAGGATTTCCAAAACCTCCGCCTACATAAGCAATATCAGCATAGCTGTAAATTTTAGTCAGAATTCCAATCGTGTCAATGATGAATACATCAAAATCGGCTAGGTTTTTAGTTGATTTTTCCGAAAACAAAACCACTTTTTTGAAAATGGAATTTTTCAATTCTTGAATTTGTTCCTCTTTGATATTGTGCGGAGCAATAATGAACTTAATTTTCTCGGAAGTTTGATTGATATAATCGACTAATAAATTTTCGTCTTTTGGCCAAGAACTTCCTGCGACAATGGTTAAGGTATCGTTTTTGAATGTCTCAATAAAATCCAAAGAATTGTCTTTTTCCAAAATTGAAGCCACCCTGTCAAAACGGGTATCGCCTGAAACAGCCACATTGGTTTTCCCCAATTCCAACAATAATTTTTTGGAACTTTCATTTTGTACAAAAAAGTAAGTAAAAGTATTCAAAGCAGTTCTGTAAAATCCCCCATACCATTTAAAAAACAGTTGGTTTTTTCTATATATACCCGAAATTATATAGGTTGGAATTCCAAGTTTTCTCAGTTCTGTCAAATAATTAGGCCAGTATTCATATTTAATAAAGAAAACCATTTCAGGACGAACGATAGATAGAAATTGTAGAGCATTTTTCTTGGTATCCAAAGGCAAATACACCGTGACATCAGCAACTAAATTATTTTTTCTGACTTCATAGCCGGAAGGGGAGAAAAACGTGAGCACGATTTTATGACTGGGAAATTTCTCTTTTATCCTTTCAATCACAGGCAACCCTTGTTCGTATTCGCCTAGCGAAGCAGCGTGAAACCAAATAGTTTTGTCGGTTGCGTTGATTTTGGATTCTAAAATTTCAAAAACGGACTTACGACCCTCCACAAAAAGTTTGATTTTTGGGCTGAATACAGCCACGATTTTTAATAAAAAACTGGCAATTTGAATAATTAGATTATATAGAAAAAGCATATCAAAAAATTTCTGGGGCTAAAATACGTTTTCTTTTATTTATCTATAAAATCATTCTGCTAAAATCCCTATTTTTGTTCCAAATTTAAAACTTGGCTTCCCGATAATTGTCGGGATTATGTTTTATTGAATTTAAATAAAAGGTTAAATGAAAAAAATCCAGATGGTTGACCTGAAAAGTCAATATGATAAAATAAAAGACACCGTAAATACTTCAATCCAAGAAGTTCTAGATACCAACACATACATTAATGGACCACAAGTTCACCAATTTCAAAAAAATCTTGAAGAATATCTCGATGTTAAGCACGTAATTCCTTGCGCCAACGGAACCGATGCTTTGCAAGTTGCCATGATGGGTCTGGATTTAAAACCGGGTGACGAAGTGATTACTGCCGATTTTACCTTTGCTGCAACCGTTGAGGTGATTGCTTTGTTGCAACTCACACCGGTTTTGGTAGATGTGGATTTGCACAATATGAATATTTCCATCGAGGGAATCAAGAAAGCGATCACGCCAAAAACCAAAGCCATTGTTCCGGTGCATTTGTTTGGTCGTGCCGCAAATATGGAAGCGATTATGAGACTTGCCAAGGAAAATAATCTCTATGTTATCGAAGATAATGCACAAGCCATAGGCGCCAATTGCAAGTTTTCGGAAGGAACGAAAAAGAAGGCGGGAACCATTGGCCATGTTGGGTCAACTTCCTTTTTTCCTTCTAAAAATTTAGGATGTTATGGCGATGGCGGAGCTATTTTCACCAATGACGATGCTTTGGCACACAAAATCCGAGGCATTGTAAACCACGGAATGTATGAGCGTTATCATCACGATGTTGTGGGTGTAAATTCAAGATTGGACAGTATTCAAGCTGCTGTTTTGAATGCTAAATTGCCTTTCTTGGACGAATACAACTCATTGCGCCAAAATGCAGCCCGCAAATATACTGCAGCTTTTGAAGGACATAAAAACATCATTGCGCCAAGCATTTGCGAGATTTGTGATTGCCATGTTTTTCACCAATATACGTTACGAATCATCAACGCCGATAGAGATGGTTTGATGCAGCATCTATTGAATAAAGGAATTCCATGTGCCATTTATTATCCCATTCCGTTGCATTCACAAAAAGCCTATTTAGATTCAAGATATAAAGAAGAAGATTTCCCGGTTACTAATCAATTGGTAAAAGAAGTAATTTCGTTACCCATGCACACCGAATTGGACGAGGAACAAATCCAATTTATTACCGATAGCGTTTTAGAATTTTTAAAATAATTCCCTAGAGACGCGATGATTCGCATCTGCAAAATAAAATAAAAATGAAAATACTAGTAACAGGAGGTTTGGGTTTTATCGGTTCACACACTGTTGTCGAATTGCAAAATCAAGGGTTTGAAGTAATCGTAATTGACAATCTTTCGAATACATCTTTGAATGTTTTGGACGGAATTGCCGCGATTACGGGAATCAATACGGCATTCGAAAAATTAGATTTACGGGACAAAGAAAAAGTACAGGATTTCTTCAAAAGACATCGTGACATTTCGGGCGTAATCCATTTTGCGGCTTCAAAAGCGGTTGGAGAAAGTGTCGAAAACCCATTGTTGTATTACGAAAACAATATTAACACCTTAGTTTATGTGCTTCAGGAATTGCAACAAAAACCCGAAGCTAGCTTTATCTTCAGTTCCTCTTGTACGGTTTACGGTCAAGCCGAAAAAATGCCCATTACCGAAGATGCGTCCATACAAATAGCTATGTCGCCTTATGGGAATACCAAGCAAATAGGTGAAGAAATCATAATTGACACTGCCAAAGTGACCCATATCAACGCCATTTTGTTGCGTTATTTCAATCCTATTGGAGCACATCCCTCGGCAGAAATTGGGGAATTGCCTATTGGAGTTCCGCAAAATTTAGTACCGTTTATCACTCAAACCGGTATCGGTTTACGTCAAGAATTGTCCGTTTATGGGGGCGATTATCCTACGCCTGACGGAACAGCGGTGCGCGATTATATTCATGTGGTTGATTTGGCCAAAGCCCACGTTATAGCCTTGAAACGTTTATTGGATAAAAAGAATTTGGCCAAAGTCGAAACCTTTAATCTGGGAACAGGAACAGGAAGCTCGGTTCTAGAAGTGATTCACGCTTTCGAGAAAGTAAGCGGACAAAAACTGCCTTATAAAATCGTGGCTCGCAGAGAAGGTGACATCACTTCGGCTTACGCCAATACCGACAAAGCAAACAATATTCTGGGTTGGAAAGCGGAATCGACATTAGAAGAAGCGATGGAAAGCGCCTGGAAATGGGAGCAGAAGATTAGAAACAAGTAATCAGTGTTCAGTTTTTTAGTGTTCAGTAAAATAGAATCCTAGATTATCGAGTTGATAGTTTAGGATTTTTTGCATTTATACTGATTGTATATTACTATTCCAATTGTCACGCTGGAAGCGTCTCAACAAACGAGAGCAACATGATTTAGACGCTTCCAGCGTGACAAATAGCAAGAATAAATAAGAATCAGAATTATTTGATTACGGGAATTATCAACAATCATTGCGAAGAAGCGAAGGAGTTGTAGCTTAAAAAAAATCCCCACAAACATAAGTTTATGAGGATTCTATTTTATAACAACCGATTACTAAAAACGGATCACTGAAAACTAATTTTAAGCGTTCGCCGTAATTGCTTCTCTGTCAATTTTTCCAATTAAACCAGCCAATACTTTTCCTGGACCCACTTCAGTAAACAAAGTCGCTCCATCGGCAATCATTTGTTGCACGGATTGTGTCCATTTCACTGGTGCCGTCAATTGTATGATTAGGTTTTTCTTGATTTCGGCAGGGTCAGAAACCGCAGATGCCGTTACGTTTTGGTACACCGGACAAATAGGAGTGGAGAATGTTGTTGCTTCAATAGCCGCTGCCAATTCTTCACGAGCTGGCTCCATCATTGGCGAGTGAAAACCACCACCAACAGGCAATAGTAAGGCGCGTTTTGCACCGGCTTCCTTCATCGCTTCACAGGCTTTTTCTACCGCAGAAGTCTCTCCTGAAATCACTAATTGTCCAGGGCAGTTGTAATTAGCAGCCACAACGATTCCATCAATTGAGGCACAAACTTCTTCCACAACAGTGTCGGCTAACCCAAGAACTGCCGCCATAGTCGAAGGTCTTATTTCGCAGGCTTTTTGCATAGCTAAAGCGCGTTGTGAAACCAATCGCAATCCGTCCTCAAAGGATAAAACACCATTAGCAACTAAAGCTGAAAATTCTCCTAAAGAATGTCCTGCTACCATTTCTGGTTTGAAATCTTCCAGGGTTTTGGCTAAAATAACCGAATGCAAGAAAATCGCTGGTTGGGTAACTTTGGTTTCTTTTAATTCCTCGGCGGTACCTTCAAACATAACGTCTGTGATGCGAAAACCCAAGATTTCATTTGCTTTTTCGAAAAGTGATTTTGCTAATGGGGAGTTTTCATATAAGTCTTTGCCCATTCCGGTGAATTGTGCTCCTTGACCAGGAAATACGTATGCTTTCATGTTTTTTATTATAAGATTGAAAAATTAAAAGATTGAAAAATTAGTTTCAATCGAATGACAAAAATAGTTTATAAATAACAAACCTCAAAGATTTTGATGTCTTTGAGGTTTGAACTTGAAACTATTTTAAAATTAAGCTACAGCCGCTTTAATTCTTCTTAATGCTTCCGTCAACAAATCTTCGCTGGTGGCATAAGAAAAACGGATGCAATCTGGATTTCCAAAAGCGTCTCCGGTTACAGTTGCTACATTGGCTTCGCCTAAAAGATACATCGAGAAATCGTTGGCATCTTTGATGAATGTTCCTTTTAATGTTTTTCCGAAGAAAGAAGAAACGTCCGGAAATACATAAAATGCGCCTTCAGGAACGTTAATTTTGATTCCAGGAATGTCTTGAAGTAATCCTACCACTAAATCTCTACGGCTTTTGAAAGCGGCAACCATTTCGTTTAACACGCTTGGATCAGCATCTACAGCAGTAATTGTGGCGCGTTGTGCAATTGAATTAGCTCCTGAAGTTACTTGTCCTTGTATTTTTGTACAGGCTTTTGCGATAAATTCCGGTCCGCCAATATATCCAATTCTCCAACCTGTCATTGCGAATGCTTTTGCAACTCCATTTACAGTTATGGTTTTTTCCAACATTCCCGGAATAGATCCGATGCTGCAGAAAGTCCCCGAGAAATTGATATGCTCGTAGATTTCGTCGGCAACAACATAAACGTGTGGGTGTTTTTCCAATACTTTGGCCAAAGCCGTTAATTCTTCACGGCTGTATACTGAACCACTTGGATTACAAGGGGAGCTGAACCACATCATTTTTGTTTTTGGTGTGATGGCCGCTTCTAATTGTTCGGGTGTGATTTTAAAATCACTTTCGATTGATGTTGGAACCTCTACAGGAACTCCACCTGATAATTTTACGATTTCGAAATAAGAAACCCAGTAAGGCGCTGGTAAAATCACTTCGTCGCCGTCGTTTAACATTACTTGTGCGATGTTATATAACGATTGTTTTGCTCCTGTTGAAACAACAATTTGGGATGGTTTGTACTCTAGTCCATTATCTCTTTTGAATTTTCTGCAAATGGCATCTTTCAAGTCGCCATAGCCATCTACTGGAGAATAGGTACTGTAATTTTCGTCAATTGCTTTTTTGGCAGCTTCCTTAATGAAGTCTGGGGTATTGAAATCAGGCTCGCCCAAACTTAAACTGATAATATCTTTTCCTTGTGCTTTTAATTCTCTGGCCAAAGCCGCCATAGCTAATGTTTGTGAGGTAGCCAGATTGTTAATTCTGTCTGAAAGTGGATTGCTCATTAAAATTTAATTTTTGGTTTATTAATTTGATTTTGTCGAGACACACTGCAGTGCATCTTTACTATATTGCGGGTTCCATTCCCAGTTCTTTCAAGTGTTTGAAATGGGCAATAACAGCACTTCTCATGGTTTTGTATTCATAATAAGGCAGGTTGCATTCTTGTGCCGTTTCTTTAACAAATTTGGCAATTTTTCCGTAATGAACATGACTAATATTTGGAAATAAATGATGCTCAATTTGATGGTTTAGTCCTCCGGTATACCAATTTACTATGAAGTTTTTTGGAGCAAAATTAACCGTTGTAAAAAGTTGGTGAATTGCCCAAGTGCTCTCCATTTCGCCATCTTCATTTGGATGTGGATTGGTTGTTTCGTTAGTAATATGGGCCAATTGAAAAACGATGCTCAATATTAAACCTGCAGTATAATGCATTATGAAAAAACCAATTAAAACTTTCCACCAAGAAATGCCTAAAGCCATTGGGATTACGATCCAAACAGCAAAATAAATTATTTTAGTAATTACTAAAGTCGTCCAAAGTATTCTAGGTTTTTTGGCTTCACCATAAGACAAATTTCTTTTTAAATAAGCGTTCATTTGTTTAAAATCGGTAGTCAAAGACCAGTTAAAAGTCAATAAACCATATAAAAAAACCGAATAATAATGTTGAAATTTATGGAAACGCAACCATTTTGCCTCTTTGGTAAAACGAATCACCCTACCTGCGTCTAAATCTTCGTCGTGTCCAGGAATATTGGTGTAGGTATGATGTAAAACATTGTGTTGTACTTGCCAATTATAAACGTTCCCAGCCAAAATATAGATGGTGCCACCCATGAATTTGTTAATCCAATTTTTATTAGAATAAGAGCCATGATTTCCATCATGCATTACGTTCATTCCGATTCCCGCCATTCCTATTCCTATCACAACAGAAAGTAATATAAAAAGCCAAAAAGGAATTTCAGTCAAGGTTACAATTAAAAAATAGGGGGTTAAAAAGACAGAGAATAGAATGGCAGTTTTTAGATACAACTTCCAATTGCCCGTTCTCTCAATATTATTTTCTTTGAAGTAGTTGTTCACCCGAGAATTAAGCGTTCTAAAAAACTTTATATTGTCTTGCTTCGCAAATGTTGGGATAATGTTGCTCATCATTAATTTTGAATAAGTGGCAAAGATAATTATTATAAATTTTCAATCTGTAAGATTGCGTTAAATATTCAAAACTAAAAACTGTACTTTTGTTAAAATTTTTAATGATGCACGAAATCCTGAAGTATTTTCCCAATTTAACTGCTATCCAAAAGGAGCAATTCGCCAAGCTTGATTTTTTATACCACGATTGGAATGCCAAAATCAACGTCATTTCCCGAAAAGACATTGATGAATTGTATACCAAACATATTTTGCATTCCTTGGGAATTGCCAAAATCATACAATTCGAACCCGGAACGTATGTCTTGGATGTGGGCACTGGCGGGGGATTTCCCGGTATTCCTTTAGCCATACTTTTTCCGGAAACTCGTTTTTATTTGATTGATGTTATTGCCAAAAAAATAAAAGTGGTTCAAGCCGTCGCCGATGCTTTGGAACTCAAAAACGTGAAAGCCGAACAATT
The DNA here is from genome assembly GCA_945872245.1 of Flavobacterium psychrophilum. Taxonomy (GTDB): domain Bacteria; phylum Bacteroidota; class Bacteroidia; order Flavobacteriales; family Flavobacteriaceae; genus Flavobacterium; species Flavobacterium psychrophilum_T. The sequence continues at coordinate 81,598 of CAMBZB010000002.1, forward strand.
GCGCGCCGAATTGGTAAAGGGGGATTTTGACTTTATCGTGAGTCGTGCCGTAACCAATATGCCCGATTTTGTGTCTTGGGTACGAACCAAAATCAAAAAGAACAACAAACACGAACTCAAAAACGGAATTCTCTATCTCAAGGGGGGCGATTTAACCGAAGAATTAGCCGCTTTTCCGAAAGTGACAGAATATAATTTAGCCGATTTTTTTGAAGACGAATTCTTTGAAACAAAAAAGGTAGTGCATTTGCCGATGAAGTTTCAGTCCTAAGAGCTTAGTATTAAAATCATAACAAAAAAGCAGAATCCAAAGTTTACAATAGTTTTCCTTAGGAATTTTTTTATAGTGCAAAGTAAGGACGAAGCCTTTGACTTTGAAGAGAATTATCAGGTAAAATTGGAACAATTTTTTTATTTTAAAAATATTTTATCCTTTTACGTAATACCGTAAACTTGTTAAATTTCAATTCCTTATGTTTGTATTTTAGTAAATTAATTCTTCATAAAAACATTTTTGACTTTAATTGTCAAAACTATCGCATAAATTAAACAAATTATGAAAAAAATCATTGTAATTCTTGTGTTGCATTTTTCAGCATTATTAATAGCAAAACCAGTAAGATTGGTCAAGCCATTCTATTCTGCCTATAATACTAGTTGTTTAGTGAATTCAAGTTTTAATAATAGTATTTATACGATCATTCCAGACCCTGCGTTTGAACAGGCACTTATCGATTTGGGTTACGACACTGTTATTGATGGCAAAGTGTTAACCGAAAACATTAGTAGTGTTGACCGGTTAGTGATTTCCAGTCTTGGTATTAAAGATTTGACAGGAATAAAAGCATTTACTTCTTTGAATACTTTATCTTGTACGATGAATCCATTAACAAATTTAGATGTAAGTGGCTTAACTTCTTTATTTATGTTAGATATTTCTAGTAACGAACTTACAAGTTTAAATATTAAAGGGTGTAGTTCACTAAATATGCTATATTGTTATTATAATAAATTAGGTAAGTATAGACTTTAGCGGGTGTACTTCAATTCAAGATTTAGGACTTAGCTACAATCAATTAACGAGTATAGATGTGAGTGGTTTGACTTCGTTATATGCTTTGGCAATTGATGGGAATCAATTAACGAGTTTAGATGTTAGCGGGATGACTACATTGAATACGTTGACTTGTTCATTTAATAAATTAAAAAGTTTAAATGTTAATGGGTGCACTTCACTCGTTTACATTATGTCTTATGATAATCAATTGACCAGTTTGGATCTTAGTGGGATTTATCCAGGGGATTTTAATTTTACTAATAATAAGCTAGACTGTATTAAACTTGATGAAAATCAACTGAAGTTTCAAATGTTTCAAGATACTCGCTTTTATGGTAAAGATTTTTATACAGGATATACCTCAACAAGCTGTCACCAGACTTCTATTACGGATTCCATTTTTGAACAAACCCTTATTGACATGGGATATGATACCATTATTGATGGAAAAGTAATTACCGAAGTTGTTAGCCAAATTATATATTTAGATATTCCTAATCGAGGTATCAAAGATTTAACAGGAATACAAGCATTCACCTCAATGACATATCTGCATTGTGAAAATAATCTATTAACTTATTTGGATATTAGTGGATTAACTTCTTTAATAGAGTTTGATTGTCAATTTAATCAATTAAAAAGCTTAAATGCTAGTGGATGTTCTTCTTTACAAGGAATAAATTGCAGCAATAATCAATTAACAAATATAAATGTTGAAGGCTGCACCGCTATGGTTGCTTTAACATGTGATAACAATAAATTATCGATCTTGAATACTGCAGGATGTACCAGTTTAACTTTTCTTTATTGCAGCAATAATCAATTAATAGATTTAAACATTACCGGTTGCAGTGAGTTAAGAGAATTACAATGCAATAATAACCAGTTTCTTAGTATAGATATTAGAGATTTCCCAGCTTTAAGAGATTTTCAGGCTCAATCTAAATATTCAACTACCGCTAAAACCAAAGAAGTGCTATATACAACATTAGATTGCACTTCAAACCCAAATTTGAATTGTATCCGAGTGAGTGAAGAAACACTTGTAAATTCAAATCCAAATTGGACTAAAGAGGAAAAAGCTGTTTATGCCACAACTTTATGTAACGAACAACAGACTTATTGTTATGGCTCAAGGATCTCTAATTTAGTCCCTTCAGGAACAAGTGTCAAATGGTATATAGCGCCTACAGGTGGAAATGCACTTACCCCTACCACATTATTAACATCAGGAGCATATTATATGACTCAAACAACAAATGGAGTAGTAAGCGATAGGATTCCTGTCGTTGTTACTATAAATCCAAAATCAGTTGCAGGTTCCATAATTGGTGCTTCGGGTATTCTCTGTTATAATTCCGATAAAACATTAATTTTGACTGCTACTCGCAAAGGGAATATTCAATGGCAATCGGGACCAACATCCACAGGATTATTCACCGATATAGATGGGGCAATAACCAACTCTTTAAATACAGGTAATTTAACTGCCTCAACTTATTTCAGAGCCGTAGTTACTAATGATTTATGCCCTTCTGTAAATACTGTTCCTGTAAAAGTTACGGTTCAATTACGTTCTGAGGTAGGAACCATTTCTGGCGGTGATATAACTGTTTGTCCAGGTATAAATAGCTCAAAATTGACATTGAGCAGTTATCTTGGACAAATCCAATGGCAATATTCAAAGGATAATAGTAGATTTCATAATATAACAATCAAGGGTACAGGTTCTTCCTATACAGCCAAAAATTTGAAATCAACCACCTACTATAGGGCGGTTATAACAAAAGGGACTGCAAGTTGTACACCTGCTATTTCTGAATCAGTTGTAATTAATGTTAACACCCCTGTAAACGCTGGAACGGTTTCCGGAACTGACTTAATATGTTTTGGGACTGCTGCTTCACTAACTGTTTCTGGTTACGATGAGGGAGCTAGTATTGAATGGCAAAAATCTTCAATTTTAACAGGAACCTATGCCAATATAACTACAGGAATTGGATTCACAACGGATAACTATACATCGACATCATTGACAACTTCATCCTATTATAGGGCAAAAGTCACATTTAATGGTTGTTCATCCTTAACAGCACCGTTTTTAGTAACTGTTAAAAAAGCAATAGCGGGTAAAATAACAGGTGGAACTATTTCTTCTGGTACTGTATGTACTGGAACACCAACTATGTTAACTTTGACAGGTTACATCGGAACAAATATTCAATGGCTATCATCAAAAACCACAACAAGTAACAGTTTTACTCCAATTAGCGGTGCAAATTCAAATACATATGAAGCAAGTAACGCAACAATTGGAAAAAATTATTATAAAGCTTCTCTATCTTACCCTGGTTGTAATCCAGTATTTACACCTATAATTTATGTTTCGGTTGCTGATTGTTCTTTTAATAAACTAGAATCTTCTACAAATAAATTCGAAGCAATGACTTATCCAAATCCATTTAGTAATTCGTTTGCGATTGATTTAAAAACACCAAGCCAAGAATTAATTCAATTATCAGTATACGATTTGCAAGGAAGAATTATAGAAAAAAGGACAATTAACCCAAGTAAAATTTCAGCCTTAAAAACAGGAGATAGTTACTCTTTAGGGATTTATAATGTTATACTTAGGCAAGCTACGGATGTGAAAAGAATTCGAATAATTAAAAGGTAGTTTTATTCTAAATCAAGAAAAAGCTGTCATTTCCATCTTTGTCGCTTCAATCGCGCTTTTGCTAATTAGGTAATTAATCAATATTTTAGCGAGGGCAACAAATGGGATGTAGTTCCATCACTAGTAATGACTTTCTTCTCCCAAAAACGGGTATCTATAATCTTCTGGAGTTACAAACGTTTCTTTGATGGTTCGTGGCGAAACCCAACGCAATAAGTTCAATGCGGATCCGGCTTTGTCATTGGTTCCTGAAGCTCTTGCACCACCAAACGGTTGCATTCCTACAACGGCTCCAGTTGGTTTGTCGTTGATGTAGAAATTCCCGGCTGCGTTTTGTAAAGCTACCGTCGCTTGCTCAATGGCATAACGATTTTGGCTGAAAACAGCCCCTGTCAAAGCATAAGGCGAAGTAGTGTCAACTAAGGTCAATGTTTCTTCCCAATTGTCATCTTCATAAACAAATATCGTTACTATTGGTCCGAACAATTCGGTTTCCATTGTGGAGTAATGTGGATTGGTGGTTAGGATTATGGTGGGTTCAATAAAATATCCTACAGATTTATCATAATTTCCACCAACGATTATTTCAGCATCTGAATCTATTTTGGCTTGGTCAATAAAACTCGCCAATTTATCGAAAGAACCTACGTGAATTAAAGCAGTAATGAAATTGCCAAAATCTTCCGGCGAACCCATTTTCATTAATTTCACGTCAGTAATCAATTGTTTTTTAAGTTCCAGCCAAAGGCTTTTCGGGATGTATGCTCTTGATGCTGCTGAGCATTTTTGTCCTTGATACTCGAATGCGCCACGAACTATTCCGGTAGCCACTTGTTTCACGTTGGCACTTGGATGCGCCACAATGAAATCTTTCCCGCCAGTTTCACCCACAATTCTCGGGTAGGTTTTATAATGATGAATGTTGCTTCCAATTTTCGCCCAAATATCTTTAAACACATGAGTCGAACCCGTATAATGGATTCCAGCAAAATCGGGGCTTGCTAGAATTGTATCCGTAATCATTACTGGGTCGCCAAAAACGACGTTGATAACGCCATCAGGAACGCCAGCTTCTTTAAAAACGTCAATGATGATTTTTGCAGAAAATACCTGGCTATCGCTTGGTTTCCAAATCACGACATTTCCCATCATGGCAGCACTTGCCGGAAGATTTCCCGCAATGGCTGTGAAGTTGAAAGGGGTAACTGCATAGACAAAACCTTCTAGCGGACGGTATTCTAGTCGGTTCCACATATCGGAATTTGATTTGGGTTGGTCATTATAAATTTGACACATAAACTCCACGTTGAAACGCAAAAAATCAATCAATTCACAAGCGGCATCAATTTCAGCTTGAAAAATATTTTTGGATTGCCCAATCATAGTTGCTGCATTTATCTTTGCTCTGTAGGGTCCGGCAATTAATTCGGCAGCTTTGAGGAAAATCGCAGCGCGTTGTTCCCACGCCATAGTTACCCATTTTGTTTTGGCTTCAAGCGCATTGGCAATAGATTTTTCGATATGGGATTTTTCAGCAAGATGATAGGTTCCCACGACGTGTTTATGGTCATGTGGTGCGATCATATTTCGAATGTTTCCGGTTCTGATTTCTTCGCTTCCAATGTATAGCGGAATGTCGATTTTTGAATTCCACATTTGTTTGTAAGCTGCAAGAACAGCAGATTTTTCCGGAGAATTTGGTGCATACGATTTGACAGGCTCGTTTACGGCTTTTGGCACATTGAAAAATCCTTTAACCATATTGATTTTATTTAGCTCCACTCCTTTTAGACTTTGCCCTCGAGTGAGAATTAGAAAACGGTACAATTAGATAATTATCTCAAAAGTACAAAGGATTGTTGAATAATTGATGATTATCATTACAATATAGAGCTGAAAAAAGGGAAGAATAAATTTAGAGTGCTTTGATTATCAAGTAATCAAAATTATTAGTTCAGCGCAAAAGGGGCACACAACCTAAAAGTAGGTACGATGACTTTGAATTTTTTGGTAGTGGTAAAATTGACCATGTTAAAATAGCCTTTCATTGCGCCATAAGGTGAAGACAGCAAACAACCTGAGTTATACGTGTGGAATTCCCCAGGTTTCAATACGGGTTTTTTCCCTATTACGCCCTCGCCATCAACAATTTCCCTGTTGCTTAGAGAATCGAAAATTTCCCAATGACGTGAAATTAATTGCACAGAATCCTTGCTGTGATTTTCGATTGTGATTTCGTAACTAAAGGCAAAATGAATCTTGTAGTTTTTGAAGTATGTACCTTCAAAACTAGTCAATACCGATATTTTTATGCCTCTTGTTATTTGTGAAACCATAGTGAGCTATTAAATAGGAGTTTAATAATCGCAAATTTACAAAAAACGGATTTGTTTCACCATTTTTTTCAATGTTTTTTAATTGATGATATTTATCGAGTTTGCAGTGCCTTTTCCAACAACTCTGTCATAGCGATCTCTATTTTCCCTGTAATATACCACTACAAAATAATCATTTTCGGTTTGATAAAAATTGCCGTCAATAGCATTTTCATAATCAATATTTCCGTTATCATCTGCCACAGTATATTGAAAATTTGTGAATCCTTGCTTTATCAAAAGGGCTTTTTCATAAACCGCTTTTTGGGCATTGTACTCCATTTTAAATTCGGGGTTTAAGCTGAAATTATTAAACATACCATTAACATAAATTCCTTTATTTCCCATAAAAGCTCGAGCCGAAAGGCTAAAATAAACCCAAGCATAATCAGCTTCAATTTCGCTATTGGCCGCATTAATATTTCGTGTAACAAAATTTCCATTAGCATCTTGAGTAAAGGAATAGGGAAAATTTGTTCGTGCATTATTCGTATATAAATAAGTATTATAGATGTTACTTCCACCATCTACACGCGCTACATTATTACTTGATGATCGTATATCTCTATTTTCAAAAAACAAAAATTCGTTTCCTGCCCAAAATTGGGTTTGGGTATCGTATCTGTATATCAAATCATTTCCAATAGTATATTGCGGTGAAATGTTTTTAATGACAGTATTCCATTGTCCATTTTGAAGCAATACCACTTTTAGGTTTTTTAGTGGATTTTGAAAAATGATATTATCAGATTTTATTGAAAATTCCAAATTGTGTTTGTATTCCAAATTTGCAATAGTCCTAGCGCGTTTTATTTGTATTGGTACGTTGACGCGTTCTTCATAAAGAATAAATTTTCTGGAAAAGACTATGTCTTTATGCTCGTCTAATATTTTTAATATATAGTTACCACTGATTCGCAATTGCTGGGTGAACTGATTAGGAATTGGTAATTTGTAATGGGAATAAATCTGCAAAGCATTAACGGAATTGCTATATTCCTGTATTCTTTGATTATCAAATCCTAGTAAATATTCATTTTTAGGAATTTGAGTTGGAATCCAATTGTAATCGCAATGAATAATTTCGTAGTAATAATTAGCCTCGTTTCCGTACAAATCATCAAACTGCAATTGAAAACCTTCTCCTAATTTGAAAATAGGGATTTGGTTTTGACCATTTTGAACAAAGGAAATGGTTTTGATATTGAATGGAGGAATAACTTCATGAACTGTTTGAGCAGTAGCCGAAGCAATTATAAAAAAAAGGACTATTTTTCTGAAAAAGGAACCAAGCATAGAATTGAATTGTAAAAATGTAAATATAACAAAATATACTTTGCCAAAATTATGCCGAAAATAAATAGGCTTGAGCAAGCGTTTATTTAAAACAAACAGGGATAATTTCACCTTTGGCTAAACAGTATTTTTCTACTAATTCTGGGGCAATTTTGTTGGTGTAATCTTCTTCAACAACTGTGAATCCAATACTTCTTAATTTGTCAAAATAATCACGTCCGTAAATGCGGACATGATCGTATTGTCCAAAAATGGCAGCACGTTCTTTTTGGTCGGTAATGGAATCGTCTGCGAAAGTCACTTCTCTTTTCAAGTCTTGCGGGATTTGCAAGATTGCCATTCCGCCAGGTTTCAAAACTCGGAATAATTCCTGTATTGCTTTGGTGTCATCCGGAATATGTTCTAATACGTGGTTGCAAAAAATGGTGTCATAAGAATTGTCCTCAAAAGGCAAATTGCAAATATCAGCTTTCACATCGGCAAGTGGCGAAAACAAATCGGTTGTGGTGTAGTCGATGTTTTTTTGATTTCGGAACAATTTGTAAAAAGCTTGTTCTGGTGCAAAGTGCAAGACTTTCTTTTTCTCGTTTGAAGTAAAAAAATCGGTTTTATCATTCAAATACAACCATAATAAGCGGTGTCTTTCCAAGGAGAGTGTGCTTGGCGAAAGGACATTATTGCGTTGTGTTCCGTAGCCATAAGGCAGGAACATTTTGAAACTTCTACCGTCTATTGGATCGGTGAATTTATTTCCCTGAAGGATAAATGCCAGAATGGGACGTGCCAAATAACTCAGCCTAATTAGTATTGGGCGAGGGATGGTATTGAGTATTAATTTAAAAAGCTTTTTCATTAGAGTTTTAGCGGTTGTCTTCTAAATTCATCTTCCTCATTGCTCACGATTCCTAAAGCTTGATATACATAAGCAAAAGTGGATAAAATCTCTGGTTTGCCGTCAATGATTGCCACATCGTGTTCGAAATGGGCGCTTGGTTTTCCATCGGCAGTTAGAATTGTCCAGCCGTCTTTGAGTTGCTTGATGTTTTTAGTTCCCATATTAATCATGGGTTCAATAGCCACAACCATGCCTTCAACAAAAAGTTTTCCGCGGCCCCTTTTTCCGTAATTGGGCATTTCTGGATCTTCGTGCATTTTTTGCCCCAAGCCGTGACCTACCAATTCGCGAACCACACCATAACCGTGACTTTCCGTATATTTTTGAATGGCGTTACCGACATCCTCCACGCGGTTTCCCAATTTCAATTCACGGATTCCAACGTATAAGGATTCTTTAGTAACCTGCAATAATTTTTTGGTTTCTGGAGCAACTTCTCCAATCTCGAAAGAATAGGCGTGGTCGCCATGGAAGCCATTTTTGAAAGCACCACAATCTACCGAAATCACGTCGCCACTTTCCAATGGTTTGTTATTTGGAATTCCATGAACCACTTGTGAATTTGGACTCATGCAAAGCGAGTTTGGAAAACCATATAATCCGAGGAAACTAGGAACTGCACCATGATCCCGAATAAATTCTTCGGCTCTTTTGTCTAAATATAATGTGGTAATTCCTTCTTTAATTTCGGAGGCAATCATTCCTAATGTTTTCGAAACGATTAAAGCACTTTCGCGCATCAATTCGATTTCCTCACGAGTTTTTTGGATAATCATAATTTGATTTTGAGAATGCAAAAATACAATTTTTAATCATTAATCTGGATTAGCCATTATTTTAAAAAGCTCTGAATTGGAAATATAAAATCTATTTTCTAGCACTATAGAGGCTAATTGTGCAGTTACTAGATTATTTTCGCGGGTGTTTATTAAAAACAAAGAACTTTCGCCAAAAGTAAACAGTCTTTCTTCGGATTGTAACATAGTGTTGTTGTCATTTACTAATCCGCTGATTAAATTGCGCTGTTTGGTTAGAGATTCAATTTCAATTTTTTGAGCATTTATTTTGTTTGTTAGTTGTACTCTTTCTATACCAAGTGCAAATTCAGATTCCTGAATTTTAAATTTAGCGAGTTTCAAAGTTCCTCTTTCTTTTCTTAAAAATAATGGAAATTTAAAATCTATTCCTATTTTATAATCATTAAATTGGTACTTTTCAAAATATCTAGGATCAGATAAATAGGAATAGCCAACATCAATTTTAGGCAAAAGCAAATTGGCTTTTAATTTTTTATCAACAGTAAGCGCTTGAATTTGTTGCTCTAATGAATTTATTTTTGGATGATTCGTTATTGAAAAATCGGCGTTTAATAAATCATTTGTTTTTAGCGTTTCTTGGATTGTGGCATCGAGTTTTTGTTCAGGTATTAGCGCATCTGAAAGTTCTACAGGAATGTTGTTTTCTATCCATATAAAATTAGAAAGTTCCAGTTTGGCTTTATTTAATTTTAGCTGAGAATCTTCAAGACTTAATAATCTGTTTTTAACAATAATGCCAGCTTCAATACTATCAATGGCAGGTTTATCGCCTTGATTAATCAATTCTTTAATTCCTTTAAATCGTATTTGTGCATTGGTACTGTATTTTTGATATAATTGTACTTCGTTGTAATTTTTTTTCCAATAAAAATAAGCTACAGATGCATCATATAGCACTTTAATAGCTTCTAGTTTTCTTTCAGCTTGACTTTGTTTCAATTGAATTTTTGCTTTTCTTATATCGGCCATTCTTTGATTAATCAAGAGCCCTTGTCCCAGAGGAACGCTAATTCCAAAGGATGTTAAACCTTGATTTGGCAGATTGTTTTCGGGGCTTAAGTAAACCCCTTCATTAGCATCAAATCCTGCTTTTATTTCAACGCCATACCAAGTGGGTATTTTGAAACTACTATTTAGGATAGAGTAATATTCTTGATTTCTAAATTGCTTTTTATCAAAATCCACTTCAATTTTGGGATCAAAACCACCTCGTGCCATCATCAAATTAGCTTGTGCCATACTTATTTCTAAGTTAGCAGTTTTAACTAATGGGTGGTACTTTTTCACATAACCTAGGTATTCATTAAATAAAAACTCTTGATCGATATTCTTTTCGACACTAGTTTGTTTTGTTTGGGATTGAGCCGCAAAACTTAGTATAAAAAAAGTAAAAATTATGTTCTTCATTATTTTTTCTCTTTAGTTTCTTTGGATGATTTCTGCGATGTCTTATAATAATCTGGTGGAAATCCGTTTAAAACTCGCCAAATTTCAAACCAAACAGGCACTGTGTTTAAGAGTGCAATAGTTTGAGCACCTGAACCAACTCTTAGTTGGGATGGCCATTTTTCTTCTTCGGGGTCAGGAGCAATTAATACTCTAAATTTTCCATTGTCACTTATAAAATTTTCGATGGCGACAATCTCTCCGCCAAAGGTTCCGTAAGACATTTCAGGCCAGCCCGAGAATACGATAGTAGGCCAACCATCAAACCAAACTCTTATTTTTTCCCCTTTTTTTAGTAAAGGTAAGTCAACAGGATTGACAAAAGTTTCTACTGCTATATCAAAATTGGAAGGCATAATCGTTGCGATAGGAGTACCCTCTTTTATGGTTTCACCGATACCTGCTTGAATAGCTCTGTTTACATAGCCATTTTGTGCTGCTTTTATGTAATATAATCCGTTGCGAATACTGTAATTGGCATATTGATTTTTTAATTTATTGACTTGAGCATCGGTATCAAATTGGTTGCTTAATGCCGTAAATTGTTCGCTTTTTGCTTTCGAAACTTTTTCGGCATATTCGGCTTTGATTCTATTGGTTTCTACTTTCGAGTTAATATATTCATTTTTACTAGTTAATAATTTATTTTCTTGTGTAATTATTTTAGCTTCAACCTCTTGTAGTTTTAGTCTTTTTTCTTCAACCTCAGTCATAGGTTTAAGACCCTCTTTATTTAATTGAGTTGCTCGGTTAAACTGTGTATTTGCAATTTTTAATTGTGTTTTTACAGCAACTAGATCTATCGAATCGCTTTTTATTTTTAATACCGATTGTTTTATTTTATTTAATGCTTGTTCGATTTTGAGTTCTTGTTCATTTTCGATAGATTGTATTTGAGTAGATAATACATTGACTTTAGATCCATACGATTCTAGGGCTAATTCTTTAGCATTCATTTGGTTCTTTGTATTTAGAACTAAATTTGGATCTAAATATTCTTCTTTAATCTCAGAAATAAACATAATAGTATCTCCTTTTTTGACAAAATCACCTTCTTTGACAAACCATTTTTCTATACGACCGGATATCACACTTTGTATGGTTTGTGGTCTTTGATTTGGTTTTAAAGTGGTTACTGCTCCTGATCCTGAAATGTTTTGTGTCCAAGGCAGCATTAGGCAGATCACCCCAAAAACGGAAACAATGGCTATAATTTTATTTAAAATTTTATAATGCGGTCTGTTTTCTAAATTTTTTACGGTTTGAAATCGATTTAACGTCTTAGAAAATTGGCTTTTGTTTTCGGATATGTTTAGCATTGTAATTTATTTTTTAGAATCAAAAATAATCTGTCCTTTTTCCATAATGATAGAACGGGAACACTTAGTTTTCCAGTAGGAGTTATTTGAAGATACAATTATGGTCCATTTATTTTCAGGAGCGGTTAAAAAATCGATAATCTCGTTCGCTACTTTCTCGTCCATAGTATCGGTGGGATCTTCATAAAATAAAACTTTAGGTTTGTGAATGATACTTCTAGCCAAAAGAATTTTTTTTGCATCAGAAGATGATAGTTGTCTGCCTTGCGGAAATATTAGGGTGTCTAATCCCATTGGAAGGGATTTTATGAAGTTAGATAACTGTACAGATTCTATTGCCCATTTAAGATCTTCTTGACTTATATTGGGGTCTTTGAATGTAATATTATCTAGAATACTCCCCTCAAAAGGGGTTTCTCCATAAATGACACTCCCAATTTGAGAGCGGTATTGTTTTAAATCAATTTTTTGAAAAGAGTCATCGTTGATGAAAAAATTTCCTGTTGTAGGTTGAATTAACCCTGATAATAATCGAATAAAGGTTGTCTTTCCTGAACCATTAACACCTTCAACAAATATTTTTTCAGATTGTTCTATTTTTAAGTTTATTTTTTTTAAGGTATTACTATTAGAGTCTGGAAATTTAAAGGATAAATTATCTATCTCTAGCGTAATATTCGAATAGCAATTATTATGTTCTATTTGGGATTCCTCTTCTAATTTCATATCGGTAATTAAACCAATCTTTTCTACTGATGTCAATACATCATACAAAGTTTCAAGCCCTAATATTATTTTTTCTACGGAATTAATAACCAATAGAATGATAATTTCTGCTGCCACAAACTGACCAATATTCATTTCTTGAGATAAAACTAAATACCCACCAATACTTAGTAAACTAGCGGTTATTATGACTTTAAAAATGATTAACTGCGCAAATTGGCGTTTTACTATATTGAAATGGTTTTCTCTATATTTGAGATAATCAGTAACGAGATAGTCATTCTTTTGAAGTGCATAATCATAATTTAGTTCGTTTCTAAAACTGAAATTATTTCGAGCCATTTCTTGCAACCAAGCCGCTACTTTATACTTGTATTTTGACTCATATAAGCTAGTCTCTAAACCAGTATTGTATGAAAATTTAAAAATATAGTACAGTAAAATCAATAACATAAAACCAAAAACTATAAAATAAGGATGGTATAAGGAAAGCAATAAAACGCCAAAAATAATTTGAAGCAAAGCTGCCGAAAAATCAATCAATAATTTAGAACTTCCTTTTTGGATAGACATTGTATCAAAAAAACGATTGGCCAATTCAGGCGGATAAGTGTCGTGTAGTTCTTCAAATTTTATTCGAGGCAATCTACCCGCAAATTCAAATGAAGATCGTACAAATATTTTTTGTTGTAAATTTTCGGTGATTCTGAGTTGCATTAATGATAATATACCCACAAGTGCGACCCCAATGACCACTAATACTATCAAAACTATCCATGAAACACTAACTCTACCGGATTGAATAAAATTAATAATAGACTGAATGCCTAATGGCAAAGAAAGACTTATTAAACCAGCAAAAATGGCGTAAAAAAATATTTGAATAACATCTTTTTTGTCTAGTTGTAGTAAATTGTATAAACGTTGAAATGGGCTCATATTTATTTTTTTAGCAATGTTGAAATTAGGTTAAGATAGAAATCGGTAGGAGAAATATCTTGGTTACAATTTGTTATTGTTTTTAAATGGTCTTTTAGGAAATGTTGATGCAATGCGCCTTCAACTATAGAAGAAGCCAAACTTTTTGCATATCCATAATTAGGATTAACATCGTGTATCATTTCTATTATTCGGTTGATTACTCTTTTATAAACCAAGAAAAACCCTTCTTTGTTTTCTTCATCTACTTCTTTGGTTAGTAGTGTTTTTGTAAATTCTTGGATGATGATTTTATTTAAAATCGATTCGTTTATATGCAGTGTGCTGGCATCATCCTCTATTTTTTGGGTAACTACTGCAATTCCTCTTTTAAGGCGCTCCATCGGATTGTCGATATTTGTGGTGGCAAAAGCTAGTTTGTATTCTATCCAACCCCAATACCACGAAGATAGGTAAAGTAGTAATTTGTGCTTACTTTCAAAATAGCGGTAGATTGAACTTTCGTTGGAGCTAATTTTTTCTCCTAATTTTTTAAATGTAAACTCTTCAAAGCCAATTTCGTTTATTAGAACAATACTGTTTTTTATAATTTTTTTTCCTAAAGTTGAGGTTTCAGGATCTTTTACATAGAGCTTTTCGTTTAATTGAATTTTGATATTCGATAAAATTTGATCCATTTCAATAAATTTAATTGCAAATATAATAGTATTACTTTTAATATTGAGATTTTAACATTTATTTCTATAAAAAAACTACTCACAAGGAGTAGTTTTAAAAATTGTAGATTATAGAATTTACAATAACGAATGCCTCGTCATTACGGCCGGTTTTTCAATTCCCATTAATTCTAAAATAGTTGGAGCGATGTCGCCTAAAACCCCATCGTGAATTTCCTTTAATTCCGTATCAACTAAAATAATAGGAACCGGATTGGTGGTGTGTGCCGTATTTGGGCTCCCATCAGGATTTATCATCGTTTCACAATTGCCATGATCCGCAATTATAAGGGTTGTGTAATCATTGGCCAAAGCTGCCGTAACTACTTTTTCGACACATTTATCGACTGCTTCACAGGCCTTTATTGCCGCACTCATGACACCTGTATGTCCTACCATATCGCCATTGGCAAAATTAAGACAAACAAAATCCACTTCCCCTTTTTCAAGTTCAGGAACTAGTGCATCCGCTAGTTCATAAGCGCTCATCTCGGGTTGTAAATCATAAGTAGCTACTTTTGGTGAGTTTTTTAGGATGCGGCTTTCACCAATAAAAGGTAATTCCCTACCGCCAGAGAAGAAGAATGTCACGTGAGGATATTTTTCGGTTTCGGCAATTCGAATTTGTTTTTTGTTTGCTTTTTCCAAGACTTCGCCCAAGGTTTCTGTAACATTGTCTTTATTGTAAACCACTTTTACGTTCTCATACCTTTCGTCATAATTGGTCAGTGTAACATAATACAAATTCAATTTATGCATGTTTTGCTCGTGGAAATCTTTTTGTGACAAAGCTTCAGTTAGTTCGCGACCTCTGTCTGTTCTAAAATTAAAGAAAATTACAACATCATTTTCCTTAATGGTGGCCAATGGTTTGTCATTTTCATCAACCATAATAATGGGGTCAATAAATTCATCAGTTACGTTTTTTTCGTAACTTTCTTCAATGCTTTTTACCGCGTTTTTCGAATGAGTACCTGTTCCGTTTACCAACAAATCATAAGCTATTTTTACCCTTTCCCAACGTTTGTCACGATCCATGGCATAATATCTCCCAACCACTGAAGCAATTTTCACGGAAGTGTTTGTGATATAATTTTCTAAATTCTGTATGTATGTCGCTCCAGATTTTGGATCCACGTCACGTCCATCAGTGAAGGCATGAACGAAAACTTTTTGTAAACTGAAATTCTGGGTTGCATCTATCAATCCTCTTAAATGAGAAGTGTGAGAATGCACACCGCCGTCAGAAACAAGCCCCAGGAAATGAACGTTTACGTTTTTGTCTTTGGCATATTGGAACGCCTCAACAAGAACTGGCTCTGAGTTTAAGGTTTTGTTTTCTACCGCAAGATTTATTTTAGCTAAATCTTGGTAAATAATTCTTCCTGCACCAAGATTCATATGCCCCACTTCGGAATTTCCCATTTGCCCTTCTGGTAAGCCCACGTTTAACCCATCGGTTCGAAGCTGTGCGCTGGGATATTTTTTATACAAACTATTGATGAAGGGAATGTTGGCATTGTCGATTGCGGACACTTTTGGGTCTGGAGATTTTCCCCAACCGTCCAGAATCATGAGGATTACTTTTTTGTTCATTGTACTTTGTTTTTTTGCAAAGATATAGCATTTCTAAAAATGTATTAGATGATAAAAATCACTATTGCACATTTTTAAGTTAAGAATTGTAAATAATACAAATTGTATTCAGGAAGAGGTCGTTTATTGGAATTAATGCATTTTTAATGCTTGCTTTTCAAGGAATTGTAATCTATATAATAGCGAATACTAACCGAGACGATGTTGGTTAAATTGGTGTCGAAAACATTTGAAAGATTTGTATTCATATTTTTTTCAACAAGGTTTGTGCTTTCCAAGGCATAACTTCGATATAAAACTGAAATTTCACTATTAGGAGCAAACCACCATGAATAAGAAAAATCTAAATTCCAAGAGTTGAAATTTCTATTTTTATTTTCAGAATAATTTGGGTTAGGCGATAAATATCCATCGGCTTGCAGGTTGAAAAATTCGTGATTTTCTGCATAAGACCAGTAATAACGTGCGATGAGATTTAAAGTCATCTTGTTTGTGATAGAATATTTTCCGGTAAAATAGTGGTCTACTATTTCGCGATTGCGTTCCGCAAAAATAATAGCATCATTGTCAAAACCTACCCAACCTCGGTCGTTATACAAATGAGAATATTGGAAGTTATAAGACAAAGAAAAATTATCGCTGAATCGGTATTTTACTCCTCCAAACAATTTATACGTGTTCCTGTTTTCTTCATTGAATTTTTCGGCCGCAACTTCAACTTCATAATGAAAAGGTCTATTGTCATTAGAATAAAACTGAGCATATCCCAATACGCTTTTTGGTATATAAACATATCTTCCGTAAACTCGTGGCTCATAAAAATTGAACCGATCTAAAGGGTTGATTTGAAGTTTACTTTCAATATAATGATTCTTTACAGTGGTAGCCGTCAATATGGCTTGATACCAGGCTTCTTGCGTTTTTCCTGTGGTGTTTTGAATTTCAACATTAATATTTTGGTTAAATTTAAGAGAGTTAAAGGTATTAGTCGGATTGATGATTCTATAGGTCATTTCACCGTATCCCGAGTGATAATTATTCACAAAAATGATTCCTAAGTCATTTATATCATAATTTTCGGAAAGGTATTTTGTAGAAAATAAATACCTGTATTTTCCACTTGTTTTAGCGAAGCTTAATGCCGTTTTAAAACCATCGTAATCCTCAACGGTATTTATTGAACTGTATTTAACATCTCCAAATAAATTATAGGTATTTGCTTTTGTATTCAGGTCGAACAATAAAGCCGAAACATTGGCGTCCCGAAAATCTCCATTTCGCGTTGTATTGGTATTCACAAATGAAACGGAAGAGTTTTGGTTAAAACGTTGGTCGAAAACCAAAACATTATAGTTGACCAAAGGCTCTATCGCTTCCTTACGAGTTGCTCCAGAAATAGTACCTTGAATTGTCGCAAAAGTTTTTTCGGTAATGGCATTCAAAAACCCAATTCCAAGTCCTTTTTCAGTTCGACCTGAAACCTTCACGGCATTAATTAAATCTACAGTGCCGGGAAAATTTGTGATTTCTTCATTTGGAGCCAATTGACTTTTTAAATCTTCTTTAGTTGTTGTTGTACTTCCACCAATTCTACGGGAATAAAACAAGTTTCCTTTTGAAAACAAATCAGTTGCTTCAGTAAAAAAAGCTCTATTTTCATCAAATTGCTGTTCGAAAGGTTCAAGATTAAGAATGGCATTATCAAATTTTGTTTGTCCAAAATCAGGAACTAATATGGCATCGAGTGTAAAAGCATCATTTATTCCATATTTAATGTCCATTCCGGCTTTCAGGGTTTTATCTGAAGCATAATCATCTTGTTGATAATAGGCCGAAGTATATGGAATAAAGAAAAGTCGAGTTGGTGTTTTTATGTTTTCAATTCCTTCCAATATCCCTTCTTGGGTAATTACAGCACCTATTTTTGTATCGACGAAATTCCAGGTGTAACTTTGGTCTTGTGCATCACGTTTTATGGATCTTTTAAAATTTAAACCCCAAGTCTGTTTCTCGGAGTTTGAAAAACGCAAGGCTGCATAAGGAATTTTCATTTCAACTACCCAACCAAAATCAGTTATTGCTACTTCACTTTCCCAAATGGCATCCCAATTATAATCTTCAAGGTCTTCGGTCGCTAAACAATCCATTTGGACTCCGGCAGCGCTGACGTAAAATCTAAAATCTTGTTGGCCGTCATTGTACCCATTGATAGAAACCGAAAAGTGGTCAGCAATTCCAAAAACATCCCGATTGGTTACTTCCTTTGAAATCTTAGTTGGCTCGTCGTCATATAACAAAGCAGATATGTAGAGGGCACTATTGTCATAAAGCACCTTTGCTTCTGTTCTCTTTCCCTGGCTTATGGGTTTTCCATTATCAGGTTCAAACATGATAAAATCAGAAGCTACCTGAGCCGCCTTCCAAATTTCTTCGTTAATTTTTCCGTCAATGGTAATTTTATCAACAATGGATTTTGCCTGAAGTGTCTTTTTTTGGCCATAGATACAGGAGCTTAAAAAGAGTAAAAAAAGAAGAATTACGGAGTAATATTTCGGCATAAACTGTCACTGTGTTCAAACAAAAATAACAAAATTAACACAACAAACAAATGGGATGTGATTATTTACTTCCAATTGGAAATGCAAAATGAGTTTTAAAATCATATTTTTTTCTTAATTTTTTTTAAAAAATACATTTCTGTTGTATGTTTGTAATCCCAAGTTTAAAATTAAAGCCTACATTATCAATGATTTACAAGTTATTTCCTATCGTTTTGTTTTTCCTGTTTTCATTCATTTCAAGTGAAGCGATTTCCCCCAATCCGAAAAGCATCCAAAAAAGTACAGTCGTTAGCCTAATGCCACCGCGTTTAGATTCAAAAGCCGAAATGGTTTACAACGCCTTAAAATCCAATCAATTTGCCTTGCCTAATCTTGAAAGTTTCACCAAAGCTCTCAAAGGTTTTTATTTATTGAAAGAAAAAGGGGTAATTCAAAAAGATATTTTAACCCTAGTTGACTTTAGTTTGTCCTCAAACACCAAAAGACTTTGGGTAATTGATTTGACCACCAACACTATTTTGTACAATTCCCTCGTTGCACACGGAAGGAATACTGGAGAAGAATTTGCTAATAATTTTTCAAATGCGGCACAATCTTTCAAAAGCAGTTTGGGATTTTATACCACCGGTGAAATCTATAATGGCAAACATGGCATGTCTTTGAAATTAGATGGTCTAGAAAAAGGAATAAATGATAACGCCAGAGCTAGAGGAGTTGTAATGCATGCGGCTAGTTATGTCTCCGATATGTTTATTAAAAACAATAAAAGATTGGGAAGAAGTCAAGGTTGTCCGGCTATCCCGGAGGAATTATCAAAAGAAATTATCAATGTGATAAAAAATAAATCGTGTTTGTTTATCTACTATCCTTCCGTAAATTTTAGGTCAGCTTCTAAATTAGTTTCCTAACTCTTTATACAAAACAGCATCAAGACTATAAATATCATCCCTAAAAATCAATCCGTTTGTATCACTCCATGCAGTCCAATATAAAAGATGAAAAAAGACTTTTTTCTTTATGGTAGCGTATTCCGTTTTTTCTTCTTGGAGTGTTTTAGTAATTTTTTCCAAATTCCAATGAATTGGATCGTTTAGTAAATATTCAGTTAGCTCTAAAGGATTATCTACTCTTACGCATCCTGAACTCAAGGAACGTTCTGTTTTTTGAAAAAAATCTCGGTGATTGGTATCATGTAAATAAACTGAAAAGCGATTAGGAAATATCATTTTGACCATTCCCAGCGAGTTAAATTTTCCCGGAATTTGCACATAACGATAGTTGTAAGCATTCGATAAACTCCAGTTATATAAAGGGACTGCATTTCCATTTCGGTCGTATAACCTGATTTTTGTTTGGGTTAAATAGCTTCGATTTTTCAAAATAGCGGGAATTACATCTTCTCTCAAAATTGTTGGTGGCACAGTCCAGGTTGGATTAAAAATCACTTGGGTCAATCTTGATGATAAAACAGGAGTTTTTCTTTTAGGTCTGCCAACTATTACCCTGTGCGTTTGAACGGTGTCTTGGTTATTAACTAAACTCAGTTTATAATCCGGAATGTTTACAATTGCATATTCAGTGCCTAAATTCTTAGGAAACCACTTCCAACGCTCCAGGTTAACAAGGATTTGCTCTTTACGCTGTTTTTTAGAAAAATTGAGTGATTCGATTGTTCCTCTTCCAATAATGCCGTCAGCGCGTAAACCGTGTCGGGTTTGGAATTTTTTCATGACCTTGACAGTTTCACTATCATAAATCATGGACAAACTGTCTTTCGGTTGTAAATCTTTCCAATAGATCAATCTTTTTTTTATCCCAATTAATGCGGAATTGCTGTCATTTGGAGAAATTTTACCGATAATTTCTATTTTTTTAAAGTCATCTTTTGGGAAAGTATTGATGATTTTAAGCGCGTTTTTTAACCTTGTATAAATAATATGATTGGGCTTTAGTAGCTCTATTTTTTTAGATACGGAATCACTTTTTAGTAATTGGAATATCGTTTCATTAATGTCAATCTTGTTTTCTTTCAAATCCCATTTTTTATATATATTTCTAGGATTCACTCTTCCATTAGTCAAATGAGAAATATACTTTTGAAGGCTAAGAGTAAGCAAAATATCGAAGTTTGCCAATTCTTGATCCGTTAGCACATCGATTTTTCTCTCATAATCCACTAATTTATTTATGTTGTAATCCAATGGATTTAATCCTTCTTCATCGGATTTCGTGAGTTGTTCCAAAATCGTTTTTCTAATTTTTTCATTTCCCCAAATGGTTACAAAATCAGCTGACTGGTATAAATGAATAAGTTTTATGCTCTTGTACTTGGATAATGAAATGCTGTCAATGGGCACAATTTTATCCGATGTTATTTGGACTGTTGGGATTGAAGTGATACGTTGTAGGGCTAACTCATTTTGTAGCGGTTCCTTTTTGCATGCCAAAATAATGCAGATCAATATGAAAATATAAAATGGATTCATTTTTTATAGATATTGGGATTGCCTTATAAAATTACTGAATTTATAACGATTTAATTTTAAAACGGTTATAAAAAAACGAAGTGTTTTGATAATTTTTTTTTAAAAAACTTGCAAAGAAGCTAAGTAATTAATTATATTTGCACCGTTGTAATGCGAAAGTAGCTCAGTTGGTAGAGCTCCAGCCTTCCAAGCTGGTTGTCGCGAGTTCGAGCCTCGTCTTTCGCTCTAAACCTCAAACGAAAGTTTGGGGTTTTTTGTTTTAAAAAACTCAAGGGTAACTTTCTTGCCCCCCCCTTTATTCTGCTATCGATTATGAATTTAAAATTTGTTTAGGTGTTAATTATTTATAAAATAAGACCATTTGTAAGTGGACAACTTTGTAACTTTGCAATTTAAATTAACAGAGTATGTTTGGTATAGGAGGAGGCGAATTAATATTTATCATATTTATCATATTGATGCTTTTTGGCTCGGACAAAGTGCCTGAAATGGCGCGAACTTTGGGAAAAGCGATGGCGCAATTAAAAAACGCCACTAATGATATCAAAAGTGAAATTCAAAAAGGTGCCGAGGCCAATGGTTTTGATCAAAAAATGCTCCATGATTTTACCCACGGCATTAGTTCAGAAATCGATAAAACCAAAAGCAATCTGCTAGGAGAAACAACAACATCTCGGACAACACTTTCAAGTACTTTTACTCCGGAAATTGACAAGGCCAAAGACGAATTACTGGGCGAAACAGCACCTCAAATAAACCATGTTGCTGAAGAAATTGAGGATAGCATTGGCCCTATAAAACGCAAAAAATAATGCTGGAAAAAATAGGGACTCTAGATACCAATCTATTCATTTACCTAAACAGTCTAGGTTCTCCTGCTTATGATAATTTATGGCTCATCATAACCAAGCAGGCATATTGGACGCCATTTTTCTTGCTGCTAGCCTATCTGCTTTACAAAAAAATAGGCCTTAAAAATCTTGGAATAGTTGTCATTTTTATTGGTCTAGTACTATTGTTTTGCAATGAATCTGTTGAACTATTCAAAATTACTTTCAAGCGATTACGACCCTGTAATGATCCAAAAATTAAAGATTTTATCCGAATAGTACACCATTCGAGTACCTATAGTTTTTTCTCAGGGCATGCCGCAAATTCAATGGCGACGATGACCTTCCTATTTTTAATATTAAAGAAACAGTATCACTATATTTTTCTGATTTTTTTATATCCTTTGATTTTTGCATACAGCCGAATTTACCTGGGGGTTCACTATCCAACTGATATTTTGACGGGTTATGTTTTTGGGGGGCTTTATGGAATTGTTTTCTATAAGGTGTACCAATATTACCAATCTCGAATGCAGTTTAAATAACTCTCGAAACGGTCAATCCATCGCGAATAGGCAATAAAACACTTTCTACCCTCGGATCTTTTTTCAATAATTGATTGTATTCTAATAATATTTTTGTGCTCAAATCATTGCTTTGTAGCGGCTCTAAAACCTTGCCACTCCACAAAACGTTGTCCGAAAGGATAATTCCTCCTTTGTTCATTTTTGGAACAATCATTTCAAAATAGTGGATGTAATTTTCCTTGTCGGCATCAATAAAAACGAAATCAAATTTAATGTCCAATGTTGGAATAATGGCAATGGCTTCACCAAGATGTTGTATAATTTGGTTTCCCCAAGGCGATTTGTCAAAATATTTTCGCTGGAAATCTACCAATTCTTCCTTAATGTCAATCGTATGAAGCACTCCTTTTTCCTGCATTCCTTCGCACAAACATAAGGCTGAATAACCGGTATAGGTGCCAATTTCAAGAATGGTTACCGGGCGAATCAGTTTGGACAACATGCTCAAAACGCGACCTTGAAAATGCCCGCTCAACATTCGTGGCAATAAGATTTTCTGATAGGTTTCTTTGTCTAATGCCGCTAGTAATTCAGGTTCTTTCTGAGAATGTTGTTCGATGTAATTTTCTAATTTTTGTGAAATGAAATGCATTTTATAATTTTTGTCAAAGTTATCAAATTATCAAAACAACAAAACAACAAATAGTTATTAACTTTGCGCCATGCAAATCGAGAAGAAAGACATCCGCTCTTTATCAAAAGAACAATTACGTAATTTTTTTGTTGCCAATGGAGACCAAGCGTTCCGTGGAAATCAAGTCTATGAATGGTTGTGGAGCAAGGGCGCACATACTTTTGAGGATATGAGTAATGTGGCAAAAACCACAAGAAAAATGCTCAAAGACAACTTTGTTATCAACCACATTAAAGTCGATACAATGCAACGCAGTGAAGACGGAACGGTAAAGAATGCGGTTCGTTTGCACGATGGTTTGGTGGTGGAAAGTGTTTTGATACCGACAAATACAAGGACAACTGCATGTGTTTCTAGCCAAGTAGGCTGCAGTTTAGATTGCAATTTTTGTGCCACTGCACGATTAAAAAGAATGCGAAATTTAGAGCCCGCTGAAATCTATGACCAAGTGATTGCCATCGATAGAGAAAGTCGGTTGTATTACAACCATCCTTTGTCTAATATTGTTTTTATGGGAATGGGAGAACCCCTCATGAATTATAATAATGTGATGAAAGCCATCGAAATGATCACCTCAAATGAAGGATTGGGTATGTCTGCCAAACGGATCACAGTTTCGACCTCAGGTGTTCCTAAAATGATACGAAAACTCGCCGATGATGAAGTGAAATTTAAACTGGCGGTTTCTTTGCATTCTGCAATAGAGGAAATCCGTTCTCGAATAATGCCGTTTAGCGCCAGTTTCCCATTAATAGATTTAAGGGAAGCATTGGAATATTGGTACAAAAAAACCAAAAGTAAAATCTCCTACGAATATGTCGTTTGGAAAGATATCAACGATAATAAAGCCTCCATTGATGCCTTGGTGAAGTTTTGTAAGTATGTACCTTGCAAAGTCAATTTGATAGAATACAATCCTATTGATGATGGCGAATTTCAGCAAGCATCACAGGAATCAATAAATGCCTATATAAAAGCGCTTGAAGCTAGCGGAATTGTCGTAAAAGTGCGAAGAAGCCGAGGAAAAGACATCGACGCTGCTTGTGGACAATTGGCCAATAAAGAAGCCTAAAAAACGTCCCGATAAAATCCTTCACTTGCCTTAAATAGTTGTCCTTTTTATTCGAAAACAGTATATTTGAAGTCTCAATGAACATCACTTCTCAAATAAAACAGCCTATTTTTAACGAAATGGAACTTTTTGAAAAAAAGTTCTACGAATCGATGACTTCAAAGGTCGCATTGTTGAATAGGATTACCTATTATATCGTGAATCGAAAAGGAAAACAAATGCGCCCTATGTTTGTTTTCTTGACTGCTAAAATGGTTTCGGAAGGGATTGTAAACGAAAGAACCTATCGCGGGGCTTGTGTTATCGAATTGATTCATACCGCCACTTTAGTCCACGATGATGTGGTTGATGACAGTAACCGTAGGAGAGGTTTTTTTTCGATTAATGCACTTTGGAAGAACAAAATTGCTGTTTTGGTCGGAGATTATTTGCTGTCAAAAGGATTGTTGCTTTCTATAGACAATGGCGATTTCGATTTATTACGAATTATTTCCGTCGCTGTTCGAGAAATGAGTGAAGGCGAGTTGCTCCAAATAGAAAAAGCCCGAAGATTAGATATTACTGAAGCGGTTTACTATGAGATTATCCGAAAAAAGACGGCTACCCTTATAGCGGCTTGTTGTGCTCTTGGGGCAAAATCAGTTATTGAAGACGAAGCTCTGGTGGAGAACATGCGGAAATTTGGAGAACTCATCGGGATGGCTTTTCAAATAAAAGACGATTTATTCGATTATACAGAAGAAGCCATTGGCAAACCTACTGGAATCGACGTCAAGGAACAAAAGATGACTTTGCCACTTATTCATGTTTTGAACAATTGTACTTCAAAAGAAAAATCTTGGCTTATTAATTCCATAAAAAACCACAACAAAGACAAGAAGCGCGTCAAAGAGGTTATTGCCTTTGTAAAAGAGAATAAAGGCTTGCTTTATGCCGAACAAAAAATGGCCCAATTTCAACAAGAGGCACTTTTGCTTTTGGAAAATTATCCGATTTCTGAGTTTAAAGAAGCCTTGATTTTAATGGTTAATTATGTTATCGAAAGGAAGAAGTGATACTAACTTTTTTATTTTAGGCATGACAACTACATAGTTTGCTAAATTTATTTTTGAAATAGTACCGAAAGCACCATTTTCTTTTTCAAATTTTGTAAGAGAAAAAAAATACTGATAAGTTTAAATAAGAATTGTTAATTTAGTACTATGAAAACAAGGAAAAGTAACATAGTTTTAATTGAGGACGATCTAGCTTTAGGCAGTCTGATTATGGAATTATTACTTTTGAATGATTTCAATGTAAACTGGTTTGTCGATGGAATGAAAGCAATTGATCATTTAAAAACAAATATGCCAGACATTATTATTAGTGATATGATGATGCCTATTATGAATGGAGAGCAGTTGTATATGAATATTCGAAAAAACATTGAATTTAGTACTGTTCCTTTTGTTATTATTACCGCCAATATGGATGATGAGGTGAAATATAGACAGTTGGAGAACGGAGTAAATGATTATATAATGAAGCCCTTTCAAACAAAAGAATTGATTTTTAAAATCAGGAATCTTTTACAGTTTAAAAAAAATATTGAAAAAAAAATCAAGCCAGATCCTTTCTCAAAAGTTAGCATACGATTATCTGGAATAGATTTTTTATCATCAGTAAATGACATTTTATTGAAGGATATGAAATCAAAAATTGGTGTCGATGAATTGGCAAAAGAGCTTTTTATCAGTAGATCTTCACTAGATAAAAGGATTAGAAAGCTTTCTAATAAAAACATATCCCAATATATTAGAGAGTTTAAATTGCAATATGCAATTAAACTTATTGATTTAGGGGAAAAAAACGTTCAGTTTTTAGTAGATGAAACGGGATTTAATTCGTTTTCTTATTTTTCAACAAGTTTCAAATCCTATGTTGGTCTTACTACTCGGGATTATATTAAATCAATTAAAAGAAGGTAGCTTAAAGGAATTTATTTTAGTCTATCAGTAAAATTAATTTGTTTTTGTTTCTCATGCAAATAAAGGGTCACATAAAATTTCTAGGGATTAGGTAATTTTTTTTCATCTTTTGTAATCAAAAATAAATATTTTTTTTCCACCATATTAAACCTTTAGGGCAGGAAATATCAATCTTACTTTTGTTCCTTTTCCCAAAAGACTTTCTAATTGGATTTTGCCTGAATTTTTTTCAGTAAATGTTTTTACAATATAAAGACCTAGGCCTGTTCCCGGAATACCATTGGTGTTCTTTGCCCTAAAAAAAGTATTGAATAGTTTGTGTTGCTCTTCTTCCGGAATGCCTATTCCAAAGTCAATAATTTCAATGGTAACTTCTGATGATTTTGCGATAAGATTTAAAATAATACCTCCTGATTCTTCTGAATATTTAAAAGCATTATTCAATAAATTAAAAATGGAGTATTCCATTAGGTTTCTGTCAGCTAAGACATCAAAATTGTCCCCTTTAAATAGTGTTTGCACTCTGTTGCCGTTGTTTTGACTGTAAAAACTAGTTTCAATTACATCAAGGCATAGTTGCTTTAAATTAAATTTAACAGGGTTAAAATTAGTTTTTCCAGCATCATTTTTTGAAATTGTCAACACTGAATTCATCAACTCAACTATTCTGTCAATTTCCCCAGTGATTGTATTTAATTGTTTTTCTAAACGATGTTTTTTTTCAAAAGTAAGCCCTTCAAGATAAATAGAGATCAGTTCGACGCTTGCCCTAATGGTGGTCATTGGAGTTCTAAATTCATGGGAAATGGTCGAAACTAAATTAGATCGTAATTCGTTTAGCTCTCTCTGTTTTAACAATGTTTTTTCGATAACTTCCTCTTCTTCTTTCCTTGAGGTTATATCCCGGCTACTAGACTGGAATCCTGTTTTTATGTCTTTTTCTTTCACAATATTTGCCTTTGTTTCTAACCAAATATAGCTTCCGTCTTTATTTTTAAATCGGGCAATAGCGGTTTTATTTACTTTTTCATCAATAAAATCGGCAAATATATCCTTAAGGTGTTTTAAATCTTCGGGGTGAGCATAATCTAAAGGGGATTTTCCCTCCATTTCTTCAGGATTGTATCCCAAGATGTTTATTACGGAAGGTGAAATATATTGAAAAGATGTATCTAAATTATGTAAACAGATTAAATCGACCGAGTTTTCCGCCAGAAATCGGTACCTATTTTTAGCCTCGTTAAGTTGAATGGCCTTGTTTTTATTGGTTTCTTTAATTAATAGTTCGTTTTGTAGTTCTATTTGTTTTCTTTCGGTGATGTCTACTCCAAATCCAATCATCATTTCAAAAGTACCATCTTTATCATAAATCGGATTTAATTTTCGAGTATGATAGGATGTTAATCCTGTATTTAGGCTATTGATGCTGTCTTCCCATTCAATCAAAGTTTTTGATTCTAAAGCTTCTGAAAACTTTTTTCTTCTATTTTTTGCTGAAGAATCATCTCTTCCAGTATGTTTTGCATATTCAAAATCATCTTTCCCTACAATAAATTCCCGAAGGTCTTTGTCTTTTATGGCAGCTAGATTCAAATAGAGGTACTTATGATTCTGATCAAAAACCGCTACATCTGTTGGGATTTGATTTAGGATTTTTTCGTAAAATTCTTTTTGTTGTAGATTTTTTTGTTCTATGTTAAAATGCTCAGTGACATCTCTACAATTTCCAATATAAATTAATTTTCCGTCTTTTTCGGATAGTTTTATAGTGGAGGTATGCCATACATAATGTCCGTCTTTATGCAGGATTCTATATGTTATTTCGTTTTCAATCCCCTCTGTCTCGATTGTTTTGTTCAAAAAAGCAGTGACCATTTCCAGATCTTTAGGGTGCAAAAATATGCTATTGCTTCTCCCTATAACTTCGTCAACTTCATAGCCAAGGAGAGTTTTCCAATTTTTCGATACATCTATAATAATTCCATCCCGATCAAGTTCATAAAATATTTCTTTTGAATTGTCAATGAATAATTGAAATTGGTTTTCTTTCTCCTGTATTTTGTTTAATAAGGATTCATTCTTTTCAAACTGTTCTAATTTGAATTTAATTTGTTTGGCAGAATACTCTAAAGTTTTTAACTGAACCGCCGAAAGTTCTTTGGATTTTATGTCAAGAATACATATTGTCCCGATAACCAAATTTTCATCATTGAGTATGGGGATTCCAGCAAAAAAATCGAAGTCAAATTCCGAAAGATTTGATTTTTCCGACTGACGTTTGAGGTCTTTTTTTAGGTCTGAGATTGTAAAAAAGGCACCTTGTTCAATGATATTCTGGTTGTATGATAATATATTTTCTGGAATTGTTAAAAACTCAAATCCTATTTTAGAAATATTTAATTGATTTCTCGAGTCAAGGAATGTTATAAATGCATAAGGGACTTCGCAAATTGCTGAAACAAATGATAAAGTATCATTAAACTCATGTTTGAAATCTAGCGGTTCAGATGATTTGCAAGTTTCTAGATTCATTTTAAAAGTGTTGAAAATAATTTTGTTATTTTAAGATATAAGAATGTAAAAATACTATTTAATTTATTATGGGATAATACTTTGGCTATTTAAAAAGTCAATATAAATACCAAAACATCAAAACAGAATTTATAGCATAATTTTTTTATTAAAATTATTTTACATTCGGATTTCTTTATTGATCGAGTTTTAAATTTAATTCCAATAAATAATTTAGTCAAGCTAAACTTTGTAACTTTGGCATTCAAAAATAGACAAATTGATTTCAAAAGCTACCATTGACACTGTTTTCGAAACCGCTCGAGTTGAGGAGGTTATTGGCGATTTCGTGCAATTAAAACGCGCCGGTAGTAACTTCAAAGGATTAAGTCCGTTTTCGGATGAGCGCTCCCCCTCGTTTATGGTGTCGCCCGCTAAGGGGATTTGGAAAGATTTTAGTTCCGGAAAGGGAGGCAATGCTGTCGCTTTTTTGATGGAGCATTCTCATTTTACCTATCCGGAATCCATTCGGTATTTGGCCAAAAAATACAATATAGAAATTGAAGAAACCGAACAGACCGATGAGGAAAAGGCGAATACGGATGTTCGCGAGAGTATGTATTTGGTTTCTGAATTTGCAAAAGAGTTTTTTCACAATACCCTTTTACATTCAGAAGAAGGAAAAGCCATTGGCCTTTCTTATTTCAAAGAAAGAGGTTTTACTAATGAAACCATAAAGAAATTTGCTCTTGGCTATTCCCCTGAAACTTGGGATGCCTTTACCAAAGAAGCCTTGGGCAAAGGGTATAAATTGGAGTTTCTAGAAGCTACTGGATTGACAATCCCGAAGGAGGATAGGCCATTTGACCGCTTCAAAGGACGGGTAATGTTCCCTATACAAAGCATGTCGGGAAGGATTTTAGGGTTTGGCGGAAGAATCCTGGGAAATGATAAAAAGGCGGCAAAATACCTCAATTCACCCGAAAGTGATATTTACCATAAAAGCAAGGTTTTGTATGGGATTTTCCATGCAAAGCAAGCTATTGCTAAACAAAATAATTGCTATTTGGTGGAAGGCTACACCGATGTAATCCAGTTCAATCAAGCCGGAATAGAAAACGTAGTGGCTTCCTCAGGTACGGCCTTGACCCCAGACCAAATCCGATTAATTAATAGGTTGACCAAAAATATAACTGTTCTTTTTGACGGTGATGCTGCCGGACTTCGCGCTTCGGTTCGAGGAATCGATTTGATTCTGGAGGAAGGAATGAACGTAAAAGTATGTGCTTTCCCCGATGGTGAAGATCCTGATAGTTTTGCCAAGAAAACTCCCTACGAAGAATTGGTTAAATATCTAGAGGAAAATTCCAAAGATTTTATCCAGTTTAAAGCTTCGTTGTTGATGAATGATGCGAAAAACGACCCGATAAAAAAAGCGGATTTAATTCGGGATATGGTGGTTAGTATTTCGAAAATTCCGGATAGAATTCAAAGAGAAATCTATATTCAGGAATGTTCCCGAATTATGGATATTTCCGAGCAAGTGCTCATAAGTACCTTAGCACAATTAGTCAAAAAGGATATTTCCGACATTGGAAAAAAACAAAAACAAGAGCAAAAAGCCTTTGAAGTTGTAAAAAATGAAGTTCCAATTCAGGTCGAAAAAATCGACATTCTCTATGGATTGGAACGAAAAATTATAGAAATACTTTTGTTGTATGGAAATAGGACGGAAGAATTTGAAGATGTGCTTCTGAAGGCAAATGAAGAAGGGGAAATTGAGAATTTTGTCGAAAAGAAAGTATGCAAGGTTTACCAAAGAATATTTTTAAGTTTACAGGAAGACGAAGTAGAGCTAGCAAATCCTTTATTTCGAGATATCTTTACTAATTTGATAGCCTTTTTTCACGAAAATGAAAGCTTTAGTATAGAACAGTACTTAATGCATTTGCAGCCAGAATTTGCCCAGGAAGTAACTGATATTTTAATGGAGGACGAGAGGGTTATTTTGCACAATTGGGAGGGGCAAAATATTTTTCCGAAGACTAAAAACGATACTATCAGTCAATATGTATCCGAAACAATACTCACCTTACGTTGGTATTTGGTAGATAAAATCATTGAAGAAATAAAAGGCTCCGTATCAACAGAACCTGATTCTGATAATATGGAGCCTTTGTCTATGGCAATGGATTACTATAAACTAATTAATTCTTTTTCGAAAAAATTAGGAAGAGTGATGTCAAGAAATAATTAAACGATCTCTAGTGTTTTGGCCTTGTTCACCAAGTCTACTAAATTGGTAACATTTAATTTCTGCAACAACCTTAATTTGTAAGTACTTATTGTTTTTTCGTTAAGATTTAAGATTTTAGAAATCTCATTGTTTTTTTTGCCATCGCTCAAATAACGTAAAACTTCCACTTCTCGATTTGACAATTTCCGATACAAACGCTCGCTTTTATTTTGTTTTGCAATTAAAGCAAGGTTTTTCTTGACGGTTTCATTTAGGATTATCTTTCCTTGATGGACTTTGATAATTGCCTGACCTAGAGTTTCTAGTTTTTCTTTTTTCGAGATAAAACCTGAAACACCTGCTTTAATGGCATTTGGCGCATAAATTTGTTCCGAAAGGTCACTATAGATGATGATTTTTGTTTTTGGAAAATTTTTCAAAATTGATTTAACTTCAAAAATACTGGAAAGACCCTCCAATTCTAAATCCAAGATCAAAACATCAACCTCTTTAGTAAGTAGCACGTCTCTTACCATTAAAAAATTCCCAACGTTGGCAACAATTGAAATGTCGTCGTGGTCTTTAAAATACGACTTTACTCCATAATGCACAACGGGATGATTATCCGCTAAACAAACTTTTATCATAATGTTAGATTTTAGAAATGTTTATTTTTTAAAAAGTAAAGTTAGTGAAAATAATTCTTTAAAGCATCATAATTAATTGGAAAAATACTACTTTAATTCTTCTGAAATCATACAAACCGGAATTTCCCTCATTTTGTGTTGATTGATAGTATTCAATCGTTTATAGATTTCGAAAACTGTTTTTTCTCTACCGGAGAAAACTGTTGAAGATTTCCCTTTTCCATCCTCAAGCATCGCCCATTCCAGTTCGTCATAACTGGCACCAAGTTGATCTTCGTCAGTTCTTTCGTCTCCAAACAATCCATCAGTTGGTGAGGCTTCTAAAATCGAAATGGGAATTTCTAAGAATTTACCTAAAGCAAAAACCTCCGATTTCATCAAATCTGCTATTGGGCTCAAGTCAACACCACCATCTCCATATTTTGTATAAAAACCTACTCCAAAATCCTCTACCTTGTTTCCTGTTCCTGCAACTAATAAGCCATGAATTCCTGCAAAATAATACAACGTAGTCATTCGCAATCGGGCACGCGAATTTGCCAAAGCCAAATTTAACTTGTTTACATCAGCACTGCTTGGAACTACTTTTTTGAAATCTTCAAACACTGAAGTCAAATCAGCTTCAATATTTTTCACATTTGGGTACCGATTTTTCAACTGCTCAATATGTTCCCTACCTCGACTAACATGACTTGGAGCCTGATGAATAGGCATTTCTACACACAAAGTAGTTAATCCTGTTTGGGCGCATAGTGTTGAAGTAACTGCCGAATCGACGCCTCCAGAAATCCCCACAACAAAACCGTTCACTTTTGCGTTTTCAGCATACGATTTCAACCAATTAACGATATGTGAATTCACTTTTTCAGCTTGGAGTGTACTTTTTTTAGTCATAATACATTGAGTTTTTAAAAAGAAGGAGTTGTATATTTGCAAAAATAATAATTTTAAAGACAGTATCGATTCATTTCAAACGAAGTTCACAGTGCTTGGATGAGAATTATGATAAGTGAAATAATCAGGACTGAAAAAAATTAAAATGAGAAAAATAACTTTTGCAATCGCTTTAACAATTGCTTTGATTTCTTGTGACAATAAATCAAAAGTAGAAAAATCAGTGGAAGCAATTCCGCTCGAAATCAAGGTGGAACGGTTTGACAAATTATTTTTTGAAACGCCTCCACAGGATTTGAATAAATTAAAAAAAGAATTCCCTTATTTTTTTCCATCAGGAAATGACGATAGCGTGTGGATAAATAAAATGAAAAATCCACTTTGGAGAGAATTGTATACTGAAGTTCAAAAAAAATACTCCAATTTTGAACCTGTTCAAAAAGAGCTGGAAACGCTATTGAAACGTATAAAATATTATTTTCCTCAAACTAAAACGCCCAAAGTAATTACTGTAATCTCTGAAATGGATTATAACAATAAGGTCATTTACGCGGATAGTTTAGTGATAATCTCACTCGAATTGTATTTAGGAAAAGACCATAAATTTTACCAATTCCCCAATTATTTGAAACAAAATTTTGAACAAAAACAGATTTTGCCCGATGTTGTTTCGAGTTTTTCAGCCCAAAAAATTCCGCCCGTCTCGGATAACAATTTGTTGGGACAAATGATTTATTTTGGGAAACAGTTGGTTCTAAAAGACCTGCTTTTGCCAGACTACAGTGACGCTGACAAAATGGGATATATGCCCGATCAAGTGAAGTGGTGCCAAGAAAACGAAAGCTATATGTGGCGTTATTTCATAGAAAATGAATTGTTGTATAGTAATGATCAAAAATTGAATAATCGATTCATTAATCCAGCGCCATTTTCTAAGTTTTATCTCGAAATTGACAATGAATCTCCCGGAAGTGTTGGTTCTTGGATAGGCTGGCAAATCGTTCGTTCTTTCATGAAAAACAATGAAGTTTCTCTTGAGGAGTTGCTAAAAATGAATGCCAAGGAAATATTTGAAAAATCTAAATACAAACCCAAAAAATAATGCCAAATACTAACAAATCAGAGATTATATTAAGCATAGAATTGGATGAAAATCGAGTTCCGGAAAAATTAATGTGGACAGCCACCGAAGGAGGAATAAATGCAGAAGAAGCAAAATCCTTTATGCTCTCAGTTTGGGACGGCAATGAAAAATCAACAAAATGTATCGAATTATGGACTAAGGATATGCCTGTTGACGAAATGAAAATTTTCTTTCACCAAACTTTGACTTCCATGACTGAAACTTTTCAAAGAGCAACTGGAGATCAAAAAATGACCGATACCATGAAGGATTTTTGTGATTATTTCGCAGAAAAATTGGAGTTGAATAATATACCCCCAAATAGCATTTAGCTTTTTGGGGGTAGTTTATTATTTTAGTAACAATAGTAAATTATAGCAGTAATATTAATAACAACCATGCCCCTGAACCTATTCCATAACTTTTCCAAATTTTATTTTTTTTAATTTTATGCGCTTTTTCATTATAAGCAACATTATATGAAATGTTTTTCATTAATTCTGAATCTTTAAAATTTAAATTTTCAACTTTAGGTTCTGAAGATGAACAAGCTATAGCTGGAATAAGTCCTAAGATAGGTGATGTTAACACAGATGTTACTCCTGTCCAAACCCTTCCTGAATTTTGACCGTTATAATACGATACTGCATCTTTTGTTCCTTGAAGTGCCATCGCTTCATTACTTAAATTTTCTTTTTTGTCATTTTTTTCGATGTTATAAACATCTTTTGTTCCATTTTTATAACGAGTCATTAATACATCAGATTTTAAGATTGTAAATGATGGACCATCAACATTATCCATTTTTTTGTATTTTATATCAGTAAGTCCTACTTCAATTATTTTTGCATTAATATCTTCTCCTGACTTCAAAGTGATAAGATCTTGCGAAAAGCAAGAAATTATTGTTAAGAAGGTAATTACTATTGTCATTCCAGTTTTTTTCATTTAATATTGATTTTTGGTTTCTACTCGTATGGTTTTTCGATAACACCCCGTTTTTTAAAATGGTCTCTGGTTTCCATTGTTAGCTAAGCAAATTTAGTTTTACAAATTCTGATATTTGATAAGTATTTCTTTTAAATAATATACAATACCTATAAATAATTTTTTTACATTTGAAAAAAATAAGAAAGATGATTGGAGAAAAAATTAGAAAAATAAGGACTATAAAAGGATTTTCACAAGATTATGTTTCGAATATATTAAATATATCCCAAGCAGCTTATTCTGATATTGAAAACAATAAATCAAAAATTAATTTAGAAAGAATTCAAGAAATTGCAAATGTTTTTGAATTAGACATTAATGATTTGATTTCTTTTGATGAAAATCAAGTTTTTAATAATACATTTAATGAAAACTCAAATGGTTATTTTAATGTCAAGAAAGTTATTTCTGAAACCTTTGATAAAGAAAGAGAAGCTTATCTTGAACAAATTAAAACTCTAAAAGAAGAAGTTTTTTATTTGAGAAAAAAGTTGGATGAAAAATAAGAAAAAAATCCCAAAACCATTTATTTAGTTTTGGGATATTTTTTTGTTTTTGAAGTGCAGATTAAAAACCATTATTATTGTTGAAAACCTCTTGATTCACTTCCTCAATATAATTTAAAACGGTTTCCTTTCCCGTAGATTCCGTTGCGGACGTTACAAAATACTGGGGCATCTCGGCCCAATTGTTCGCAAACATTTTCTTTTTATAAGCTGCTATGTGGGAATCAATTTTTGTTTTGCTAATCTTGTCGGCTTTGGTGAAAATAATGCAAAAAGGAATTTCGCTCTCTCCCATGTACGACATGAATTCAATATCTATTGTTTGTGCTTCGTGCCGAATGTCAATTAAAACAAAAGCGCATACTAATTGCTCCCTTGTTTCAAAATAATCAGTAATAAATTGCTGAAAAACCGATTTTGTTTTCTTGGAAACTTTGGCATATCCATAACCGGGTAAATCGACAAGAAACCAATTGTTGTTAATTAAAAAATGATTTATTAATTGTGTTTTTCCTGGTCTTCCCGAAGTTTTTGCCAAATTTTTATGATTGGTCAGCATGTTAATCAACGACGACTTGCCAACATTTGATCGACCTATAAAAGCATACTCCGGCAAGAAGTCTTTTGGACATTTGTCGACATCAGAGTTGCTGATAATAAATTCGGCGGTATTAATCTTCATAATTGTATTTGTAAATTCCCCGGATGCTTAATGCGCTTTCAAATGGGTATGTGTCAGCCAGTCTTCTAGCAAACGATTAAATTCTTCAGGATGTTCCATCATGGCCGCATGACCACATTTATCAATCCAATATAGAGTTGCATTTGGCAGTAATTCATTAAACTCTTCGGCGACATTTGGAGGAGTGACTTTGTCGTTTTTTCCCCAAATAAGACAAGTTTGTACATGCATTTTTGGAAGGTCTTTTGCCATATTGTGTCGAATGGCACTTTTGGCAATAGTCAATGTTTTTATCAATTTTATCCTGTCGTTTACGGAGGCATAAACCTCGTCTACCAGTTCCTTGGTAGCCATTTTTGGATCATAAAATACGGCTTCTGCTTTTTGCTTTATATACTCATAGTCCCCTCTTTTTGGGTAACTATCGCCCATGGCACTTTCATAAAGGCCTGAACTTCCTGTCAATACTAATCCAGCCACTTTTTCTGGATACATTTTTGTGTGGTATAAAGCAATATGGCCTCCTAATGAATTTCCCAACAAGATTACTCTGTCAAAACCTTTGAAAGTGATAAAGTCCTTAACATATTTTGCAAAAGCTTTAACATTGGTTTTTAAAATATTTTGGGTATAAATTGGTAAATCCGGAATGACAATTTTGTATCCTTTTTCAGAAAAATAACTGGCAACGGCATCAAAGTTGCTTAATCCTCCCATTAGACCATGCAAAATGACAATTGGAGTTCCTTCTCCGGCTTCATAATAGCCGTATCTACCTTCCTTTTTATAGTATTTTTCCATACGTTTTATCGTAAATTTTCAATTTTGACAAATATAGGATTTAAAAAATATAAATGAATTTTTGAAAAACAATTTTTAGCATTTAATTCCTTTTGAAGCAAAAAAA
>CAMBZB010000003.1 GCA_945872245.1 Flavobacterium psychrophilum
AAGTCACTTCAGAAGCAACATTGGCCAAGAAAATACTCCAATCCAAAGCAGAATCTCCACCACCAGATATTACGACTCTTTTATCACGGAATTTCTCTGGATTCTTGAGGAAGTATTTAATCCCTTTGTCTTCATAGAATTCGATATCCTCGATTAACGGTTTTCGAGGTTCAAAACTTCCTAAACCTCCTGCAATCGCAACAACTGGAGCGTGGAATTTTTTTCCTTTATTTGACGTTACAATAAAGCTTCCGTCTTCTTGTTTCTCTATAGTTTCGGCACGTTCACCCAAAGTAAATCCTGGTTCGAATTGTTTGATTTGTTCCATTAAATTATCCACCAAATCCCCTGCTAAAACTTCCGGAAAACCTGGAATATCATAGATGGGTTTTTTAGGGTACAATTCCGAAAGTTGCCCTCCTGGTTGTGGCAAAGCGTCAAGAATGTGACATTTTAATTTTAATAATCCTGCTTCGAAAACGGTAAATAATCCTGTTGGTCCCGCGCCTATTATAAGTATGTCTGTTTTAACCATTTTTTTATTCTTTATTTTTTAATGCTTCTGTAATTTCATTCATTTTTTGGACTTTCTCTTCAAAATCCCCTTTTAATGTTTTACGATATTCGTTTAGGTTTTCTACCATTTTGTTAATATCATCTGGAATTATTTCTTCGAAAAACTCCCTTAATCTTTTGGCTGTTGTGGGTGATTTTCCATTAGTGGAAATGGCAATTTTCACATTTCCTTTGGTCACAATTCCACCCAAATAATAATCGCATAATGGCGGCGTATCGGCAATATTGCAAATCAAATATCTTTTTCTTGACAAATCATACACCCGTTTGTTAACTTTCAAATCATCGGTACAAGCTATCACTATATGCCTTTTGCGAAGCATCCAGCGATTGAATTTTTTGTACGTCAATTGAACCGAAGGATGTTTTTGAGCCAAAACTTCCAATTCCGGAAGAAACCTTGGCGCAACCACCTCAACATCTGCGTTCGGACTGGATTTCAACAAGAACGATAATTTTTCCAATCCTACATTTCCTCCGCCTACAATGAGCACCTTGAGGTTATGCAGCTTTAAAAAAACAGGATATAGTTCGTTTCTTTCCAATGGAGAGGGAGCCAAGTCCTGATTATTGGAAAAAGTTTTGTTTTCTTCCATTATTCTCTGGCACAAACTTTATTGAATGCAAATTCTTCGTAAAAACCTTTTAACCTGTTTCTTTCGCTTACCACCTCTCCTATGACGATAATCGCAGGAGAACTTAGTTGATGTTCCTTTACTACTTGCAAAATAGAATTTATGGTTCCGATGCCTACTTTTTCGTTGGGCATTGTACCGTTTTGGATAATCGCCACGGGAGTTTCCCCTTTGGATTCTTTTTGGAATAAAGAAACAATTTGTGCCAATTTACTCATTCCCATCAAAATCACTACTGTTGCCGATGATTTTGCAGCCAAAGCCACATCATTGGACAAATTCCTGTCGGATGTAGTTCCTGTAATGACCCAAAAACTTTCGGAAACCCCTCTTTTAGTCAAAGAGATTCCTTGGTTTGCAGGCACCGCAATTGATGAGGAAAGACCGGGTACAACAAAAGTGGGAATTCCAAAACTTTCAATATATTCAATTTCTTCACTTCCTCGTCCAAAAATAAAAGAATCGCCTCCTTTGAGCCGCACTACATTTCCATAAGTAAGTGCATTGTCAACTATCAGTTGATTGATCTGGTCTTGGGAATATTCGTGGAAGCCAATCCTTTTTCCCACAAATATTTTTATGGATTTCTTCGGGGCATGCACCAATAATTCCTCATTAGACAAGGCATCATACAACACCACATTCGCTTCAGCGAGTGCTTTTACTCCTTTCAGAGTAAGCAAATCCGGATCTCCAGGGCCAGCGCCCACTAAAGTTACTTTGGGTTGAATATGTTTATTCATTTGCTAAATCTTTGGCTCTATAATTTTCGATGTTTTCAAAAAAAGCAACCCCTTCTTGAATGTATTTTTTGGCAAATTCAGCAGAAGGTTCGTTTTTATTGATTTGGTAAACCAATTCTTTGAAAGACGAATCCAACTCGATTTTTTTGCTTTCGATAAAAACCGTGTCAAATAAATCGATTATCCCTGCATGGTGATTCGTTTTTTGGTCTTCGGCAAGCAATAAAGCTTTTGCACCATTTACAAATCCAGCATAAGCCAAATAAATGGCATCTGACCATTTTTGATCTTCGAAGGCTTCCTGGGCAAAAGTCATTTTATCTTTGGCTTCAAATATCAAAGTCGCAACCAAATCAATAACCACACCTGCGCATTCCCCAACACCAACTGCTTTTACGTAGTTATCGGCATTTCCCCAATCTACAAAGTCCGCTTCGGTAAGGTTGGTTATATCGGCTAATGGTTTTAGAAATTCATAGAAATATTTCTCCCCTTTGGCATCATAATAATTCAAGAATGATTGTCCGTTGGCATTTGCATCAAAATCATTTAAGATAAAACGCAAGGCGTCCGGTCCTCTACGACTTGGGATTTTGATTACTTTATCAGAAAATCTTCCTTCGCCATTTCCTAATATACCACCCCCTAATAATACCTGAAGGGCTGGCGCCACTAATTTTCCTGAATTGATAGACATTCCCTGAAAACCAATTTCAGCCATATTGTGTTGTCCACAGGCATTCATACAACCACTGATTTTAATGGCTATTTCCCGATTGTTGTTGTATTGTGGGTATTCTGTTGCTAAAACACGCTCTAGTTCCGTCGCAATTCCAGTGCTGCTGGCAATTCCTAAATTACAGGTATCCGTTCCTGGACAAGCGGTAATATCCCCAAT
Organism: Flavobacterium psychrophilum; assembly: GCA_945872245.1. Classification (GTDB taxonomy): domain Bacteria; phylum Bacteroidota; class Bacteroidia; order Flavobacteriales; family Flavobacteriaceae; genus Flavobacterium; species Flavobacterium psychrophilum_T. The sequence goes on from CAMBZB010000003.1 coordinate 2,853, forward strand.
GGTATTGTATCCTAAAGTCACAAAATCCAATTTGGCTAATTCTTGGTAGAAAAATGGCAGATTTTCTTCCTTTACGTGACGAATCAAAATGTCTTGTCTTAGAGAAAAACGCAATTCATTAGCTGCATAATTTTTTATTAGTTCCGCCAATAACCTTGCTTTGTCGGTATAAAAATCTCCTAAAGCTACTTTGATTCCAATCGCTACATAGCCCGCTTGTTTTTGGGAAATCACATTCGATTTTTTCCAAGCTTCGAATGCGGCAATATCTTCTATTTCCACTTTTGGAGCCACCAATAAAGGGGCAGGAATTTCACCGTCAAAAGCGGTAGTGTCGATTTCAACAGTTTGATAGGATAACGCTTTTTTCTCTTCTTCGACTAATCGCAAGAACTCGTCTCTACCGATATCTTTGATTAAAAATTTCATACGTGCTTTCAAACGTTTGGCTCTTTCGCCGTAACGGTCAAATATTCTCAAAACTCCTTCGGTTGTTGGGATAATTTGGTTTACCGGAATAAATTCAGATAACAATTCAGCATGGTGTGGTTGTGAACCTAATCCACCGCCCAACATTACTTTGAATCCTCTTTCTCCGTTTACCACTTTTGGAATAAATCCTAAATCATGTAAATAACTCAAAGCAGTGTCCTTATCCGAAGAAGAAAATGACATTTTGAATTTACGTCCCATTTCTTGACAAACCGGGTTTCTTAAGAAAAATTGGAACAGGGCGTGTGCATAAGGCGACACATCAAAAGGCTCTTCAACATCTATTCCTGCTGTTTCACTTGCAGTAATATTTCTAACTGTATTACCACAAGCCTCACGAAGCGTAACATCGTCTTTTTCTAATTCAGCCCAAAGTTGTGGGGTTCTATCTAAACTCACGTAGTGAATTTGGATATCCTGACGCGTTGTAATATGCAAACGTCCCGTTGAATATTCGTCAGAAACTTTAGTGATACGCAACAATTGTTCGCTTGTCACTTTTCCAAATGGTAATTTGATACGAATCATTTGAACCCCCTCCTGGCGTTGACCATAAACTCCTCTAGCCAAACGAAGGCTTCGGAAACGTTCATCATCAATTTTTCCGTCACGGAATAAGGCAATTTTTTTCTCTAAATCGATGATGTCTTTTTGGACAATCGGATTTTCTATTTCTGTTCTAAAACTTTCCATACTTTACTTGCTTTTGGCTAATAGCTTTTTTGTTATCGTATTTTTTCTAATTTCTAATGGCTAAAAGCCAATAGTTAATTTTTATCGGATAAAACCAACTCCCGCAGTTGTGTTCGTTGCAGCGTCTATTAAAATAAAAGCCCCGTTCGATTTGTTGTCATTATAGGCGTCAAAATAAATAGCTTTGCTCAATTTAATATTTACTTCACCTATTTCGTTTATCGCCAATTGACTAGCTTCTTTTGTTCCTGAAAAATCAGTAGCAATAATATTTTTCACGCTGTCGATTTTCGCCAAAACTCTATTCGTGTTGTGTTGCACGAAATATTTTGCTCCTGGAACCAATTTTTTACTGTCCATCCAACAAATAGTTGTATTAATGTCTTTTTCGATTTTAGGAAGTTCGCTCGATTTTACAATCATATCTCCTCTAGTCACGTTGATGTCATTTTCTAATTCCAATGTGATAGAAGAACCAGCGGTTGCTTCATCAAATTCCTGATCGAAAAAGTGAATGTTGGTCACTACAGATTCTGTTAATGAAGGTAGAACCGTTACCGCATCGCCCACTTTAATATTGTTTCCGTATAATTTTCCGGCATAGCCTCTAAAATCGTGGTATTGCTCTGTTTTTGGTCGAATTACGGTTTGAACAGGAAAACGCGCTTTGCCTTTTTCATACACATCTTTAGGTTCTAAAGCTTCCAAATGTTGCAGGATAGTTTGTCCCGTGTACCAAGGCATTCCTCCCAATGATTCCACCACATTATCTCCTGTCAAAGCGCTCAACGGAATATAACTCACATTTTGTTCTTTGAAAGTGCTTTTGGAATTCAAGGCTTGAAAATCGGCTTTAATTTTGTTGTAGACTTCCTCGGAATAGTCAACCAAATCCATTTTGTTCACCGCAACAATAACTTCCTTTACTCTCAATAAATTATTGATAAAAAAGTGTCGGTACGTTTGCTCAATAACTCCTTTACGTGCATCAATCAAAATGATGGAAACTTGTGAAGTCGACGCTCCTGTAACCATGTTTCGGGTATATTCTACGTGACCTGGCGTATCGGCGATGATGTAACTTTTCTTAGCAGTCGAAAAATAAATATGCGCTACGTCAATCGTAATTCCTTGCTCTCTCTCGGCAACCAAACCGTCCGTAGCCAAAGAAAAATCAAGATAATCGTATCCTTTTTGCTTGCTGCTTTTTTCGATTGCTTCTAGTTTATCTACAGTCAAGGATTGAGTGTCGTATAATAATCTACCGATTAAGGTACTCTTTCCGTCATCTACACTTCCTGCTGTTGCTATTTTTAAAACTTCCATTCTTTTTTGTTTTTATTTTTGACGGGCTTTATTTTTTAAAACTCCTTTTTTATATTTTTAATTTATGATAAATACTAAATCTAATTATGTTTCTATCGTAATAATCTGTTCCTGATTTTTGTTGTTGAAAACTGTTCAAATATCCCATTTCTATAGTAACAGATGAATTGATTCCATATTGTAAGCCCGCATAAATTCTATTTTGGTCGAAAGTGTTTTCAACAATTTGGCTTCCGGCATTAATCATTATTTCATCATAAATCAGTGTCTTCAGAAATTGCTTTTCCTTTTTCCAAAGAGTATAACCGCCTTGAAATCTATATCGAAATCGCATCGCTAATGTACTTCCCCTTTTTAACCCCTGGGTATCAAAATCTTGAAAAAAACGTTCTTCTATTTGAAGCCTTTGATTCAAATTTATTTTACCTAAACTTTGCTTCCATGTCACATCCTGTTGTAATCTGTATTCTGGTTTGCTAAATCCTGAATCCATATCGGCATCTTGCGTTGCAACATTAAAATAGGCAAACCCCGAACCCAACTCGACTTGCTCTGAAATTTTATATCTTCCTTGAACCCTTATAACAAACAAATTCTGAACAGTTGGATTTATAAATATCCTATTGTCAAACTCGGAATGAATAGACCATCTGTGATTTAATTCCAGTTGGTTGTAATATCGAGTCCAAAGCAAACTTTGATGAATTACATTCTTTTCGGTTTGAGCATTTAAACTAGTACTAAAAAGAAACAAACTAAAAAGAAATTTCAAGAATCTCATCCTAGAAATACCCTTGTTGTTTTCTTTTTTCCATCGCTGCCTCGGAACGTTTGTCATCGATTCTGGCACCTCTTTCAGAAATAGTAGAAGATCTAATTTCGCCAACTACTTCTGCAATTGTGGCGGCATACGAATCAACTGCTGCGGTACAACTCATATCTCCAACGGTTCTAAAACGAACAATTCTTTCTTCTACTACCTCATCTTCTTCTTGGTAAACAAAAGGAGAGTGTGACCAAATCATTCCGTCTCTCAAAAATACTTTACGCTTGTGTGAAAAGTAAATGGATGGAATCTCGATTTGTTCTTGTTCGATATAACTCCAAACGTCTAATTCTGTCCAATTCGAAATTGGAAAAACTCGAACGTTTTGTCCATTTTCGATTTTTCCGTTTAACAAATCGAATAATTCTGGGCGTTGATTTTTTTCGTCCCATTGACCAAAATCATCCCGAACTGAGAAAATACGTTCTTTGGCTCTTGCTTTTTCTTCGTCACGACGCGCACCGCCAATACAAGCGTCAAATTTGAATTCTTCGATTGCATCTAAAAGCGTAGTCGTTTGCAGACTATTTCTACTAGAATATTTACCGGATTCTTCGACAACTTTTCCTTCGTCGATAGCATCTTGAACATTTCGAACGATCAATTCCAATCCTAACTCAGCAACCAATCGATCTCTAAATTCGATTGTTTCCGGAAAGTTGTGCCCCGTATCGACATGCAATAATGGGAAAGGGATTTTGGCTGGAAAGAATGCTTTTTGCGCCAAACGCACCAATGTAATCGAATCTTTTCCTCCAGAGAACAGCAATACAGGCTTATCAAACTGAGAAATTACTTCTCTAAAAATGTATATCGCCTCGCTTTCTAAAGCATTTGTTTTTAATATTGAACTCATTGTATTTATTTAAAGATTTAAATGATTGAAAAATTCAACAATCATTTTAATTCATAATTTAAAATTATTTTTCGTGCAAACCGCATTCCTTATGACTGGATTCCCAAGACCATCTTCCTGCTCTAATGTCTTCACCTTCGGCAATGGCTCTCGTACAAGGAGCACAACCAATACTTACAAAACCTTGTTTGTGTAAAGCATTTTGGGGTACATTATTGTCATCTATGTATTTTTGAACTTCTGCCAATGTCCATTTTAACAGTGGATTAAATTTGATAATATCAAAATGGGCATCATATTCAAAAGCAGCTAAGTCGTTTCTATTTTCGGATTGCTCTGCTCTTAATCCAGTAATCCAAATGGCATTTCCTTTTAAAGCCTTAGTCAATGGTGCTACTTTTCGAATGAAACAACATTCCTTTCTATTTTCGACTGATTCATAGAAACTGTTTGGTCCTTTTTCACTCAGCAGTTTCTCTACCGCAGCAGCCTCAGGAAAATAGGTTTGAATTGCTACTTTGTATTTTTTGATCGTTCTATGAAAAACATCATAGGTTTCCTGAAACAAACGCCCTGTGTCCAGCGTAAATATATTGATTGGCAAATCATTTTTGGCAATTAAAGCCGTAATCACCTGATCCTCCTGACCAAAAGAAGTAGAAAAAACCACTTGATTTTTATATTCACTAGCCAAAAAAGCTAAAGTCTCCTCAATTGAGAAATTGGCTGTTTTTTCTAATAAAGTCTTTACTACAGTTGCGCTCATGTTTTTTTATTAATAAATCTATTACCCTATCGGTTTTGTAGATTATTCTGCAAAAATACTACTTATTTATAAATAACAAAATAAAAATTAGTTTTTTTAGCATCAAAAAAAAAATAAAGCCTACCATTCCTATAGGATATAAGAAAATAATTTTTACTTTTGACAAAAAAAATACAATTATGGATTTTCAATATGGACTAATCGTTGCCGGATTAACAGTTGGTTTTATTGTAGGATTAACAGGCATAGGCGGGGGTTCTTTGATGACACCAATTCTATTATGGTTTGGCATACCGCCAACAAAGGCTGTTGCTGTAGATTTATTATATGCTGCAGTTACCAAAACAGGAGGCGTTGTTGTTCATAATAAAAAGAAAAATATTGATTGGACTATTACTGGTTGGCTGGTATTGGGGAGTATTCCCGCTTCTTTAATTACTTTGTGGGTTCTTCATAAAATTAAAACTGATGTTGAAACCATGAATGCCACCATAAAATATAGCTTAGGCTGGGCGTTGTTGTTTACATCAGTTGCTATTATTTTCAAAAATAAAATATTAGCTTTTTCTCAAAAACATTCAGGAGATAAATTTCATAAAGAAAGTAAAACTCAAAACGGATTAACCCTATTAATTGGCATAATGCTAGGTGCCATTGTAACGCTAACTTCCATTGGAGCTGGAGCCTTAGGTACTGTTACTTTATTTTTCTTATATCCCCTTTTACCAACCCCTAAATTAGTAGGAACTGAGATTGCTCATGCTATTCCATTGACACTGGTGGCAGGCGTAGGACATGCCTCGATGGGAAATATGGATTTTACTCTACTAGGTCAGCTTTTAATTGGTTCCCTTCCTGGCATCTATTTCGGAAGTCTACTGAGTGGCAAAGTCCCTGATTTATTGCTAAGAAATGCTATTGCTATCATGTTGTTTTTCGTGGGGTATAATTATGTGTTTTAGTCCCTTCAACATATTTAGCAAAAAAATAAACTGCAAATACGCAATTTAAAATTTCAATTAATCTTTTTGGAAACTTGCGGTTTTGGGATTTTTTTTAAAAAGCGATATCAGCCAGCGTATTGTTTTCTAAAATCATAAGCGTATTGTCCCGAACTTCCATCATGAGTTTGCGAACAGCACAAGCTACTTCATCAGTACAATCGTCACATTTCTCGTAAAAATTGTGACTGGCGCAAGGCAACAAAGCAATGGGTCCCTCCAGAATGCGGTACACTTTTGCCATATTGATGTCTTTGGGCTCTTTGATTAGATAATATCCTCCACCCTTTCCTTTCTTGGCTCCCAGAAAACCGGAATGACGCAAGAGCAACAAAATACTTTCGAGAAACTTAATTGAAATATGTTCTGCTTTTGCAATTTCAGCAATAGCCACAGGTGTTTGATCCTCTTGGCGCGCCAAAAAAGTCAAAGCTTTTATTCCGTATTTTGTTTTTTTAGAAAGCATGATTTATTTTTGATTGAAGATTAACGATAGCTGATTTTAAAAGTCATAAAACCAACATCTGTTTTAATAATTACAAAAGTATGTTTTTGTACTGAAAAAATTATGATGATTAACGATCGTTATTACATTGGTAATCTGCAATCTAAAATCGTTAATCATCCATCTAAAATCTTATGCTAACGCCTGTTCCAAATCAATAATGACATCTATCACGGTTTCCAATCCTACGGAAATACGCACCAAACCATCTGTAATACTCACTGCTAAACGCTCTTCAACTGTTAATTTACTGTGCGTTGTAGAAGCCGGATGTGTCACGATGGTTCTAGTATCTCCCAAATTTGGCGACAACGAACACAACTTTATTTTATTCAAAAAAGCCCTTCCCGCTTCGAGACCCCCTTTGATTTCGAAAGCTACAATATTACCTCCTAATTTCATTTGCTTTTGGGCAATTTCATATTGGGGATGCGATTTCAAGAACGGATATTTTACGGTATTCACCTTTGGATGCTGTTCTAAAAACTCGGCTACTTTGAGTGCGTTTTCGCAATGTCTATCCAAACGAACTGCTAGAGTTTCTAAACTTTTTGACAATACCCATGCATTGAAAGGAGATAAAGAAGGCCCTGTCAATCGAGAAAATAGATAGATCTTTTGAATCAATTCGTCATCACCAACAGTGATTCCACCTAAAACACGACCTTGTCCGTCCATCAATTTTGTTGCTGAATGGATAACCAAATCAGCACCCCATTTTATAGGCTGTTGTAAATAAGGTGTGGCAAAACAATTGTCAATGATCAAAATCAAATCGTGTTTTTTGGCAATAGTGCCAAGCAATTCCAAATCAATAATATCAACTCCAGGATTTGTAGGCGATTCGGCAAAAAGAATTTTGGTGTTTGTTTTGATACAACCCTCAATAGTTTCGGGTTTATTAATATCAAAATACGTAGTTTCTATTCCCCATTTAGGAAAATAATTAATAAATAAGGAGTGTGTCGCTCCAAATACACTACTTGCCGAAACAATATGATCGCCCGAGTTTAACAAAGCCGCCAAGGTTGAATATACTGCCGCCATTCCCGAAGCGAATGCAAATCCAGACGCTGCCCCTTCCATCGCGCAAATTTTATCAATAAACTCGTTGGTATTCGGATTGCTGTAACGGCTATAAATATTTCTATCTTTCTCATCGGCAAAGGAAGCACGCATATCTTCTGCATCTTCGAATACAAAACTCGAAGTTAAGTACAAAGGCACTGAATGCTCTAAATATTGGGTACGCTCTAATTGATTGCGTATGGCCTGGGTTTCAAAACCAAATTCTTGTTCGTTCATTTTTTTTTAGCTATTGGCAATTAGCTATTGGCTAATGGCTTGTTATTCAAAACTACTTTATAATGGATCGTTGCTGTTGGTTCCAATGTTTTAGAAACCGAACAGTATTTTTCGAAAGAAAGTTGGGCAGCTTTTGCAGCTTTGTCTTCTTTAATGTTTCCTTCCAGATAAAAAACCACATAAATATCTTTGAAAGGTTTTGCTTCGCCCACTTGTACGCGTTCGCCTTCAACCTCAGCTTTGAAAGAAGTGATTTCCTGACGTTGCTTTTTTAGTATCGAAATCATATCGATACCGCTGCAACCTGCCACTCCCATCAAGATTAATTCCATTGGGCTTGGCCCCATGTCATTGCCCCCAAAATCAGGTCTTGCATCTACATTTACTATGTGTCCACGATCGTTTTTTAGTTGAAAGTGGAAATTTTCGTTTACTCTGTCTAATGTTATTTTCATTTTATTCTATTTATTTTCCTCACCCCAACCCTCTCCAAAGGAGAGGGAACTGAAACTGGTGAGTTTTTGTTTTTTTACTGAATACTAAAAACTGAATACTTATTTTATCCTTTCTCCGACAATCTCAAAATATCCCCGAAAACACCTCTCGCCGTTACTGCCGATCCAGCGCCGGCACCTTGAATCACGATGGGTCTATCGCCATACGATTCGGTGTAAATTTCGAAGAACGAATCAGAACCTTTTAATCCTCCCAAAGCGGTATCCGAAGGTACGGAAACTAATTTCACTTCGAGATTTCCTTTGTCGTTTTGTAAATCTCCCGACAATTCCCCAATGTATCTCAAGACGTGATTCGGTTCTTGTTCGGCTTTTATTTTGTTATAAATGGGGTCAAATTCCTTTAATTTATTTAAGAAATCAGACACATTTCCTTCGCGCAAATGTTCTGGGATCAAGTTTTGAATGCGAATTTCTTCGAATTCATTTTGCAAATCCAATTCTCTTGCCAAAATTAGCAATTTTCTACCCACATCGTTACCACATAAATCTTCTCTTGGATCTGGTTCCGTGTAGCCATTATCGATGGCTTCTTTCAAAACTTCACTGAACGGAACGTCTTTTGCCGAAAAATTGTTGAATAAATAACTCAAGGTCCCCGAGAAAACGCCTTTGATTTTGGTAATATTTTCCCCTGAAAGGTGTAGTAATTTGATAGTGTCAATTAACGGTAATCCTGCGCCCACATTAGTTTCATACAAATATGTCTTCTGGTTTTCAGCCAATACTTTTCGCAAGTCTTTGTAAAATTTATAACTCATGGTATTCGCCACTTTGTTGGAAGAAATCAAGTCAAAACTGCTTTCTGCCAATGGAATGTAATTTTCTACAAACGAAGCACTTGCCGTGTTGTCAATAGCGATCAAATTCTCTAGATGATTTTCATTGGCGTAGGCGATAATATCATCAATCGTATATGAAAAACCATTATTTTGAATCTCGTTTTTCCAATTGGGTGTCACACCATTTTTGTTCAAAAGGACATTTTTTGAATTGGCAATCGCAAAAACATTCAGTTTAATGTCTTTTCGTTTTTCGATAGCCGTAGCCGACTCCAATATTTGATTAATCAAAGTACCACCTACTAGCCCGTGGCCGAAAATGGCAATGTTTATTTTCTTGGAAACCCCAAAGATTTCGCCATGAATCACATTCAAAGCCTTGTGTAGTTGGGATTTTTTAACCACCAAACTCACGTTTTTACCCGTTACCGTATTGTTGAAAAGAATCGGCACCACTTTATTTTTAATCAAAGCCGTATAGGGTTTGTGAAAAGTGCTTAAATCCTGCCCAATAATCGAAATCACCGAAACATCATCGGTAATCGAGATTTTGTTGACGTCTTTCGAATAGAAATCATTTTCAAATTCTTTTTCGAGTTCAATCATCGCTTTTGAAGCTTGGTCTGCGGCAACCACAAGTCCAATCCCACGCTCCGAGGAACCTTGCGAGATGATGCTCACGCTAATCTCATTGTCTCCCATCACCCTAAAAATACGGGCGTCAACTCCTGTTTTTCCTAACAACCCTCTTCCTTCCAAATTCACCAAGGCTACATTCTCCAAAACCGAAAGCGTTTTAATCCCTTCTTTATTGGATTTCGAAGTGATTAATGTTCCCTGATTTTCGTGGTTGAATGTGTTTAAAATTCGCAACGGTATGTTTTTTTCCAATAAAGGAATAATGGTTTTAGCGTGCAAAATGGTCGCTCCGAAATTGGCAATTTCATTGGCTTCGTTAAAAGACAAACGGTCAATTTTCTTGGCATCGGGAACTAATTCAGGATTCGCTGTGTAAATTCCGTCAACGTGGGTATAGTTTTGCAGTTCTTCGGCATCAAGATAATTGGCAATCAGCGAAGCCGTATAATTGCTGCCATTTCTCCCTAAAGTTGTAGCGTCGTTGTTATTATTTGATCCAATAAAACCCGTAATAATATTGACCGTTTCGCTGTGCAGTTTGAAATATTGAACCACATTTTTCTTGGAAACTTGTTCCAATGGTTGGGCATCCCCAAATTTGGAATCCGTTTTTATCAATTCTCTAGAATCGGTGAAACGAGCGTTTATTTTATTTTTAATCAGAATGGCGGTCAATAATTTTGCCGAAAGCAATTCTCCTTTAGAAAGAATTTGGTCTTTAATTTTGTTGCTGTAATCCCCAATTAAACTAACCCCCTCAAAAAGTTTGTCCAATGCTTCAAATTCCTCCGATAAATCAACGTCGGGATAATCCCCTTTTTGTTCCGTTTTGAATGTTTCAAGAAGGGCTTTATAGTTCCCGTTTTTAGCGGCAACTCCTAAAATTTCTTCCAATTCATCCGTTGCATTTCCGCGTGCCGACACTACGACAGCTATTTTTTCGCCATGGTTGATTTTATTGGCAATAATAGCAACTACCTTATTTATTCCGTCTCCATTGGACAACGATTTTCCACCAAATTTTAATATTTTCATCTGTTTTGTATGTATAACGCTTAAAAAATATCCTTAAGCAAATGGTCTAATTGTTCAAATTCTATCAAAAAGGCGTCGTGTCCGTGTATGGATTGAATTTCCTTGTAAAACACCTTTTTATTTTGTCTTTTTAACTCCTTATATGTTTCCTTGTTTTCAGTTGCCGTAAAAAACAAATCCGAATTGATACCAATAATGTGGATACTCGCCTCCATTTTAGATGCTATTGCATCGAATGAGCCTCTATTTCTGGTAATGTCTATTGTCTTTAACAATTGGTTCATCGTTTTATAGGCCGACAACTGAAACCGATTTTGTAATTTCTTGCCGTGATGGGCCAGCCAACTTTCTACGTTAAAAATAGCCAATTCTTCGTTTGTCGTTCTTTTGAACTTCTCCTTAAAAGATTCTGGTGTTCGGTAACACAGCATGGCGTGAATTCGGGCATCTTCAATGGGCTTCCGAGAATTATTTAATATTTGTTCTTGTAGATAACAATTCGCAATGAGCCAATCTGTCGCTTTCCAGTCGGAAGCAATTGGAATTAAATTTTTGGTGATTTTAGGTTCTAAGGTAACCATTTCCCAGGCAATTCCTCCTCCTACAGAACCTCCGATAATAGCGAATAATTGCGGTATTTTTAGCATTTTAATTCCTTCCAGAAAAAGCCTGGCTATGTCCCTTGCATTAAAATCCTGGTACTTTGTGATGAAGGTCGCGTCGTACCCATTTCCGGGAACGTTGAAGGCTAATATCGTGTATTTATTGGTGTCGATGGTTTTGTTTTCGCCTATTAGATTGTTCCACCAACCATTTGCACCGATAACTTGAGAATTTCCCGTAAGGGCATGATTCACCAGAACAATGGGAGCGGTTTGCAAAGCTGGTCCAAAAACCTGAAAACTTAAGTTTAGGGATGGATAAGTTACGCCACTTTCGGTGGTGAAATTTTGTATGATACTAGCTGTTGGTTTATTTTCCAATTTCAAATCTTTTATGATTTTTGATTTGTGTCTGGAAATATTAGAAAGAAAAACTAGAAATAAACTAGAAGAATTCTTGTTGTTATCTTTTCCCATAATCGGGATAGAATGTAGCACCTTTCGATTTTGGCGTAGGTTGCTAAGCTTTCATAGGGTCTATTCCCTCGAGCTTTCTTTATAACATTTCAGTACAGTTGTGAACTTAAAGGCACAAATTAACCACAAATTTTTTAAACAACCAAATTTTACTAATTCTGTTTTTAAATTTTTCCGAAAAATGAATTTGAATCCAAAATAGAATTTCAAAAACTTTTCAAAAAAAAAGAGAGTTTAATTTGCAATTCAATTTGGTTTCATACATTTGCAGACGAAATATTAGAGGAAAAATTTGAACTGATTGCAACCTCGTTAAAAAAATGCTAAAGCAGGAACCTTCCTTATAGCATTCCCCAGCAATCATTTTTTTCCTCGCTTAATTTAAAAACCTATATTATTATGGCTTATTTATTTACGTCAGAATCAGTGAGTGAAGGACATCCAGACAAAGTGGCTGATCAAATTTCGGATGCATTAATTGATAATTTCTTGGCTTTTGATCCAAATTCAAAGGTAGCTTGTGAAACATTGGTTACTACTGGACAGGTAATTCTTGCCGGTGAAGTGAAATCAGAAACGTATTTGGATGTGCAACAAATTGCACGCGATGTTATCAAAAAAATTGGTTATACGAAGAGCGAATATATGTTTGAAGCCAATTCTTGCGGCGTTCTTTCGGCTATTCACGAACAATCAGGTGATATCAACCAAGGGGTAGAAAGAGCTAATCCAGAAGATCAAGGCGCCGGCGACCAAGGAATGATGTTTGGCTACGCCACCAATGAAACTATTGATTTTATGCCTTTGGCCTTGGATTTATCCCATAAATTATTACAGGAATTGGCCGTTTTACGTCGTGAAAACAACGAAATCACCTATTTGCGTCCTGATGCAAAATCGCAAGTGACTTTGGAATATGACGATGACAATAAACCATCCCGAATTGATGCCATTGTGATCTCTACCCAACACGATGATTTTGACGAGGAAGCTAAGATGTTGGCCAAAATCAAAAGTGATTTGGTTGAAATTCTAATTCCAAGAATCATCAAAAACAATCCGCAATATGCGCATTTGTTTAACGATAAAATTCAATACCACATCAACCCAACTGGTAAATTTGTGATTGGTGGACCACACGGTGATACTGGACTAACAGGAAGAAAAATTATTGTGGACACTTATGGTGGAAAAGGCGCTCACGGTGGTGGTGCATTCTCCGGAAAAGATCCAAGTAAGGTAGATAGAAGTGCGGCTTATGCTACACGTCACATTGCCAAGAACCTTGTTGCAGCGGGTGTTGCCGACGAGATTTTGGTTCAGGTATCTTACGCAATTGGTGTGGCAAAACCAATGGGAATTTTTGTAGAAACCTATGGTACCTCAAAAGTGAATTTGACCAACGGTGAAATCGCCAAAAAAGTGGAAGCCATTTTTGACATGCGTCCTTATTTTATCGAGCAACGTTTGAAATTAAGAAATCCAATATACAGCGAAACTGCAGCTTACGGGCACATGGGTCGTAAATCAGAAACAGTAACCAAAACGTTTAAAGCGCCAGGCGGCATTGAAAAAACGGTGAGTGTAGAATTGTTTACTTGGGAAAAATTAGATTTTGTAGATCAGGTAAAAGCTGCTTTTGGATTGTAAAATTTAACCCATAAGAGATTAAAACAAACCTGACTATTTTTTTAGTTAGGTTTTTTGTTTTTAGGAATATTTATAAACTTGTACCCCTGAAGTCTATTTTTTGTATTTTAGCTTTCTTTGAAAGAAAAGATTCGTTTCGCAAAACTTAGGAAGAAAATAAATTAGAGATTGTATGATTAAAAAAATAATGATCCTCCTTATTACTTTGCAATTTGCTATTGTATTAGCACAAGAACAAAATCTGAAAGCACAACTTATTTCAGTGCAAAAAATCGATGCCGATATATTTGTGGGTTTTGATAATATGGTGAACCTATATTATATCAAGGATAATGTTTTATTAAAAAAATATGGAAATGAATCTTGGCAATATAAAAACCTATCATTAGGAAAAATAACAAAAATAGACATCCAAAATCCGTTACAGCTAGTACTTTTTTATGAAAATTTCAACACGGTTATCCTGCTGGACAATCAATTGAATGAAACCCTGAAAATCAATTTTTCTGAAAATCCCATACCGCTGCAACTTACCGCCACAGGAATCGCCTCGCAAAATAGGCTCTGGATTTACAACAGCCTAACCCAGCAAATGGGGCTTTTCGACTATTTAAAAAACACTTACCAAGCAATAACACCTTCAATAACGGGCAATATCAAATGGTATGAGTCCAATTTTAATACGTTTCAATGGATTGATGATACGCTAAATTGGTATGCTTGTACTCCCTTTGGAAAAATTACCCTCCTAGGGAAAATTCCTGATTTTGATCAAGTTCAAATCACCAAAGACAACGAGATACTCTATTTGAAAGACAAAAAATTACATCTCCTCAATTTTCAGAAGAATATTCGCTACCCAATTGAAGGGATTGAAAAATCATTTAAAAATTTCTATTACAGAGACCAAATTTTGTCTATTTTTACCAACCAAGAAATTACCAACTACCAAATTACGATACCATAATGCACATAGCAGTAGCAGGAAACATAGGCGCCGGAAAAACAACATTGACTGAATTATTGGCCAAACATTTCAAATGGGAACCTCATTATGAAGATGTGGTAGACAACCCCTATCTAGATGATTTCTACCACCAAATGGAGCGTTGGTCTTTTAATTTACAAATATATTTCCTGAACAGTCGTTTTCGCCAGGTATTGCAAATTCGCGAAAGCGGCAAAAAAATCATCCAAGACCGGACCATCTACGAAGATGCCCATATATTTGCTCCCAATTTACACGCTATGGGTTTGATGACCCAACGTGATTTTCAAAACTATTCTTCCCTATTTGATTTAATGGAGTCTAAGGTAGCTGCGCCTGACATGCTCATTTATTTAAGAAGTTCTATCCCTAATCTAGTGGGACAAATTCACAAACGGGGGCGCGAATATGAAAACACCATTTCCATAGATTACCTCAATCGATTGAACGAACGCTATGAAGCCTGGATTCAAACCTACACTAAAGGCAAATTGCTCATTATAGATGTCGATAACATCAATTTTGTAGACAATCCAGAAGATTTGGGGATTATTATCAATCGCATTAACGCGGAATTGAACGGCTTGTTCTAGAGCTAAAATTTATTTTTTTACTTCCATTATTTTTTATATATTTATACAACAGCACTTAAGCCAAAGGTAATTTTTTTGCTATTGCTTTTCGCTGTATCCCCCAAATTCTACAATACACAGCTACTCTTGGTTTTACTGATTATTAATCTAAAACTAAAAATGATGAGCCTGAAGTATTTTAAAAGCATTTACGTTTCCCTGTGTTTGTTTGTGCTGCTTTTTTTGCAAAGCTGTACGGTGTATCAAAAAAAACCGGTTTCCATCCAGGATGCTTCGGCTTCCAAGAAACCTGTGCTACTCATTAGAAAAGACGACACCCGACTCACCTTCGAAAAAATTGTATTGCAAGGAAGCAACTATTACGGAATGCTCAAAGAAAACGGGCAAATCATAAAAACCCCTATAGTGGAGAGCGACATCAAAACCATTCGCATGCTGGATCAAACCACCTCCTTGTGGGGTACTATTGGAATCCTATTAGGTGGCATGACTATTTTGGGCATCATTTCATTTTCTATTTCATTATACGATACCCTTTCCCACCCTGATTTTTTTATTCCTTAAAGTCAATAGCGCTCAAAATTTAGTTTTTAAACAGTGGATGGGCACGGAATCTAATTCCGCGCTATACATAATTTTGTTTATATAACAGGATATTTACCAGGATTTTGTGATGTATGAAATACAGCATTTAAGAAAACCGTTTTACTCGGTTCATCCACTATAAAAAAGGCTAGATACGGAAATTTCTCAAAAGGGATAAATTGGTAATTAGCATCATGAAACTGATAAAAAGGGCTTGTTTGTAGGGCTTTATAGGTTTTTCTGTATTCTTTTAAAAAGTCAGAAGCTAGTTTTTTACTGGATTTGTGAATATAATATTCAACCGCATCTTCAATGTTTTTAGAAGCAATGGGAGATACTATAATCTTATAATTCATGCTTCTTTTTCAAGTCAGAATAAATCGTTTCGGCATTGGTATAAGTAGTTTTGTCAGAGTAGAGTTGGCTGTCTAATAGTTGTTGTTGTTCTTTAGATAAACTGTAAGGTTTAGTATGGTTTGCAGGTTCTAAAAGGGCATCAACATAACCAATAACACGTTCCAAAACACTTTGAGGAGCGTTTTTCAGTTTTCTATTTAACAAGTCAATAGATTTAGTTTCCATTTTCAATATTTTTAGATCGCTATTTCATTGAATTTCAATGAAACAAAAGTAAGTAAAATTTTCATTTAATGTATTCGCCTTCAAAACAAACTATAGTTCTGTAGTTAACTCCTCTCCTTGTTTCGCCTTCTAGGAGTGCCTAATTAAATTAGGAATTTGAATGAGGAAATAGAATCATAATAAAAGGCGCAAGAAATGAATCCAGCATCTTTTGGATATTTCCTTATGGCTAATGACTTTTATGATTAACCTATTTCAAGAGCAAAACGAAGAAAAACACCAGAAGTAATAAATTAAAAATGGTACCGAACTGTAGCACGTTTTTTGTAGCTTTGTGTTTTAAAAGATGGAATTATGACTACTATAACTATAAATGAGCAAACCAAAGCAGGAAAAATAGTATTGGAACTTGCCAAAATGCTTTCTGTCACGAATAAAGGAGTTTGTATTGATTCGGGATTAAACAATCCTACTGTACCGGCAAGTGAAAGAGAAAAAGATAACTACAATCCAGAATTCGTAAAAATGGTTTTAAAATCAGCAAAAAGCAAAAAAAGAACCATAATAAATCCAGATGATATATGGGGAAGTTTAGGGTTGAAGTAACAGAAATAGCAAAAAAACATATAGCCCAACATTTAAAATCAGGGAATCAGTCTAGTATTAAACGAATTGAAAAGATTTTAAAAGAACTTACTGAAACACCTTTTGAAGGCATCGGAAATCCCGAACAATTAAAGTATAGTTTATCTGGTTTTTGGTCAAGAAGAATTAATCTGAAAGACAGAATAATTTATTCGGTAAATGACACTTTAGTAGTAGTTGAAGTCATTTCAGCAATGGGTCATTATTCAGGTAAATAAAGTTTTCCTCCTCCCGAAATAGGTTTCTACTAAAAAATGTAAAACAATACAGCATTTTACTAATCACAAAAAAGGCGCAAGAACTAAATCCTGCGCCTTTTGCCTTTTGGCTATTGCCTTTTGGCTTATGCCTCTTCCCTCTTTTATTGCTTAATCACCCGCAGGGTTTTCACCTCGGTGCCTTGAGAAACAATTACATTATAGACCCCTGATGGATATCGATCCCCAATTTGAAGCCCAGCCACTTTACTTGGACTAACTTCCATTTTGTTGATTAATTTACCAATCATATCATATACTTTTACTTCTACATTTTTTGCACTCGAGGTGGTGATGTTCAAGTTGAAGTTAGTCGAAGAAGGGTTAGGATACGCCACTACGCTTAATTTTTCAGTAACATCTGAAAATCTAGGAGCGGGAGTTGTACAAGCTATTCTTTTTACAGTCAGTGATTTTGTTGCGCTATTACCCGTTCCGTTTGTTGCAGAACAAGTTACTGTTGAAGTTGCATTTAATGCGACACTCGTAGCTGAATAATTAACCTCGATAACATATCCATTTGTAGCACCAACTATTTGAGCACCTGCAGGAACTGTCCAAGTATAGGTAGCTCCTGGTATTAAAGTAGCAGTGTAGGTTTTAGTACTACAAGAACCAAATTGACCAGAAGTTCCAGTTCCTCCACTTCCAACTATAGCTGGAGTAGCTGGCACAGCAGCTGTTAACGTTAATGTTCTCGCTTTTGAATTACCAGTTCCGTTAACCGCATATACACTCAATGGGAATGAAAACACTCCTGAATCAACACCTTCAAAATCAATAGTTATGGTGCTAGAGGCAGTTGCAATAGCATCAGTAATTGTCCAAGGTGTTACAACACCATCTATAGTTGTTGAGCCTGTTAAGGTCACATCAGTTGTATGTTGCGAAATACAAGTTACTCCAGTAGGAAGTTTCCATGCATACGAAGTTGCTGTTCCTCCTTGAGTCGTAAATGGAGTAGCAGTCAATGTCAATTGTGTTGATTTTTTAGTGTAAGCACCTACTTTAGTAATTGCTGTTTCAGAATTACCTTCTGTAAGCACTAACTTAGTTGGAGCTGTTGGTACGGCTCTGGACAATGTTAATGTTCTAGCAGTGGTAGATGTTCCACAACCTCCTACTGATTGAACAACAATTGGTAAAGCTCCAATTGTTTTAAGTTCAGCACCATCGAATGTAACAGTAATTATATTTCCTGTAACATCACCTATCGGATTCACTCCATCAGGCAATGTCCAAGCATAGCTAGCTGCTGTAGGAGCCTCTGTAGCTGTCAAAGTAAATACAGTTTCAGTTCCCATATAAGGACCTACTTTTTTGATTCCAGCAGTTAATGAGTCAAGACCTAAAAGAGTATAAACTGCAGGAGTTGATTCAGTTGCAGCAGATACTAAACCTTTGAAATGAGGAGTACTATCAGCACTTATCATCGTTAATGAAGTTGGCGCTGTAGGTACTGTGGTAGACAATTTAAGCTCTCTTGCTAAAGAAATACAACCATTAGCATTTTGTATTTGTACTTTCACTGAACCAATAGCTCCTGGTGTTTTGCTTACCTTTTTAAAACTGATAAGAGCAGTAGCACCATCATTTGTTATATCCTCTTCTGTGATGTTGTTGATTGTAGTAGTCCAGATGTAAGAACTAGCATCTGTTGCAGTAGCAGAAAATAATACTGGAGTATCTGAATCAATGTATTTACAGATTTTTTTAGACTCTAATGATGTTAAAGCCGATGGTGTAGCTGGCAAAGCATTTACTGTTACCGCTACAGGTACCCTAGCGCTTGGACCACTATTGGTAGTTTCTGTTACATAATAGGTTTTAGTTGTTAAAGCAGTTGTTCCTGCGAGAGGAGATCCTCCTGTCAAACCAGTATAGAATTTTAAACTGGTACTACCAACAGCTGCAGCAACTTTTGCTCCTGCACAGAAGGAAAGTGGTCCGTTTGGAATTTCGGTGCTTAGCGATACCGTTACCGTAGCAGAATCACTTAAACTACATGGAGCAGCTTGAGTCACTGTATAAGTATGTACCCCAACAAATCCTACTGCAGGGTGAGTCCAACTTCCACCTTCATCTGCACCTGTTAAGGCAGCAAATAATTGAGTATTAGTAGGAGTGCTATCTACACTTAGAGTTCCGTCAGTTCCTGCCTGAGGCAATGCTGGAGCAGTTCCAACAATATTCCATTGACATGTTCCTGTATTGAACGTTCCAACTGATTCATAACAAGCCAAGTTTGTTGGTTGAGCTGGTTGTTCTCCAACTATATTCCATTGACATGTTCCTGTATTGAATGTTCCAACTGTTTCATAACAAGCCAAGTTCGTTGGTTGAGCTGGTTGTTCTCCAACTATATTCCATTGACATGTTCCTGTATTGAATGTCCCAACTGTTTCATAACAAGCCAAGTTCGTTGGTTGAGCTGGTTGTTCTCCAACAATATTCCATTGACATGTTCCTGTGTTGAATGTTCCAACTGTTTCATAACAAGCCAAGTTTGTTGGTTGAGCTGGTTGTTCTCCAACTATATTCCATTGACATGTTCCTGTATTGAATGTTCCAACGGATTGGTAACAAGCCAAGTTCGTTGGTTGAGCTGGTTGTGAACCAACATTTACCCAGCTACACGTTGTTCCTCCTACAAACTGATAGTCATCCCAACAGTTTACATTTAATGGTTTAGCGGTTTGTGTATTAACTATATTCCATTGACAGGTATCTGCATTGAACGTTCCAACTGATTCATAACAAGCCAAGTTCGTTGGTTGTGCAGGCCTTGGTGTGATCGTCAAGTCTAATTTCTCCGTGACACAATTTGTAGTGGTGCCTGTTTTGATACCTGATGTGGTGTAAACTGTCCCGTTCCAAGTATAGCTATCACATGCAGTTTCTGTTGTAATGTTATCAGTAGTTGGTGTAGTAGCTACCTTTACTTCTATCGAAATCGCACTTCCACAATCTCCTGTAGCATACGCATAATAGGTACCTGGACCAACTGGACTCGAGGGGGAAGCGGTTCCATAAGTAGTTCCTGTACCGTCTGCATTTGCTGCCCATTTTACCGAAGCATTGGTGCCCGTTAATCCTGAATAGGTTAAGGTAGTAGTGGCATCAGCACATATCGATGAAGAAGTTGCCGTTGCAGCAGCTAAGCCAACATTGGTACACGCCAAAGCAAAGGTTACACTTATCGTATGATTCCCCTGAACATTTGTAAACTCATAGGTTCCGCCTGCAGCATAACTTCCTGTGGTTAATGCCGTAGCCGAAATACCATCTATCGTCACATCACTAATCAAATAGCCCGCAGCGGGGGTTATGGTATAGGTTTTATCCTCCGTACCATCACAAGACATCGTAGTAACGCCCGGTGAAGAGATGCTTCCGTTGGTTACTTCTGATGCTGTGATGGTATAATTCGCATTTACCGTTACCACATAACTTCCAGTTGATGGAGTAAAGCTTGCATTGGCAGTTCCATCTATTGCATACCTTCTATAAGTTGTAGTTTCAGTTAATCCTGATGGTGGATTATAAGCAGGAGAGTTGGAATTCGCAATATCAACTCCATTCGCTTGCCATTTGTAGGTAATTATTTCACTTACAGATGTTGTAGCTGGGTTTCCACCAACAAAATTTGAATTGGTTCCAGTTAAAGCAATATTATTTAATGATGCATCTCTCGCATTCGAAGTTCTATCTGTTATTGAAGTTATTGAATTATTGGTGCCATTTGCTGTACCCTGATCAAAATTGTAATACATCTGCAATCCTGTTTCAGAACCCAATAAGGACGAATGCATCGAAGCTTCTATTTCAGCTTGTGTACGCGCTACATTCCAAACACGGAATTCATCCAATGTCATCTTGCACGAAAAATTAATGCCATCAGCGTAGGAAGCATAGGTACCCAATTGTATTTGTGAATTGTCAGGAATCACTAAATCGTCTGTATACGTGAAGGTTTCAATTTTAACGCCATTGATATATATGTCCGTTGTTTTGCTCGAACCAGTGTAAACCAATGCCACATGCGTCCACACATTTGGAGTGAGTGCAGCACTTGTCGCGGTTATATCATTATTTGTTGAGACATGATGAATCTTTATTTTTCCTGTTTCTCCATTGTAACCTATTACTTCCTGGGTATTACTTACAAAGGGAGTACCATACCAAACCATCCAGCGATCTCCAGATTGTCCACCTTTGTAAAGTACATCAAATTCAATCGTATGATCTGCATTGCCTGTGAATGGACTTGCAGTAGTTGGTAGATCTATAAAATCATTAGTACCATCAAAATCCAATGCATTATTGATAACAACATTACTCGCCACAGTTGAACTTCCTATTTCTGCAGGATCTCCATTGGAACAGATTGTTTCACCAACTGAATTAATTGATCCTGATGAAAAGCTTTCACTTATCACTACACCAGTTGCTTCGGATTCAACACTCTGACAGCCATTGGCATCGGTTATTCTTACGGTATAACTTCCTGCGGTTGATACTGTAATAGATTGAGTAGTTTCATTTAATTGAGTAGTTTCATTATTGCTCCACAAATAAGAACTACCTGCACTAGAGGTTAATACCACACTGCCGCCAATGGTAAAAGTGGTAGGGCCTCCCGCAGTTATTGTGGGTTTGGATGGCAACGGATTCACCGTTACCAAGTAACTTCCACCAGATTGAGTAAAGTTTGAAGCATCAAAAAGTTTCGCAAATCTTGTATATGCTGTGGTTACAGTTAACCCCGATGGTGGATCGTAACTAACCGAGTTGGAATTTTCAATATCCACTCCATTGGCTTGCCATTTGTAGGTAATTATATCACTTGGATATATCAAATCTGTTTTCCCGGCAACAAAATTTGAATTGGTTCCAAATAAATCAACATTATATAATGATGCATTTCTTGCGTTCGAACTTCTATCTGTTATAGTAGTAATTGAAGTATTGCTGCCTTCTGCTGTTCCCTGATCAAAATTGTAATATGCCTGCAATCCTGTTTCCGAACCCAATAAAGGCACATTCATTGCTGCTTGTATTTCAGCTTGTGAGCGAGCAACATTCCAGATTCTTAACTCATCAAAAATTCCATTAGCAGCTGGATCACCCTCTCCAAAATTTGATTTACCAATTAAACAGGAAGTTCTGGTTACGTTATTAGGTGCTGTCATTGGACCTGTTGCGACCTCCACTCCATTGATATACATGGTTGCAGTAGTGCCATTAAAACTAACTGCCAAATGACTCCATTGATTTAATACAAGTTCAGTAGTGGATGTTATTACACCATTACCATTTGCAGCATTAAAATTTACTAAACTAGGTTTACCTGAAGTAGCCTCAGTATATCCCAATAAAACATTATCTACACCAACACCATTTCCAAAGTCAATCACCCTTGCCCAATTTGAAAAAGTTCTGGGATAAATCCATGTCTCAATTGTATAGTTACCATTAAACCAAACACCTGCAGGTGCAGTTGCATAATCATTTACACCATCCATCGCAAAAGCATTCTTACTAACGGAATTCAATGCAGATGAAGTACTTATTATTGATGCAGGATCCTCGTTGTAACAGATTATTGCTCCATCTGAATTAATTGATCCTGAAGAGAAGCCATTACTGATCACTATATCAGTAGCATTTGATTCCGCACTTTGACAACCATTAGCATCTGTTATTGTAACTTTATAACTTCCTGCGGTTGAAACTTTGATGGATTGAGTAGTTTCATTTAATTGAGTAGTTGCACCAGTGAACCAGCGATAAGAACTACCTGCACTAGAGGTTAATACCACACTTCCACCAGTGGTAAAAGTGGTAGGACCTCCTGCAGTTATTGTGGGTTTGGATGGCAACGGATTCACCGTTACCACATAACTTCCACCAGATTGAGTAAAGTTTGAAGCATCAAAAAGTTTCGCAAATCTTGTATATGTTGTGGTTACAGTTAACCCCGATGGTGGATCGTAACTAACCGAGTTTGAATTTTCAATATCAACTCCATTGGCTTGCCATTTATAGGTGATAGACGCACCGCTACCTGATGCCGCAGTGGTACTGAGAATTTCAGCAGGATTTCCGTTGTAACAGATTGTTTCTCCAGTTGAGCTAATAGTTCCAGAAGAGAAGTTACCGCATTCTGGTACTACCAATGCTGCTGATTCCGCACTCAGGCAGCCATTGGCATTGGTTACGCGTACTGTATAACTTCCTGCGGTTGTTACTGTAATGGATTGAGTGGTCAAACCATTGCTCCACAAATAAGTATTTCCTTCACTGGCAGTCAACAACACATTACCTCCATTGCAGATTGAACCTGTTGTTGATGATATTTTACGAATTAAGTGATTGAATTTGTCTGCTACATATACATTGCCTGCTGCATCGGTAGCTAGGCCTATAGGAAAATTAAACTTTGCTTGCGAACCATCACCATTAACACTACCATACATTCCAGCATTACCTGCTAAGGTACTGACTACGCCAGATGGCGTGATTTTACGAATTAAACTATTGAATTGGTCTGCTACATATACATTGCCTGCTGCGTCAGTAGCCAATCCGAAAGGATAGGAAAAAGTTGCTACCGTACCAGTACCGTCAGCACTTCCTGCCTGTCCACTGCCCGCTAACGTACTGACTACACCTGATGGGGTAATTTTACGAATTAAATGATTGCCTGGTTCTACTACATATACATTGCCTGCAGCATCAGTAGCTACTCCACTAGGATAGGAAAAAGTTGCTGCCGTACTTGAACCATCAACACTACTATACTGTCCACTGCCCGCTAACGTACTGACTACACCAGATGGGGTGATTTTACGAATTAAATTATTATATTGGTCTGCTACATATACATTACCACCAGCATCGGTAGCTACGCCAGATGGATAATTAAACCTTGCTTCCGAACCAGTACCATTTTCACTACCTGACACTCCTGCATTTCCGGCTAACGTACTGACTACACCCAATGGCGTGATTTTACGAATTAAACTATTGAATTGGTCTGCTACATACACATTGCCTGCTGCATCCGTAGCTACCCCTACAGGATTGTTAAAAGTTGCTTCGGTTCCCGTACCATTAAGACTACCTGACACTCCAGCATTACCAGCTAAAGTACTAACTAAACCCTCTGGCGTGATTTTACGAATTAAGTGATTGAACTCGTCTGCCACATATATATTTCCAGCTGCATCCGTAGCTAGGCCCGAAGGACCATTAAAAGTTGCTGCGGTAAGATTTCCATTGACGCTACCAGTCACGCCAACACTACCCGATAAGGTACTGACTATCGAATTAGAAGTTGCATTTGGTGTTGTTATGACTGGAGTGGCGATGCTTGCACTTACAGTTACCACATAACTTCCACCAGATTGAGTAAAGCTTGAAGCATCACTACTAAGTTTCGCATATCTTGTATACGTAGTATTTTCTTTTAACCCCGATGGTGGATCATAACTAACCGAGTTTGAATTTTCAATATCAACTCCATTCGCTTGCCATTTGTAAGTGATAGATGCACCGCTGCCTGATGCCGCTGTGGTACTGAGAATTTCAGCAGGATTTCCGTTGTAACAGATTGTTTCTCCAGTTGAGCTTATCGTTCCAGAAGAGAAGTTTTCGCATGCAGTTACTTCCGATGCTGCAGATTCTACACTCAAGCAACCATTTGCATTGGCTACGCGCACTGTATAACTTCCTGCGGTTGTTACTGTAATGGATTGAGTAATCAAACCATTGCTCCACAAATAAGTATTTCCTTCACTGGCAGTCAACACTAAACTGCTTCCATCACATATTGTCGCATTTATGTTGGGTGTTGATATTGTTGGTTTGTTAGGCAATGGATTTACTGTCACTAACTTTGCTACTGATTCTGCACTTAGGCAGCCATTGGCATTGGTTACGCGCACTGTATAACTTCCTTCGTTTGATACTGTAATTGATTGGGTAGTCGCACTTAATTGATTAGTTGAATTATTACTCCACAAATATGAACTTCCTTCAGTGGCCGTCAATAAAACACTTCCGCCTTGACAAAAAGTAGTAGTACTTTCTTGGGCTATTATTGGAGTAGGTGGCAAAGGATTTACTGTGAACGTAAAATTATTTCCGCTACTTACAAATCCATTAGTATTTCTTACCGTAATTGTTCCCGTATAAGTTCCTGGCGAAAGGCTTTGAGGAAAATAAATACTGATTGGATTTTCGGTCAAATTCACATCGATATCTGCGCTTAATAAAGAGGCAGCATCGCCAGTCCAAATAATACTGTAGGTTGTAGGTAAATCGGTAACTATATTATAGGACAATGAGGTAATCCCATTACTGTTTTGGCAAACAGCTGTTGCAGTTTCTGAAGCAGTAAAACTATACGCATTAATCGTTAAAGTAAAACTTCTTCCTGTACTTACAAATCCATTTGCATCTTTTACTGTAATTGAACCCGTGTAGGTTCCTGAGGCAGTATTAGCAGGAACTAGAATATTGATTGGACTACTTGTTAAAGGGGCATCCGTCACTGCAGCAAAACTATTGGTTGGTGCACCATTCCAGCTAATACTATAGCTAGTGGGTGAACTGGTTGTTGCACTATAATTTAAAAAACTGGTTTGTGCATTCGTACTTTGGTAAACTGAAGATGCAGTTGATGATGTGGAAATGGTAGGTAAAGCACTTACTGTTAGCGTAAAGCTATTTTCTGTACTTACGCACCCATTCGCATTTTTTACTGTAATTATACCCGAATAAGTTCCTTCAACAGTACTGGCAGGAACAACAATGCTGATAGAACCAGATGTTAAAGTGGCATCTGTAACTGCACCAAAAATATTGGCTGCTGAACCACTCCAACTTATGCTATAGGTTGTTGGCGTGCCTGTTGTTGCACTATAAGCCAATGAACTATTTTGTTCACTTCCGCTCTGTAAGACAGTTGTTGCGGTTGATGAAGATGTAATACTGGGCAACACATTAACCGTAACAAGCGATCCTGCTGATGCCGCACTCTGGCAACCACTTACATTGGTTACTTGTAATGTATAAATACCCCCTGTTGTGGCTGTGATGGATTGGGTGGTTGCAAGGTTGCTCCATAAATAGGATGTTCCTGAAGAAGTGCTTTGTATCCAGTTGGACGAAGTACCAGAAAAAGTAAAGTTGAAGAGGTCGCCTGCATATCCCCCTGAAGTTCTATTAGTTAATTTGGTTATATTTGTATTGACTCCGGCATCAGTGCCTTGATTAAAATTATAATATAGTTTTAATCCCGATTCGGTACCAGCCAATTCAGTATTTATGTTCGCTTGAATCTGAGATGGTGTTCGCGATATATTCCAAATACGGAATTCATCCAGTGTCATCTTACAGGAAAAATTAAACCCATCTGAAACGTTAGCATAGGTGCCTAATTGTATACGCGAATTAGCAGGAATAACCAAATCGGCTGAGTAGGTAAAAGTTTCTATATAAACGCCATTGATATAAATAGCCATCGTTCTGTTGGATCCGGTATAGACCAATGCTACATGGGTCCAGACATTTGGGCTGAGTGCAGCTGTTGTGGCGGTTTTATCATTACCTGCAGAGAGATGGTGAATCTTTAACTTTCCGGTTGCGCCATCGTATCCAATTACTTCCAATGCATTAGCTACAAAAGCTTGACCGTACCATGCTAACCAGCGATCTCCCGTTTGACCACCTTTATAAAGTACATTAAATTCAATTGTATGATCTGCATTGCCTGTAAATGGACTTGGGTTAATAGATTCTGGTATATTAACAAAATCATTAATGCCATCAAAATCCAAGGCATTTCCGAAAATGTTTGTCCCAATGATTGGCCCAGTTAATTGCACGCTTCCACTAGGGCAAAAAGTGGTAGATCCGCCTTCGGTAATTATTGGCTTTAATGGTGTTGGTTTTACTGTTACCACCTTTATATCAGATGCAGCACTAAAGCATCCAATAGCATTGGTTACTTTTACTGTGTAGCTGCCTCCTGCTAAGGTTGTGATGGATTTAGTTACTTCGCCATTGCTCCATAAATAAGAAGTTCCAGTACTGGCAGTTAATGCCACACTGCCACCACCGCAAAAAGTGGTTGCACCTTCTGCCGTTATCGTTGGTGTTGATGGGATATCATTGATTACAGTTATATTCTGCCCATTGTCAGAACCAGTAGCGGAAGGATTATAGCTTACAACCCGAATGCGGTATCCTGTTCCTCCAATTGTAGCAATAGGTATAGTAGCATTCATGCTGTAATTACCATAAATGCGGTCATTTGGGATATATCCTTTGATATCGGTATAGCTGATTGAACCAATATTTGTTGGATTAGTAAAACTACCATTGGCGTCACTCAATTGAGAAACAAAAATCATGTCATACCAACTAATGTAGTTGATGTCTGCAAAAAATGGCACAGTAACAGTTCCACCTGCACATATTGAAGTGTTCACGCTGCTGCCGGTAGTAATCGTTTTATAAACTTGTGAGGATACATTATTTACAGCAAGGCAAAATGTCAAGGCTATGAGTAGTTGAAGTTTTTTCATGGTTTTGTAATAGTAAATTTTATAGTACGTTTAGTTTTTTTAGTTCGTCGGTGGTTACACAAGGGTGGCATTAATAATTAAATTCTCTGCAAAAAAAAGCAATAATTCGTAACATAGCAGAATTTAAAACCAAAAACTTCCTTTCATTTTTAAAAATGAAAGGAAGTTTAATAAAAAAATGAAATAGACACCTCTTGTTTTGGTTTGTTTATATCGCTGGAATGTCATCACAAACCAATGGTGAAAAGGGATTATTAACAATACCAGTTGTTGTGAGGAAAAAATAGCGATTACCTTAAAAATGCACGCATAAAAAGGGGAAAAATTCAGCTTTGACCGTTTCAGCTGGAAAAAGGAACTATAAAAAGAGAGAAAGCATTCCCACACCAAAGCAATTGGCCTCTTTTAGGAACGATTTTCCATATAGTCACTCGGTGTTTTTCTGGTAACTTTTTTAAAGGAGCGAATAAAAGTAGAATAGGATTTAAATCCAACTTTTTCTCCAATACCTTCAATGGTTAATTGGTTGAATGTATCATCACTCAAAATACGAATCGCATACGCTACTCTCAGGTTGTTGCGCCAGTTAGAAAAGGATTCTTTTTTAATGTTGTTAAAATAATAGGTCAAATGATGGGCAGGAATAGCTATTTCATCCGATATTTTACTTAAGCCACAGTCGAGCTGCAAATACGTTTGCTTCTCGATGCTTTGCTCAAGGAGTTCCTCTATAGCGAGAACATAATCGGGAGAAAAAAGTTGGGATTCAATCTTGCTGCTACTCGGTTTTTGAAAGCCAGCCGCAGAGGGGTTTTCCTCTAAATCTCCTTTTATTTTTGCCGGACTGCCGGATACTTTAGCATCATTTCCCGCCAGGTTTCGGTGATCAAAAGGCAATCCGTACATGATGTGCGGAAAAAACATGACCATCGTATTGAGCATGACATATACAATAGACGCAAAAAGCAACGCCCCACTGGCGCGATCTAAAAAAACAGATTTGTCGTCATAGAGCCACATATTAGCCATGGCAACCGTGAAATTAATGGTGATGACGGAGAAAATGCCCGTAAAAGTAGCAACCACTTTTTAATAAGTTGGTATTGAGGCACCTTCTTGATGGGATTGTTTTTTGTTTTTCTA
Source organism: Flavobacterium psychrophilum (assembly GCA_945872245.1). Lineage (GTDB taxonomy): Bacteria > Bacteroidota > Bacteroidia > Flavobacteriales > Flavobacteriaceae > Flavobacterium > Flavobacterium psychrophilum_T. The sequence goes on from CAMBZB010000003.1 coordinate 31,711, forward strand.
TAACGCACTAACAGCACCCACAGACTGATGCTGTAAAAATAGGTATGTACTACATTGAAAAGCTGGTCTAATTGATGGGGGATTATTTTGTTAATATGAAAAGGTGCCATGTCCCAATTTTCGGACAAGATATTGGCGGCAATGGATACTTTATAATCCCAACTCGAAAAAAAATAGGGAATGTAACCCAGAAAAGAAATCCCAAAAAGGGCAAAATGCAAGTAATCGGTTTTGCTCAAACGGCTGTTGTCCCTCAAAATACTTCTCACATAGAAAAAAGCAAAAGGGCCTATGAGATAAAAGAAGTAATGGGTGCTTGTGAAAAAGGCAATCCAGAAGAGGCTTTGTCCATAGAAAAACTGGAAGGTTTCCAGCAAGTACAAGGAAGCGAAAAACAGAAATCCTGCCAAATAACGGTTTGCGGTTCGGTATCCCTTATTGAAATAAAGGATAAGCAAGGGCAAAAATAAGCCGGTTAAACAAATGTAGGCAATTATCGATTTCAAATCAGGGCAATTAAATGATGGCCAAAGTTAAAATATTAAACGATAAAAACAAATGGCACATTTTGTATCCCAAAAAAAAGCCCCGCAATTGCGGGGCGTTGTTATCTATAAGAGTTATAGGTACGCTATTTCAATGCCTCCACTTTGGCTTTTACTCGCTCCGCAAAGTCTGGGACTTTGAGGATGTGTTTGTCAGTCTTTGACTGAAAAAAATTAAATAGCACCTATTGGGTGTAATCAATAAATGGCGTCAAGTAATTAACTTTCAGAGTTAAAATTAAACCCAATTAGAAATTAAATGTCAGTCTGAGCTTGTCGAAGACAAAAAAAGAGACACTTCGACAAGCTCAGTGTGACAAATTGCAATAAATTAAGCATGAAATATAATTAACCCCGCTCCGCAAAGTCTGCGACTTTGAGGATGTGTTTGTCAGTCTTTGACTGAAAAAAATTAAATAGTACAAAACTAAATCGGTTAAAAACCGAAAGAACCTACCTCAAAGTCGGAGACTTTGCGGAGCGAAGTGTCAAGTAATTAACTTTCAGAGTTAAAATTAAACCCAATTAGTAATTAAATGTCAGTCTGAGCTTGTCGAAGACAAAAAAAAGAGACACTTCGACAAGCTCAGTGTGACAAATTGCAATAAATTAAGCATGAAATATAATTAACCCCGCTCCTCAAAGTCTGCGACTTTGAGGATGTGTTTGTCAGTCTTTGACTGAAAAAAATTAAATAGCACAAATCTAAATCGGTTAAAAACCGAAAGACCCTACCTCAAAGTCGGAGACTTTGCGGAGCGAGTCCCAAAAAAAAGCCCCGCAATTGCGGGGCGTTGTTATCTATAAGAGTTTTAGGTACGCTATTTCAATGCCTCTACTTTGGCTTTTACCTCTTCTAGCGACCCTTCAAAAACCTGAGTCTGTGCAGCTCCGTTTTCGGAAGTGGTCACTGTGGCTTTTGCTTTTCCGTCAGTGTTTGTAATTTCAACTTTAGTGTTTTTTTCTGTTGTTGCTTTTTTAGCGCAACATCCTTTTTTCTCTTCTGTCGCGATGAACTTCCCATTAGCATCATAATGCGACAAACACATTTCTTTTTGCTCTGGTGTACAACCGTTATCGTCACACATTTTAGCACATTCGTCTTTTGTAATACTAGCACATTTACTCATGTCGCAATTACCCATCATAGTTGCTGCACATTCCATTGGAGCAGGTTTTTCAGAAGTTTCATGAGTGCCATTTCCTAAGATAGGAGCAATTACCAAACCAATCAAACAAGTCAATTTAATCAAGATATTCATTGAGGGTCCAGAAGTGTCTTTAAATGGATCTCCCACTGTATCTCCTGTAACGGCCGCTTTGTGCGCCTCAGAACCTTTGAAAGTCATTTCGCCATTTATTTCAACTCCCGCTTCAAAAGATTTCTTAGCATTGTCCCAAGCGCCACCGGCGTTGTTTTGGAACACGGCCCAAAGCACCCCAGAAACAGTAACTCCAGCCATATAACCTCCTAACATTTCGGCAATCAATTGGTTGTTATCCGCATAAACTAATTTTCCTAACAATACAATGGCAATCGGGAAACCAATAGTCAAGATTCCCGGCAACATCATTTCACGTAAGGCGGCTTTAGTAGAAATCTCCACACATTTACCATATTCAGGTTTGCCGGTTCCTTCCATAATACCTGGAATTTCCTTGAACTGACGACGTACTTCATATACCATGTCCATGGCCGCTTTTCCAACAGAGTTCATTGCCAATGCAGAAAAAACCACCGGAATCATGCCTCCAACGAATAACATGGCCAATACTGGCGCTTTGAAGATGTTGATTCCATCAATTCCTGTAAATGTTACATAAGCAGCAAATAATGCTAACGAAGTTAATGCCGCAGAAGCGATAGCGAAACCTTTACCAGTAGCGGCAGTGGTATTCCCTACCGAATCTAAAATATCGGTGCGCGTACGAACTTCTTTCGGCAATTCACTCATTTCAGCAATTCCACCGGCGTTATCAGAGATGGGTCCGAAAGCATCAATGGCTAATTGCATTGCTGTGGTTGCCATCATAGCCGAAGCTGCCAATGCCACACCATAAAAACCTGCTAAGGCATAGGTTGACCAAATGGCCGCAGCAAACAATATAACCGTTGGAAAAGTAGAAATCATCCCCGTTGCTAAACCGGCAATTACGTTAGTTCCCGCTCCCGTTGATGATTTTTGTACAATTGCCAAAACTGGTTTTGTACCTAATCCTGTATAATATTCTGTTACTGATGAAATAGCTCCACCAACAAATAATCCAATTAAAGATGCATAGAAAACACGCATGGAAGAAATATCTTGTAATCCCTCGCCAAAAAAGGTCATTTTCATGGTTTCTGGCAACATATATTGAATCAAGAAATAGCAAGCAATTCCGGTAAGTACAATAGAAACCCAGTTTCCAATGTTCAAGGCTTTTTGAACTTGTGCTTCTTTAGCATCATCGCTAGAGATTTTCACTAACATGGTGCCAATGATAGAAAATAAAATTCCGAAACCGGCAATAGCCATTGGCAATAAAATTGGTCCGATTCCTCCGAAAGCATCTTGAATGCTTCCGCCCATATCTTTAATCACATAGTTTCCGAGAACCATTGCAGCAAGAACAGTTGCAACATACGAACCAAACAAGTCAGCTCCCATTCCAGCAACATCACCCACATTGTCCCCCACGTTATCGGCAATTGTAGCAGGATTACGTGGATCGTCCTCAGGAATTCCCGCTTCTACTTTACCTACTAAGTCAGCACCAACATCGGCCGCTTTGGTATAAATACCTCCCCCTACACGAGCAAATAAAGCAATAGATTCTGCTCCAAGAGAAAAACCGGCTAAGGTTTCCAAAACGATAGTCATTTTTTCAGTTCCATCAGCACCCCAAACTCCATCCATAAAATAATGAAAGAAGAAAATAAAGAAAGCAGTTAAACCAAGTACTGCCAATCCGGCAACACCAAGACCCATTACGGTTCCGCCACCAAAAGACACTTTTAAGGCTTGTGGCAAACTGGTTCGAGCAGCTTGAGTAGTTCTTACATTCGTTTTAGTTGCTATTTTCATTCCCATATTTCCAGCCAAAGCCGAAAAGAAAGCTCCAAAAATAAAGGCTACTACTATTAATATGTTTGTTGTAGGCACTACAAATGAAATTCCAGCCAAAACGATGCTAGCTAATACCACAAAAATGGCCAAAAGCCTATATTCTGCTTTTAAGAAAGCTAAGGCTCCTTCGTAGATATAATCTGATATTTCTTTCATTTTGCCGTCTCCAGCGTCTTGTTTTAGAACCCAAGCTCTTTTGAAGGCCATAAAAGCGAGTCCGATGCATGCCATTATAATTGGCACATAAATCATTATTGTATTCATAAAAATAAACTTAAAAAAAATTTTGGGTAATAAAAGTACAAATTTAAGGGTGCAAACGTACCATAAACAAATTAAAAAAGCAATATTCTAACACAAGAATATTGCTTTTAATGAAAAAATAATGTGGGAAAATTATTTAATGCTAAATAACCCCCTGGATTTATTGGGAATTTGCTCAAACCGCTCGGTACATTCTTGAATAATGGAGAACGCTTCTGCTGCGTCACCCCATCCTTCAACGTCCACTACTTTGTTTTCAAGGTCTTTGTACACTTGGAAGAAATGTTCAATTTCTTTCAACAAATGCTTATTGATGTCGGACAAATTATTTAACGAACTCCATATCGGGTCTGAAACTGGCACACAAATTATTTTATCGTCTGATCCTTTGTCATCAGCCATGTGAAAAACACCTATTGGCTTTACTTCCATCACACAACCCGGAAAAGTAGGCTCGTTGATCAAAACTAAAACATCTAATGGATCGCCGTCTAAGGCCAAAGTTTCAGGGAAAAATCCGTAGTCTGCCGGATACATCATAGAGGAGAACAACATTCTATCGAAACGTATTCTCTTGATCTCAAAGTCATATTCGTATTTGTTTCTGCTCCCCCTTGGAATTTCGATTAACACATCGAAAGTGGTGATTTTGTCTGCTGCCATCTTGCTTTTTTTCTTTGTTTTATTGTTTGCAAAATTAAGCAAACCATCTGTTTTCACAATGAAAAACTGTTCTTTTCATCTATTACGATTTCGCCCTATTGCGGAAATTAACCAAGTTTTTTTAGGGCCTAAACAAGGACACTATTCTGGAGTGAATCTGAAAATAATAGGAACAGGGCCGTTCTAAAAGAAGAACCCGAACGAACCCTTGACAGCAAATTTAGCAGCGTCGGGACTGTTGAGGTAATTCCCTCTCCAAGAAAAATCAATTCTAAAAACCTTAAAAATATTCCCAATTCCAGCACTGTATTCCCAATACGGCTTTTCGGGCGCTTTGTAAATCAACTCCGAAGCATTGATATTTGTATTTTCTTCGGAAATTGTACCGAAAACACCCCTTACCGCTATTATTTCTCTCCAATTCAGTTTTCGCATAAATGGTATTCTGGATAACAGTCTTCCATTGAAGTTATGATCCCATTGCAGCGTCGCGTATTGATCCGTCACAAATTCATAAAAATTCAAATTACTAAAAGTATTATCAATAGTAAAATAGGTCTGGTTTCCAGGAACAACGCTCATCAGTCCCAAAGGGATTGTGCCGAAAGTTTTTCCTAATTCCGCAATGATATTTGAACGCCCTAATGGGCCAATTATTATTGGCTGCTTGAAATACACTTGTATTTTTTGATAATTAAAATCACTTGAAAATAGGCCTTTGAATCCCTGCCTATAATTCACAAAAAGCCCCGTGAAAGGACTGTCAGCATTGTATCTTTCGACAGCAAAGCCTATTGGCTTTCTTTTTGGGGTGTACTCGACATTAAAGCTCACCTCCGCTTGTTCTAGCTCACTTTTTTTTGTTTTGGTATCCAAATCTGTATAATAATCCAGCTTAAAAACGGGCGATGCCGAGGCCAACGTTCGGTAGGAAAACCCAGCACCAAAAGTTAGATTTTTTACAGGCTCCATTTCAATTGCAATACTACTTAAATTAACTCTAGTTAATTTATCATTGCTTCCCAAGGTAAACAGCCCCGAGGAGGCGTAACTGCGTCCCAAAATGTCGGTTGTATTGGTGAGGGATGCGCCCGTTTGCTCAATATCCCTCCGATGGCCCGCTGACAGTATAATTCTTTTTTTATTTTCAACCATCCATTTCCCTAAAATACCATATTTGAATTGATTATCATCAAAACCATACGCCATATAGCCTTGTAATCGCCAGGAATCATTGGGCCCAAAGTACGTCCTTACGCCTGCGCACAAACGCATTCCTTCGACACTGTTTTTCCCAAAAAGGGAATATATGGGACCAAAATCTAATCCCCGGTAGTTCAGATAGCCACTATCTAGAATCTGAACCAAATTGTATATCTGCCTGAATTTCTTGACTTTTTGTAGGGTGTCGAGCATTTTATATACTCCTTTTTCATCCTTGCTCAGATTTTCGAAACGGTTTTTGTCCCAATAATCGTCTGATTTATTGTAAACTTCTTTGTCAAAATAATTTACCTCTTCCCTATAAAATTTTTCAGGCTTTTCGATGTTGAATTTGTGGTCCCTATAAAAAGTAGTCCGCTTACCATAAACCCCCTTGGAATTTTCTTTTTTGTTTAAGGCAAAATCCGACATCATGTAATCCTTGGTCAAAAGAAAAACAGAATCGTTCAACACCTCAAATTCCTGTTCAATATAAATATCTTTGACCCAGTTGATGTTGGCGCTTTTGGTAACCGCCATATTAATTTTTTTGACGGCATAAGTGGTGTCATTAACCCAAAAATCCCCTTTAAAAGTCAATTCATTTTTGCGCCTTGGATAAAACAAAATATTGTAGCACCATTTTTTATCAACGAAGGCACTGTCTCTCAAGACGTAATTATACACATCAATTCCTGTTTTTGATAACGGACTAGTAAAACTCTTGTCAAAAAAATTGAGGTGATTGTCATAAATATTATACGCAGAATACAAATCTTTTATAAAAGAAACTATTTGCTGGTTGCCATTAAATCCCGAGGTTCTATTTGCTTTTTCCTTAGTTTTTACCTTTTTTAAGGCATTGTCCCCATAAACATCCGACAGGGACTCATTTATGAAAACCGGCAAATAGGTTTTTCCTGTAATTCTTGATGTATCTACTTGTTTGAAAATAAATTCCATTCCTTTGAAAAGGTTGTTTTTCATGTAGGCACTATCGATGGAATTAATGTCAAACTCTAATTTTTCGTACTTTTCCATCTGGTATTGGTCAAATAGATAGAGTCCATTTTTGCGTTTTCTTTCCCATATTTTTTTAAGAATGGCAAGTGCCGGATTGTTCTTTTTAGAAGTTTTACCTCCAAAAATAACCACTTCCTTGAGGGTTTCCATTTCGTTTAGTTGCACTACAAAATTATAATTGACCGATTTTTCCAAGGCAATTTCCCTATCAGAAAAACCAACCGATGTGACTACCAAAGTTTTATAGTTTTTTTGGGATTCCAAATAAAAGTGACCGTCTTCATTCGATACAACGCCTTCACTCGAACCCTTGAAAATTACATTTGCATAAGGAATCGGTAGTTTTGATTTGTCTACAATTGTACCACTCACTTTTGTCTGTGCAAAAAATGGGGTAATTACAAACAGGAAAACAAGCAGAAAGAATCTATTTTTTTTCATAATCAAAAAAAAACTTCATCAGAAAATTTTGATGAAGTTTCAAATATAGTTATTTATAATTGTCAATTGAAAATTGCAATTGTCAATTAGTTTATTTTTTGTAAAGCACTTTTTTTACTGCTTTCACAACGTCGGCGGCATCTGGCAACCATTCTTTAAGCAATACTGGTGAATAGGGCGCCGGTGTGTCGGCAGTGGTGATTCTTTGAATTGGAGCATCCAGAAAATCAAAAGCACGTTCTTGAACCATATAGGTAATCTCAGAAGAAACACTTGCAAAAGGCCAAGCCTCTTCAAGAATTACCAATCTATTTGTTTTCTTTACCGAAGTCAAGATCGTTTCATTATCCATGGGACGCACCGTTCTTAAATCGATGATTTCGCAAGAAATTCCTTCTTTTGCCAATTCATCGGCAGCGATATAAGCTTCTTTGATGATTTTCCCAAAAGAGACGATGGTCACATCAGTACCTTCCCGTTTTATATCGGCAAGACCAATAGGAATGGTATATTCCCCGTCTGGCACTTCCCCTTTGTCTCCATACATTTGTTCGGATTCCATGAAAATTACGGGGTCATTATCGCGAATCGCTGATTTCAAAAGCCCTTTGGCATCATAAACATTAGACGGAACCACCACTTTAAGACCCGGAGTGTTGGCAAACCAATTTTCCAAAGCCTGTGAGTGGGTTGCTCCTAATTGTCCTGCCGAAGCCGTTGGGCCCCGAAAAACAATCGGCACATTAAATTGACCACCGGTCATTTGACGCATTTTGGCTGCGTTGTTTATAATTTGGTCAATCCCAACCAAACAGAAATTGAAGGTCATGTATTCTACAATCGGTCTACAACCATTCATTGCCGAACCTACCGCGATTCCAGTAAAACCAAGCTCTGCAATAGGGGTATCAATAACTCTCTTTTCGCCAAATTCCGCAAGCATTCCCTTAGAGGCTTTGTAAGCACCATTGTAATCGGCAACCTCTTCACCCATCAAGTAAATAGACTCATCGCGACGCATTTCTTCGCTCATCGCTTCGCAAATTGCCTCTCTAAATTGTATCGTTCTCATAGTTGTATTGTTGTATTGTGTGATTTTCGAACGGCAAAAATAAATATTTTAAACTACTTAAAAGCATAAATATCTTTAAAATAATTGAGGTGTTGGGAAAAACCACTCCTGAAGTTTCCGGAAACTATATCGTTTGCTTTCGTATTGACTTTTTCTATCCCAACTGTTTTTATAAAAAAGCCGTCAAAATTAGAAACGCAACAATTAGGACAGGAATTTGTGACTTGTGCATGTATTGTGCGTGCATAGTAAATTATTTCGATTATTTATTCTAATTTTGTAGGACCAATTAAGAAAAAATTGACATATGAAAATACTGGTTTGCATCAGCCACGTTCCTGATACTACTTCAAAAATTAATTTTACCAATGGTGATTCCGAATTTGACACGAATGGCGTGCAATTTGTAATCAATCCCAACGACGAATTTGGCTTAACCCGCGCTATTTGGTTTCAAGAACAACAAGGCGCAACAGTTACCGTAGCAAACGTTGGCGGACCAGAAACAGAGCCTACCTTGAGAAAAGCATTAGCCATTGGCGCGAACGAAGCCATTCGCGTGAATGCAACTCCGGCAGATGGTTTTTTTGTGGCCAAACAACTTGCCGAGGTCATAAAAAATGGCGCATACGATGTCATTATTGCGGGAAAAGAATCATTAGATTACAATGGCGGAATGGTTCCGGGAATGATTGCCGGGATTCTTGGCTATAATTTTGTGAATTCTTGCACTGAGATAAAAGTGGAGGGCACGAACGTAAAAGCCATACGAGAAATTGACGGCGGGAAAGAAACCGTTTCAACCACTTTGCCCATAATTATTGGTGCACAAAAAGGATTGGTGGAAGAAAAAGATTTACGCATCCCCAACATGAGAGGAATCATGACGGCCAGAACAAAAACGCTAACTGTTGTAGAAGCTGTTGCTGCTTCGGTGAACACCAAAGCCATAAAATTCGAAAAACCAGCTCCAAAATCAGCCGTTAAATTAGTTGCCGCGGATAATTTGGACGAACTTATTCATTTATTACACAACGAAGCAAAAGTTATTTAAGATTTTAGATTGCTGATTTTAGATTGTTAACCACAGTGAAAATCACAACTAAATCATAATTTATAACAATATTAATCTAGCTTTTAGTTTCCAGAACCTGAAATCTGCAATCTAAAATCTGAAATCTAAAATCATTATGTCTATCTTACTATACGCAGAATATGCAGAGGGAAAATTCAGGAAAGTCGCATTCGAATTGGCTTCCTATGCTAAAAAAGTAGCCGATTCCATGGAGACTACTGTTACGGCAGTAACCGTAAATGCAGGAGATGTTTCGGAATTATCAAAATATGGCGTCGATAAGGTTTTAAAAGTAAACAACGATACGTTAGTTGGTTTTTCTGCAAAAGCGTACGCCGATGTCATTCAACAAGCGGCACAAAAAGAAAATGCCAAACTAATTTTGCTTTCTTCCACTACTGACAGCATTTATCTCGCCCCTCTTGTCGCTGTTTCGCTAGAAGCCGGATTTGTATCTAATGTGGTGGGATTGCCTTTGAATACAGCGCCGTTTCAAGTAAAAAGAACTGCTTTTTCGAACAAAGCTTTTAATACCACCGAAATAGAAACCGACATAAAGATTCTTGGCCTTGCTAAAAACTCTTATGGGATTTTCGAAAATTCATCGACATTGACCGAGGAAGATTTCAATCCAACTCTTGAAGAAAGTGATTTCAATGTAAAAATAGAGTCCGTAGAAAAAGTTACCGGAAAAGTTTCTTTGGCGGATGCCGAAATCGTAGTTTCCGGAGGCCGTGGCTTAAAAGGCCCTGAAAATTGGGGATTGATTGAAGAGTTGGCCGAGGTTCTTGGTGCTGCCACTGCCTGTTCAAAACCCGTATCCGATTTAGACTGGAGACCTCATGGAGAACATGTGGGGCAAACAGGAAAACCTGTTGCTGCCAATTTGTATATTGCCATAGGCATTTCGGGAGCGATTCAACACATTGCCGGAATCAACGCCTCAAAAGTAAAAGTGGTCATCAATACCGATCCAGAAGCTCCATTTTTTAAGGTCGCCGATTATGGAATCGTAGGAGATGCCTTTGATATTGTGCCTCGATTAATCGAAAAATTGAAAGCATTTAAATCGTCCCATTCTTAATTTTAGAATTCTGTCCAAAAATAGTATTGCCTTCAAACAAGATAATTGTACCTTTGCTTAAGGCCGCTTTTTTGTTTCGTGTTTTTTGATTAAAATTGCATTTTATTTTTTCATTAAAATAATAAATCATAAAAAGGCACTGGGTGCTTTTCAATTCTTCAACCATGAGCTTAGTTAAATTATCCATCAAAGGAATATCCTACAGTCAAACCCAAAACGGAGCTTACGCCCTGATTTTGAATGAGGTTGACGGCGATAGAAAATTGCCCATCGTCATAGGTGCTTTCGAAGCTCAATCTATAGCGATTGCCTTAGAAAAAGAAATAAAACCGCCGCGTCCCTTGACGCACGATTTATTCAAGAATTTTGCGGATCGTTTTGACATTGTGGTAAAACAGGTCATTATCCATAAGTTAGTGGATGGTGTTTTTTATTCAAGCATTATTTGCGAAAGAGATAAAATCGAGGAAATAATAGATGCCAGAACCTCTGATGCCATTGCATTGGCATTGCGGTTTAATGCCCCTATTTTTACTTATAAAAATATCCTAGACAAAGCTGGAATCTATTTGAAAAACAATTCATTGGAAGCCGACAAGGAATCACAAGAAATTGATGATATCCTTTCGAATCCCCAAACTTTTAGTGGTCAGGAAGAAAGCAATCAGTCCGGAAAAATCTACTCAAAACATAGCCTTCAGGAATTAAACGAATTACTGGATGAAGCCGTTTTGCATGAAGATTATGAAAAAGCTGCCAAAATTAGAGATGAGATTTCAAAAAGATAATTCTTGGTGTGGGGTTTGGGGTTTTAGGTTTGGGGTAAAACAGAATTGATGAGAAATTTCAAGGAATTAGAAGTGTGGAAAGAGTCGAGAGTTCTTACAAAAGACATCTATTTATTGACAAATTTTTTGCCTCAAGATGAAAAATTTGGATTAATTTCTCAAATTAGAAGATGCGTTATTTCAATTGCATCAAATATTGCCGAAGGAGCCGCGAAAGATTCCCAAAAAGATTTTTTAAGATATCTACAAATAAGTCTAGGTTCAAGTTTTGAATTGGAAAGCCACCTAATTCTTTGTGTAGATTTAGAATTGATAAGTAAAACCCAAATGGAAAATCATCTTGAAAACATCGAAAGAATACAAAAAAGAATTTCTTCTTTAATAAAATACGTAAAGACTCAAATTTAACCTCAACCCAAGACCCAAGACCTAAAACCCTCAAAATGAAACAATACCTAGATTTAGTTAAACACGTTTTAGAAAGCGGAAATCAAAAAGGAGATCGAACTGGAACAGGAACAAAGAGTGTGTTTGGCTACCAAATGCGATTTGATTTGGCAGAAGGTTTTCCAATGGTGACAACCAAAAAATTACACCTTAAATCAATCATACACGAATTGCTTTGGTTCTTGAAAGGCGACACCAATATTAAATATCTTCAAGAAAACGGCGTAAAAATTTGGGATGCCTGGGCGGATGAAAATGGGGATTTAGGTCCTGTTTACGGACATCAATGGCGCAACTGGAATAGTGAGGAAATAGACCAAATCACTGAGCTTATCAACGAACTAAAAACCAACCCAAACAGCCGCAGAATGTTGGTTTCGGCTTGGAATCCAAGTGTCTTACCGGATAATTCCAAGTCGTTTTCGGAAAATGTGTCCAACAACAAAGCCGCTTTACCGCCTTGTCACGCTTTCTTCCAATTCTATGTTTCCGACGGAAAATTGTCTTGCCAATTGTACCAGCGAAGTGCCGATATTTTTCTTGGCGTTCCTTTTAATATTGCTTCCTATGCCCTATTTACCATGATGATTGCTCAAGTCTGCGAGTTGGGAGTAGGCGAATTCATTCATACGTTTGGTGATGCGCACATTTACAACAACCATTTTGAGCAAATGGAACTACAATTGTCACGAGAACCAAAACCATTGCCAAAAATGATTTTGAATCCAGCCATAAAAAACATCTTTGATTTTACTTTTGAAGATTTCACCCTCGAAGGATACGAACCACACGCCTTAATCAAAGGGAGTGTTGCGGTTTGATTTTAGACTTGCCAACCACTATACCTCACTTTCATTATAACATAGCGTTCTTCTGAAAATAAAAATTCAATTATTTACACATAAAATAAAAGTATGCCAACACCTGCTTTAGAATGTTTGTATTGTCAAAACAACGAAACATTACATCGCTTAATGATCAAAATCTGTGATTTAGAAGTATCCAAACTGTTCTTGTTCAAAGAGCAATCTCATTGGGGTCGCTGCAATGTGGTCTATAAAGACCATGCGGTGGAGTTTCACGAATTAAGTGACGAACAACGAAATGCCTTCATGCGCGATGTGGCAAAAACTGCCAAAGCGATTGCAGCAGCCTTTAACCCCGATAAAATTAACTACGGCGCTTATGCTGATACCATATCGCATTTACACATGCATGTGGTGCCTAAATACAAAGACGGTTATGGTTTTGGAGGTGTTTTTGAAATGAACCCACAAAGAATCACGCTTTCTGATTCAGAATACGCTGCGACAATAGAAAAAATAAAAGTGGGATTATAGCAATAATAAAGCACTTTTTGTTGCCAATGCGCGCAACCTATTACCATCCTGGTATCATAAAAACAAAAAATCCGCTTTGCAGCGGATTTTTCACTTATGATTAAACGTATAAAACACCATTTTCAGTCCCAGCAAAATCATTCCATTTGAACGAATCGGCTTCGCTTTCGTTCACGTAAGCACCATCAATTACGTATTTAAATTCGTAAGAAGCATCTTTTGGTATATCAAAAGCCCCTTTAAAACTTCCATTTTTTAATTTGGATAATTCTCCTTCTTTCTGATTCCAATTGTTGAAATCTCCCACAACTGAAGCGGTAACTGCCTCTTTTGCTTCTACTGAAAATGTAACTTTACAAACTGGTTTTGTTTTAACAAATTGTTTTTTTACAGACATAACTATTTCATTTTTAGAATTATGTGACAAAGGTAGCCTAGATATTTTATATTTCAACCTCTAATATGAAGTTTTAGGAGTACGGCAAAATCTTTCTTAATTTTTGGTTCTATTCCTAATAATAATTGGCTATTATTTTTATATTCTAAAACAGAAAACGTTTTCTGGTTAAATAATGACAGATTAAAAATAGTGCTTTTTCAAAATAAATTTTACCTTTATAAACAAAATTTGGGCAAATGGAAAATGAACAACACGAACGTTACGAATATGCCAGAAAAAGAATAAACCAAAAAAAAAGACTCTATTTTCATTTTGTATTGTTCTTGTTGGGAAGTATCTTTTTATTCATTGCCAACTATTTTTTGGTTTTTGGCTTTACTTCAAATTGGGCTAAATGGGGAATCACACTCTGGTTGTTCCTGTTTATCCTCCATTTCATAAAAGTGTACATTACTGACCGCTTTATGAATAAAGATTGGGAAAGGGAGCAAATAGAGAGACTAATGGCTTTACAACAGAAAAAAATAGACCAATTGCAAACGAAGACAAATAACGAAACCCCATCCAATCCCCAATAGAATATGGTTATTATGATCGCGGCTGTAGCCGAAAATAATGCGCTAGGAAAAAACAATGATTTACTCTGGCATTTACCCAATGATTTCAAGCGTTTCAAGGAAATTACCTCAGGTCACCATATCATCATGGGAAGAAAAACCTTTGAAAGCTTCCCAAAACCTTTGCCTAATAGGACTCACGTAATTATTACACGACAAAATGATTTCGAGCACGAAGGATGTATTGTGGTTCAAAACATAGAAAAAGCCCTCTCCGTTTGTCCAGTTAATGAAAATCTGTACATTATAGGGGGTGGCGAAATTTACCAACAATCTATTTCTTTTGCTGACCAGCTTGACATCACACGGGTGCATCATTCTTTTGATGCAGATGTCTATTTCCCAGAAATAGATCCTGAAATTTGGGAGTTAACTTCCGAGACGTTTCATCAAAAAGACGAAAGACATCTTTTTGATTATACTTTTCAAACATTTGTACGGAAAAAATAAAGTCAATATCCAAAAATCTGGGCTACCTTTGCCTTAAATTTCAGAAAAATGTCGGAAAACATAACGCCTTACAAAAATTCAACCTTAAGCAAGAAAGAACAAATAGCACAAATGTTTGATACCATCTCCGAAAATTATGACCGTCTTAACCGGGTCATTTCCTTTGGAATAGATGTGAAATGGCGGAAAAAAGTGTTGCAAATTGTCACCCGATCAAACCCCAAAACCATTCTGGACATCGCCACAGGAACGGGCGACTTGGCCATTTTGATGGCACAAACTAAGGCCCCTAAAATAATTGGCTTAGACATTTCGGCAGGAATGCTTGAAGTGGGAAGAAAAAAAATTCAATACAAAAACTTGTCCAACACCATAGAAATGGTTTTGGCTGATTCAGAAGAAATGCCGTTTGAGGACAGTTATTTCGACGCAATTACGGTGGCATTTGGCGTTAGAAATTTCGAAAATCTAGAAAAAGGATTGGCTGAAATTTTAAGGGTATTAAAACCAAACGGGGTATTTGTCATCCTTGAAACCTCGGTGCCAGACAAAAACCCCTACAAGCAGGGCTATACTTTTTACAGCAAAAACATACTGCCTATTATAGGAAAATTATTCTCTAAGGACAACGTTGCCTATGGCTATCTTTCAGAATCAGCAGCCGCTTTTCCTTATGGCGAAGCTTTGAACAATATTTTGAGAAAAATTGGGTTTATAGAGGTTAAGGCTATGCCGCAAACATTCGGGGTTGCCACTATTTATTCGGCGACCAAAAAATAGTATTGAAAATAGTTCGCTTACCTATGAAAAAAATAGTTGTCTTTCTTATATTAACCCTAACTATAAAAATACACGCTCAGTTTGCCAAAAGCATGTTTAGCAAGGACCCTATTATCAATCTAGAAAATTTTCAAAAACAAAGGGTTTATTTTGGGTTTTACTTGGGATTTAATTCCTATGATTTCAAAATGGATTACAAAACAGTTGGTGAAGATATTCTCATAAAAAAAAGCACTGGATTCAATGTAGGACTTGTAGCCGATTTAAAGCTTCAAGAATACGTGAGTTTGCGATTTGAACCCGGACTTTACTACACAAAAAGGGATTTGCAATATCCTGAAAGTTATTTTTCAGCAACAACACCAACATCTTCAGACAAACTAAGGGAAGTAAACAGCACCTATCTCCATTTCCCTTTATTACTGAAATTTTTGGCCCTTAGAACGGGAAATGTTCGGCCCTATATTTTAGGTGGTGTATCGACTACTCTAAATTTATCGAGTAATTCAAAATCAAAAGACGACAATCTACAACAACGCTTTAGGGTAAAGCCCTGGACTCAAAATTATGAGTTGGGTCTTGGCATCGATTTCTTTTCGGAATATTTTATTTTCTCGCCTTCCATCAGGGGCGTTTTCGGGCTTAACGACGAATTAATTCGCGATTATGATGACTTAAGTCCTTGGACAGGGAATATAGAATCAATGAAAACTAGAGCTGTTTTCATCAATTTTACTTTTCACTAAAAAACAATGTTCCGTTTTGTCTCAGCTTAGAAAATCGGAACACCCACCCTGACACTAACTTCTTCGGAACTCACTAAGAACAATTGCGGTGGCGGTAGCAACATTTAAACTTTCCGTTTTTTGAAGGGAACCGAATCGAGGAATGGTCAACCTATTTTTGATTAATTTTTCAAGTTCTGGAGAAATTCCGTTAGCTTCATTGCCCATAACAATAATGCCTTCTTGAGGCAAATCCGTTTTATAAATAATATTCCCCTGCATAAAAGTGCCAAAAACGGGTAATTGAGTTTGGCCAATAAAATTTTCCAAATCAATATAATTTACATTCACCCTGGCAATGGAACCCATTGTGGCCTGAACTACCTTTGGATTGTAAATATCGACAGCATCCTTGGAGCATACTATTTGATCAATCCCAAACCAGTCGCACAATCGCAAAATGGTTCCTAAATTTCCTGGATCACGGATGGAATCAAGAGCGAGAATTAATCCCGATTCGATTATTTTTTTATCGGCTTGAATTCTAAAAACTCCCAAACAAGAATTTTGCGTTGCTAAAGCGCTAATTTTTTTTAATTCATTTGCTGAAATTATTGTTTTTTTGTCCTGCGAAACTTCCTCAAAATCGTTTTGGGTGGTATACAAATGAACCAATTCAAAATTTGATTCTACCAATTCTTGAATTACCTTTATGCCTTCGGCAAAAAACAATTGATTGACAAATCGCTGTTTTTTTTGCTGTAAACTCGTTATAAGTTTTATTTGGTTTTTACTAAGCATAAAATAATGTACTTTTGAATTAAATATTTTCGAACACTTGAAAAAGATTAGCACAAAAATAGCAGCATTTATTCTAATTGCAACTATAATCGCGGCATGTAATACCGTGAAACGAGTTCCAAACGGCAAATACCTCCTGACTAAAAATAAAATTTTGATAAATGGCAAAGCCAGTAAAGATGAAAATGTCGTTAATCAACTCTATCAAAAACCAAATAGCAGCATACTTGGCAATCATTTGCGGTTGAATTTATTTAACCTTGCCAATCCAAATCCAGACTCTACTTACCAAGCCAAGTTTGCCAATAATCCCAGAAAATACAAACGAAAATCAAAATGGCTTTCCGCAAAACAAGTGGATCGACTTGGGAAATCTTTTTGGTATCACGGCATTCATGATTTCTTGAAAAAAACTGGTGAACCACCAGTTATCATTGATACCGCAAAAACAAATAAATCAATACTTAGACTGAAATACTATTATTTTAACGATGGCTTTTTTAATGTAAAAGCATCTTATAAATCAGACACTTTAAAAGCTAAAAAAGCTAAAATAAAATATACCGTAACTACGGGAAAGCCCTATTTTTTAGATTCTTTGAAAACAACCATCCAGACGCCGGTTTTAGACTCGATGTTTCAGGCAACAAAATCAAACTGTCTTCTAAAATCTGGCAAACAATACAATACCACCTATTTTGATACGGAAAAAAATAGGATTTCAGACTATTTTAGAAACAATGGTGTGTATCATTTTCAGCCTAATAATGTGACTTTTGACATCGATACCATTAGCAAAGAGAATAAGGCGAGCGTGAATTTGATGATAAACGATTATTCCTATCAAGAAAACGATTCCACTAAAACCGAACCTTTCAAAATATACAAGATAAGCGATGTGCATATTTACACCGATTACTCGCCCACCAATACCAACACAATCTCCGATAGCACTCTCTACAACAACTTTCATTTGTACAGCAACAACAAATTGAAGTACAAACCACGCGCTATAACCGACGCTGTTTTTATTACAAAAGGAGGTTTATTTGCCGACAACAAAACTGTTTTAAGCTCTCGATATTTAAACAACCTTAAAATTTTCAATTATCCAGCCATTCAATATGAGATGGATAAAAGAGATACGACTGCACATTCTTTGATTGCAAAAATATATCTGACCCCTCGCAAAAAATTTAGTTTTGGAAGCTCATTCGATTTGACCCATTCGAACATTCAAGACATTGGTATTGGAGGGTCAACCTCACTGTCTATGAGAAATATTTTTAATGGCGCCGAAACATTGGAAATTGCAGCACGCGGAACTATTGGTTCCTCCAAAGATTTGGCAAATCCAAAAAATAATTTCTTTAATGTCTCAGAATATGGAATTGATTTGAAAGTAAATTTTCCTAGGATTTTTATGCCTTTCCCCACGGAAAGAATCATTCCCAAAAGTATGATTCCTTCAACTCTAATCGCCGCGGGATTATCAACCCAAAAAAATGTTGGTTTGGATAAAGAAAACTTTACCGGCTCTTTGTCTTATATTTGGACCCCTAAAAAAAATAACACAGCTCATCTTGATCTTTTTAACGCTCAATTTGTACGGAACCTTAATCCTAAAAATTATTTTAATGTTTATGGCACTTCCTATAATGCCTTGAATGAAATTGGGAAAGTCTACAATTTAAACACCTCGTATTTTGACACAAATGGGAATTTGAAAATTGAGGAAGGAACTGCTGGATTTACCAATGCTGTATTATCAGGAAATACGAGCCTAACACCCGCGGATAAAAACTATGAAACCATAAAAAGCAATGAAGAACGAAGAGTCCGACTTACAGAAAATGATTTTATTCTCGCCACCAGTTATACCTTCACAAAAACCACCAAAACCGATTTTCAAGACAATGCATTTTATCTTTTTAAAACAAAAATAGAATCAGCAGGCTCGCTTTTGTCCTTGATTGCAAATACGTCAAATATGAAGAAAAAACAAGATGGAAAATATGAAATTTTCAATTTAGAATATTCGGAATATATAAAAACAGAATTTGATTATATCAAACACTGGGATCTATCCAAGGAAAAAGTGTTTGCCGTTAGAACCTTTTTTGGAATTGCGATACCTTTTGGAAATTCAAACAACATTCCTTTTTCAAGGAGTTATTTTTCTGGAGGTTCAAACGATAATAGAGCTTGGCAACCCTATAGTTTGGGTCCGGGAAGCAGTGGTGCGGTAAATGATTTCAATGAAGCCAATATGAAAATTGCTTGCAGCGGAGAATTTAGATTTAAAATACTGGGCCCTCTAAAAGGGGCGCTATTTGCAGATGCCGGCAATATATGGAATGTCCTAGATAATGTGGTTGACGAAAAATCAACTTTTAAAAATCTGAAAGACATAAAAGAAATAGCATTGGGTTCAGGATTCGGATTGCGGTATGATTTAAGCTTCTTTGTTGTTCGATTTGATTTTGGATTTAAGACCTATAATCCAGCGAGTGAAATTGGTAGACGATGGTTTAAAGACTATAATTTTGCTCATTCGGTTTTAAATTTCGGAATAAATTATCCTTTCTAATTCGCAATTAATTCCTATTTTTGCACAAAAAAACTAAAAAAAATTATTATGGCTCATAATATCAAATCGGGAGTAGCTACAGGAGACCAAGTACAAGAAATTTTCAAATACGCAAAAGAAAAGGGTTTTGCCCTTCCTGCTGTAAATGTAATCGGTTCAAGCACCATAAATGGTGTTCTTGAAACTGCAGCTAAATTGAACGCTCCTGTTATTATTCAATTTTCTAATGGAGGCGCACAGTTTAATGCTGGAAAAGGACTTTCTAATGCAGGTGAAAAAGCGGCAATCGCAGGAGGAATAGCAGGTGCTTTGCATATCCATACCTTGGCTGAAGCCTATGGCGCAACTGTAATTTTACACACCGATCACTGTGCGAAAAAATTATTGCCTTGGATAGATGGTTTATTGGATGCTTCTGAAAAACATTTTGCAGCAACTGGAAAACCGTTATATAGTTCTCATATGATTGATTTATCAGAAGAGCCTATCGAAGAAAACATAGAAATCTGTAAGGCTTATTTGGCTAGAATGAGCAAAATGGGAATGACATTAGAAATCGAGCTTGGCATAACGGGTGGAGAAGAAGATGGCGTTGACAATTCAGACGTAGATAGCTCAAAATTATATACTCAACCTTCTGAAGTATCTTATGCTTACGAAGAATTATTAAAAGTAAGTCCTAGATTTACAATCGCGGCTTCTTTTGGGAATGTTCACGGGGTTTACAAACCAGGAAATGTAAAACTGACTCCAAAAATCTTGAAAAATTCTCAAGATTACGTTCAACAAAAATTCAATACCGGACACAATCCTGTTGATTTCGTTTTTCACGGAGGTTCTGGTTCTACACTTGAAGAAATCAGAGAAGGCATTAGCTATGGTGTTGTAAAAATGAACATTGACACTGATTTACAATTTGCATTTACAGAAGGTATTCGTGACTTTATGGTAAACAACATTGAGTATCTAAAAACTCAAATTGGAAACCCAACTGGTGACGATGCTCCAAACAAAAAATATTACGACCCAAGAAGATGGTTGCGTGAAGGCGAAAGCACTTTCAATGCCAGACTAGAACAAGCTTTTGCTGACTTGAATAATATAAACACCTTATAATTAACAATTGATAATTGTCAACTATCCATTATCCAATTAAAAATATGGCTTGGTTTAAAAGAACAGAAAAAGGAATTACAACGGCGACCGAGGATAAAATGGACGTTCCAAAAGGGCTTTGGTACAAATCCCCTACTGGAAAAATTATTGATGCCGAAGAATTAGCCCGTAATCTCTGGGTTAGCCCAGAAGATGATTTTCATGTTAGAATTGGCAGTGCCGAATATTTTGAAATTTTGTTTGACAACAATGAATTTGTGGAATTAGATGCCAATATGACATCAAAAGACCCCTTGCATTTTGTTGATACCAAAAAATATTCCGACCGCTTAAAGGATGTCATGGCTAAAACCAAATTGAAAGATGCGGTTCGCACTGGTGTTGGGAAATCAAAAGGGAAAGATTTGGTAGTTTGCTGTATGGACTTTGCCTTTATTGGCGGTTCGATGGGTGCTGTAGTGGGTGAAAAAATAGCGCGCGGAATTAACCATTCCATCAAAAACAACATTCCCTTTGTAATGATTTCAAAATCTGGTGGAGCCAGAATGATGGAAGCGGCTTATTCGTTGATGCAATTGGCAAAAACATCGGTAAAACTGGCGCAATTGGCCGAAGCAAAAATACCCTATATTTCTTTGTGCACTGACCCAACAACCGGAGGAACAACAGCTTCTTATGCGATGCTTGGTGATGTAAATATTTCTGAGCCTGGTGCATTAATTGGTTTTGCAGGTCCGCGAGTGGTAAAAGACACCACCGGAAAAGATTTACCGGAAGGTTTTCAAACTGCCGAATTTGTACTTGAACATGGTTTTTTGGATTTCATCACACCACGAAAAGAATTGAAAGACAAGATTAACTTGTACCTCGATTTGATACAAAATAATACTATTAGATAAATCAAAAAATCCCGAGCAATCGGGATTTTTCATTTATAACTGAAATTTAATATCTGTTTTTTCATTTCCTACAAAGAGAATTTTTTATTTGATTTTTTAAAAAATATTATCCGATTATTTTAACACTAAAAAATATTTTAATTAACTTTATATAGTTATAAGTCAGATTCTTATGAAGTTTAGTTTAATAATTGAAACTATATGGAATCTGTTTTTACCATGTTTCAGTGATTGTAAATATTTTTAGATGGAGAAATTTGAAACTTTAGAAAATATCAATCGGGCAACAGCGAGACTGAAGACCGATCAACAGCGGAACTGATGAATAATTAAATGTAAGTTATTATGAGAATTCAAAGATTAATTTCGGAAAAAGTGGTTCCATTACTAACATTGTTTATAATGGCAATCTCGTTAAGTGCCAATGCACAAACCAAATCGACCTCTAATCAAAATGAAAAAATCAGTATCAATAAAAAGGGTGGAGTTTATGATTATGAGGGTAACAAATTAGGATTTATTACCAAAGAAAATATCGTGAAAGACAGCAAAGGCAAGACCGTTTACTTTATTGATGGAAATGGGAATGTTATTGATTCTAAGGGAAACAAGTTGGGTATGGCTAAAAAAAATGGTTCGTACTATAACATAAAAGGTGAAAATGTAGTTAATGTAGGAAAAACTGAAGGAGAAATGTGCGAAATACTAGATCCGAAAGGGCATAGTATGGGTACCTTACATAAAAATTATAAACTCCACGCTTGTGCAGCCCACTGCTTATTATTAGAGAAAAAGATGAATGATGAAAAATCAAAAAAATAATTTTTAAACAAAGGTTCGTAATCCACGAACCTTTGTTTTATAGCATAATTTCCAAAAGATTTAGGGAAAAACAAATTGTTAAAATTCTATGTGAACTTTTATAAATAAAAAATAATTTTCAAAAAATATTATCAGTTTTTTCAAAAGACACCATCCTAAAAACTAATAAAGTTTCTTATTTTATAATTTCTAATGGTGATAAGTTTTTTTATTTATTATTTAATCATACCAAACCGTCGATAAGAAATGTTGTCCAACAACTCAACCGACCAGTTATAATAACCAAAAAATGTTTTTTCTCAATTACATTCCCGTTCGTATTGCTTCCACGGGATCTAGTTTAGAGGCCGTAATTGCAGGGAGAATTCCCGATATCAATCCGATTACCGCAGCTAGTCCAGTTCCTAAAAAAATATTTGCCATACTTAGAACAAACTCAAATTCCAACACCTTAGTCAAAACCAAGGCAATAGCCCAAACCAACAACAAACCAATGATTCCTCCTATTACGGAAAGAATAATGGCTTCGAATAAAAACTGAAATAGTATAAATTTGTTTTTGGCTCCCAATGATTTTTGGATTCCGATGAGATTGGTGCGTTCTTTTACAGAAACGAACATAATATTGGCAATTCCAAAACCACCTACAAGAAGTGAAAATCCGCTAATGATCCAACCCACGACATTCATTTGGGAAATGATTCCGTCTATCAAATCCGTAAACCCAGAGAAAACATTAATAAAAAAATTATCGATTGTTCCCGATTTCAACCCACGAAAGTTTCTTAATTTTTGGCTAATTTCAGCTTTATAAGCTTCCATATCTACCCCTTTTTGAGGTTTAAAAATAATTACGTTTATCGATGTTTTATTATTGTCGCCATACAATTGCCTGACAAAATTAACGGGTATAAAAGCTGAAACATCACGATTGTTTTCAAGCAATGCAGCCCCTTGTTTTTTTAAAACCCCAATTATCGTAAATCGCTGCCCATACAAACGGACTTTTTTACCGATGGGGTTTGCCTCATCAAATAATGATTTTGCAATTTCATAACCTATTACAATGACTCTGGACGCGGAATTGGCCTCAGAGTCGGTGTAAAACCTACCCTTTTCAAATTCAAGTCCTTGAATATCGATAAACTCATGCGAAACGGGAATAATAGTAACATCACTGGCAATTTTGGACTCAAATTTAATAGATTCGTTTTTAGTGAATATTTGATAACCCAATTGTGCCGTATGGGTCATGGCTCCTTTCAAATAAATATATTCATCATATTTTACATTAGGAAACTGCTCCCTTTTCCATTGTGGAATAGTTGAGGGTCCGAAGGACATTTTCATCAAGTAAATAGTATTTTTATCAAAACTACTCAAATCTTTAGTGATTTTTCTGTTCAAGGAATCCACAGCGGCCAGCACAGCAATAATTGAAAATATCCCAATAGTTACGCCAAGCAACGATAGTAGAGTACGCAATTTATTGTTTCGCAGGGCATTCATGGCAAAGCGAAAACTCTCATTCAACAATCGAAAATAAATTAACATAAATCCATAATTTGTTTTATGGTAAAATTCAGAAATTATTTTTCAAGAACCTAATGAAATTACACTTGAAAATTTGTTCTCATGTTTGAAATATTGTTAAACAATACCATTGCATTTTTATCCAAAAAAACTACTTTTGCACCATAAAATTCTAAATAAATAATGAATACTACGAAAACGATTAAATCTGCTTTAATTTCAGTCTTTTCAAAAGAGGGTTTGGAACCAATAATAAAAAAATTACACGAGCAAAATGTTATTTTTTTCTCCACAGGAGGCACAGAAGAATTCATCAAAAATATAGGCATTCCTGTTGTTCCGGTTGAAGATGTTACCTCCTATCCATCAATCCTTGGCGGAAGAGTAAAAACATTACACCCGAAAGTTTTTGGTGGAATTCTAAATCGTCAGGATAATGAAACAGACGTCCAGCAAATGCAGGAATACGACATTCCTCAAATCGATTTGGTGATTGTGGATTTGTATCCCTTTGAAAAAACGGTAGCTTCGGGAGCAAGTGAAGAAGACATCATAGAAAAAATAGATATTGGCGGCATTTCACTAATTCGCGCTGCCGCAAAAAACTTCAAAGACACGGTAATCGTTCCATCGGTTGCCGAATATAGTTTGATTTTGGATTTGATTACCAATCAAAACGGAGCGACAACATTAGAAAACAGAAAATTATTTGCCACAAAGGCATTTCACGTTTCATCTCATTACGACACAGCAATTTTCAATTATTTTAATACGGATGAAACTGTATATAAAACAAGCATTGCAAATGGTCAAATTTTAAGATACGGTGAAAATCCTCATCAAAAAGGATTTTTCTTTGGCGATTTTGATGCTATGTTCAAAAAACTGCACGGAAAAGAATTGTCTTATAACAATTTATTAGATGTAGATGCAGCAGTCAATCTAATACATGAATTCAAAAATGATGGGCCAACATTTGCTATATTAAAACACAATAATGCCTGTGGTTTAGCGACAAGAGAGACTATTAGTGAAGCTTATGATGTAGCTTTGGCTTGTGATCCCACTTCTGCATTTGGCGGAGTTTTGATTTCCAACACAAAAATAGATGTCGAAACTGCCACTGAAATCAATAAATTATTCTGCGAAGTGGTCATCGCTCCAAGTTATGACGAAGCAGCAATTGCCATTTTACAAGAAAAGAAAAACCGAATAATCTTGGTTCAAAACGAAGTAGAATTGCCACAAAAACAAGTGAGAACTTGTCTTAACGGAATTTTGGTTCAAGAAAGAAACAACATCACCGACGCAAAAGAAGACCTAAGAACCGTTACGGTAACGGCGCCTAGCGAACAAGAAATTAAAGATTTGATATTTGCTTCAAAAGTGTGCAAAAATACTAAATCCAATACGATAGTTTTTGCCAAAAACGGAACTTTGATTTCGTCTGGAACAGGTCAAACATCAAGAGTTGACGCCTTGTTACAAGCTATTGAAAAAGCAAAAGTTTTTGGATTTAGCCTAAAAGGGGCTTCCATGGCGAGTGACGCTTTTTTCCCTTTTCCGGATTGTGTTCAAATCGCAAAAGAGGCCGGAATAACTGCAGTAATTCAACCTGGAGGATCTATAAAAGACGAATTGAGTATCAATTATTGCAATGAAAATAAAGTTGCAATGGTATTTACAGGAACACGTCATTTCAAACATTAATTTGTTTAGCTTTGTACGTTAAAAATTTATAACTTTTTAAACCCAAAAAACGTATGGGATTTTTTGATTTCATGACCGAGGATATCGCGATAGATCTTGGTACCGCAAATACTTTAATCATACACAATGATAAAGTAGTTATAGACAGTCCATCCATAGTTGCCCGTGATAGAGTTTCTGGAAAAATCATTGCTGTTGGTAAAGAAGCTAACATGATGCAAGGTAAAACCCACGAAAACATTAAAACGATTAGACCCTTGAAAGATGGGGTAATTGCTGATTTTGATGCTTCCGAAAAAATGATTAGCATGCTTATAAAAAGTATTCCTGCTTTGAAAAAAAGAATGTTTACTCCAGCATTAAGAATGGTGGTTTGTATTCCTTCTGGCATAACTGAAGTGGAAATGAGAGCGGTGAAAGAATCTTGTGAAAGGGTAAATGGCAAGGAAGTTTATTTGATACATGAACCAATGGCCGCAGCTATAGGTATTGGTATCGATATTATGCAACCCAAAGGAAACATGATTGTTGATATAGGTGGTGGGACAACAGAAATCGCCGTAATCGCTTTGGGCGGAATTGTATGTGACAAATCGGTAAAAATTGCCGGTGACGTTTTTACCAATGATATCGTGTATTACATGCGAACACAACACAATCTTTTTGTTGGGGAAAGTACTGCAGAAAAAATAAAAATTCAAGTTGGAGCCGCTGTGGAAGATTTAGAAACACCTCCAGAAGAAATGTCAGTTCAAGGTAGAGATTTACTTACCGGAAAGCCCAAACAAGTAGCCGTTTCCTATCGAGAAATCGCCAAAGCTTTGGACAAATCAATACAACGTATTGAAGATGCCGTAATGGAAACCCTATCTCAAACTCCTCCAGAATTAGCCGCAGATATCTATAATACGGGTATTTATCTTGCAGGAGGTGGGTCGATGTTGAGAGGTCTTGATAAAAGAATTTCACAAAAAACAGATTTGCCAGTTTACATCGCCGAAGACCCTTTAAGAGCCGTAGTACGTGGAACTGGAATGGCGCTTAAAAACATCCTGAAGTTTAAAAGTATCCTTATAAAATAACAAAGACTAAATTTCAAATTCTAATTTAGTTTCTTTTTGATACGTAAATTTGGGTTTTAAATTTAAAATTTTAAAGTTTTAATTTTATACAATGCAGCAAATATTTAATTTTATTTTAAAAAACAGTAATCGATTACTGTTTTTGCTGCTTTTGGGTATTTCATTATCCCTTACTATTCAGTCCCATTCGTATCACAGAAGCAAAATCATAAGTTCTGCCAATTTTTTGAGTGGCGGAGTTTATGAAAAAATCAATAATATCAGTGAATATTTAAATTTAAGGACGCAAAACGATGCGCTTGCAGAAGAAAACGCAAGATTAAGAAGTATTCTTTTTAACGCCAAAGACACCGCCTCAGCCCCAAAATTGGATAGTATAAAAGGATTGCATCCTACGGACATTATCGTTTCAAAAGTAATTCACAACTCCTATAATTCACATGAAAATTATTTAACCCTAAATTCTGGAAGCCTGCAAGGCGTAAAATCGGATATGGGGGTAATCAATAGTTTAGGAATTGTAGGGATTATAGACAATACCTCCCCAAGATACGCCACGGTACTAAGTTTATTGAATATAAAATCCCAAATAAACGCAAAAATCAAAAAATCAAACCATTTTGGTTCGTTGGTTTGGAACGGTAAAAGCACTGGCTTTGTGCAGTTAATTGACATTCCGAGATTAGCGGCCATTCGAAAAGGAGACACTATCGTAACTGGTGGGCAATCGGTTATATTTCCAGAAAATCTCAATATCGGAACTGTTGACAAGATTTATATTGACAATCAAACCAATTATTACACTTTGGATATTAAACTTTTTAATGACATGACCAATCTGGGTCACGTGTATATCATAAAAAGCAAAGATCGCGAAGAAATTATTAACCTAGAAAAGGGAGAAAAAAATGAATAGTGCCTTGTTCGTCAATATTTTTCGTTTTATACTGTTGTTGACGGTACAGATCATTATTTTCAATAATATGAATTTTTTGGGCTATATCAGTCCATTCCCGTATATCCTTTTTATCATATTATACCCCGTAAATGGGAATAAATACGGACTCCTTTTTGCTAGTTTTTTTCTCGGACTTATTCTGGATATGTTCAGTAACTCTGGTGGGATTCATGCGGCTGCTTGTCTGATTTTGGCTTATTACAGACCTTATCTATTCCGATTTTCCTTTGGTTTAAGCTATGAGTACCAAACCGTAAAATTAAATGATGATTTAACCCCCGAAAGATTTTCTTTTATATTGCTCTCGGTCATCATTCATCATACAACATTATTCTTGTTGGAAGCCTTCCGAATCAGTTTCTTCTGGGATGTCCTACTTCGAACCCTATTGAGCACTATTTTTACAATTCTCATCTGCATCATAATCATATATCTTACAAAGCCCAATAGAAGATGAGAAAAGTCTTGCTTCCTTCCTTAATTATTATTGCAACTGCATTACTTGTAATACGATTATTTTACTTGCAAGTCATTAATGATTCTTTTAAGTTAAAGTCTGACAATAATGCTATTAAAATAAAATATGATTATCCTGAAAGGGGCTATATTTATGATAGAAAAGGAAAGTTATTGGTTGCCAACCAGCCTTCTTATGATATCATGGTCATACCACGAGAAATAAAAAACTTAGATACCTTGGAGTTTTGTGAATTATTGGACGTCACAAAAGAAGATTTTATTAAAAAAATTGCCAAAGCTAAAGTATATAGTCCTCGTCTGCCATCGGTTTTTTTAGCCCAGCTGAATAAAAAAGAGTTTGCTGCATTTCAGGAAAAGATACGAAAATACGAAGGTTTTTATATTCAAAAACGTTCTCTTCGGGATTATCAAGTGAATTTTGGAGCCAATGTTTTTGGTTTCATCACTCAGGTTAACGACAAATTGATTGCCAAAAATCCATATTATAATAGCGGGGATTTAATAGGAAGACAAGGTGTTGAAGAAAGTTACGAAGAGATTCTTCGTGGGATAAAAGGGGTGAAATATTACCAAAAAGACAAATACAATCGAGAAATCGGCTCCTTTAAGGAGGGAAAATATGACACCGTTGCAGTTCAGGGCAAAGACATTAATCTTACCATAGACCTTGAACTTCAAAAATATGGCGAAGAATTAATGATTAATAAGAGGGGTGGAATTGTAGCTATCGAACCTAAGACTGGTGAGATATTGGCATTGGTTACAGCGCCATCTTACGATCCTTCCATATTGGTAGGGCGCCAACGATCTAAAAACTACACTTTACTGTATCATGATTCAATAGCAAAACCTCTTTATGACCGGGGACTTCTAGCAGAATACCCTCCAGGCTCCCCTTTTAAAATTTTAACAGGACTTGTTGGTTTACAGGAAAAAGTAATAAATGAACAAACTACTTTTATGTGTCATCATGGCTTTAGTTACGCCAGAGGGCGCTTCATGAAATGTCATGGTTTTGGGCCACATCAACTGCATAATGGGATCTACAACTCTTGCAACACCTATTTTGGTAATGCTTACATGCGAACTATAAATAAATATGTGAGTGCTCCATATGCTGTTGATGTTTGGAGTAAACATGTAAAAAGTTTTGGACTTGGACAGTTTATGGGATATGATTTACCAACGGGTAGAAAAGGCAAAGTACCAGATTCAAAAACCTATAAAAAAATGTATCCCGATTGGCGATGGGATAGTAAAACCATTGTATCCAATGCTATTGGTCAAGGCGAGGTATTGATGACTCCTATTCAGCTCGCCAACATGATGTCAGCCGTGGCAAATGAGGGGTATTATTATACTCCCCACATCATCAAGAGAATAAAAGGCGAAAAAATTGACGCTAAATTTACAACAAAACATATAACCTCAATAGACAAGAAATATTTTAAGCCCATGATCAGTGGCTTGTTCGATGTTTATAATCTAGGTACCGCACATGGTTTGAATGTGGAAGGCATTGATATTTGTGGTAAGACGGGAACTGCTGAGAATTTTGCGAAGATTGGTGGCGTAAGAACAAAACTGGAAGACCACTCTATTTTTGTGGCTTTTGCACCAAAAGATAATCCCAAAATAGCCATAGCCATTTTGGTGGAAAACGGGGGGTATGGCGCAACAATTGCAGGACCAATAGCCAGTTTGATGATCGAAAAATACCTCAGACATAAAATAACGAGAACCGACTTGGAAAAAAGAATATTAGAAAGAAGCTTGCAAGATCGATATGCCAAATTAGGTGGACAATCCGAAGCTGTTAAACTTGAAATGAGAAAAAGAGATTCTATTCTAAAAAAGAATATAACCACTCCAATACTAAAATCAGATTCTACTAAAGAAAATTAATAAGTGATTCATTTAAAATGAAAAATCAAAGCATAACGAACAATCTCGACTGGATTTGTATCATCATCTATGGGTTATTAGTGCTCATGGGTTGGTTGAATATCTATTCTTCTTCGTTGTCCTCTTTGGAAGGCACTTATGAAAAACAACTTATATTTATCACATTAACCATTCCCTTGATTTTCATTGTCCTTTCAGTTGATGGGAAATTTTATGAAAAATATGCTAGCATCTTTTTTGGAGTTTCCTTACTATCCTTGGCAGGTTTGTTTGTTGCCGGTAAAACCATAGCGGGACAACGTTGCTGGTATGCCATCGGAAGCTTTACCCTGCAACCGTCAGAATTTGCGAAAGCCGCAACGGCATTGGCTCTAGCCAAATACCTAAGTGATTCCCAAATCAATTTAAAGGACATAAACAGGCAAATACAGGCGTTACTCATTGTGTTTTTACCCGTTATTTTAATATTACCGCAACCCGATCCGGGAAGCGCCTTGATTTATAGCATCTTTATTATTATTCTCTATCGTGAGGGATTGCCTTCATGGTATGTTTGGACAGGTTTTATTACTATCCTTTTATTTGTGTTAACACTTATATTACAACCCCAATATGTAATTCTGCTGGCACTTGTCACCATTGGATTTATTCATTTTAAATCAAGGTTATCCGAAAGAAATCTGGTTTTGAGCAGTATTCTTTTTGTCCTGATTTCTGGATTTGTACTATCCGTGAATTATGTTTTCACCCAGGTATTCAAACAGCATCATAGGGATCGATTTAACATATTGCTGGGCAAATCCGTAGACATGAAAGGCATTGGATACAATACCAATCAATCCGAAATAGCCATTGGGTCCGGAGGTTGGTTTGGGAAGGGGTTTCTTGAAGGAACGCAAACCAAGGGTGGATTTGTACCCGAACAACACACTGATTACATTTTTACAACAGTAGGCGAAGAATGGGGTTTTATAGGCTCCCTTTTTGTAATTGGCTTGTTTGCGGGGTTATTTTTGAGGCTGATTTACCTAGCCGAAAGACAAAAAACCAAATTTAGCAGGGTATATGGTTACTGTGTGGCCGGAATTTTATTCATTCATTTCTTTGTAAATATTGCCATGGTATTGGGAATATTCCCAACGATTGGCGTACCCTTACCCTTCTTTTCCTATGGTGGTTCAGGCCTTTGGGGATTTACCATTTTGCTCTTCATTTTTATAAAAATGGATGCCAACAAAGTGAATGAGTGGTAGTGTTTTCTTCTTTCTTTTAAGAACTCTGACTTAAGATAAAAGTAAAAACTTTGTGCATCAGGGATTTTATGATTTTCCCTTCAATATTTTTATATACCGAAAAACATTTATTCGTTTTCACAATGATACAAATTGCTTGTATATCAGTCCAATGTTTTTTTGTCACATTGAGCGCGATCAGGATGAAACAATAATACCAATTAAAAAACGCCTTAGAAATTTTTTTCGAATTGCTAGGGCGTTTCAGGATAAAATTTACTGTATTTGGGTAGTCTATGATTTAACCAATTTCCCTTTGGTCATCTTGCCGGAAATGGTTTTTTTCACAACAGGTTTGGATTGCAAATCATCCAACACATTCAAAGCTTCTTCCACGTAAATGTCCTTGGACAAACTTTCATGCCATCTGTCTCTTTTCTCTTTAAGAGAGGCGTCTTTTTTCATTAATTCCGCTTCTAGGGGCAATGAAGAAAA
The DNA here is from genome assembly GCA_945872245.1 of Flavobacterium psychrophilum. Lineage (GTDB taxonomy): Bacteria > Bacteroidota > Bacteroidia > Flavobacteriales > Flavobacteriaceae > Flavobacterium > Flavobacterium psychrophilum_T. The sequence continues at coordinate 63,361 of CAMBZB010000003.1, forward strand.
CTTTAAATGATAGTCATAATCCGAAATTGATTTGAATTTTTTGTTCGCTTCCTCAATTCTTTGCTGCTCTTTTTTGAAACTATCCAATTTCAAACTATAGCTGTTTTCATGGTTTCGCTCATCAATCCATTTTGCGTTTTCTTCAATTAATTTAAATTGCGAATTCTGCGCAATTCTTTTTTTACTGTTCAAAATTGCTTTATCAAAATTGCCATTTTTGTTCCAAACAGTATATTCGGCAGGATCAATTTTATCCCAAGGCATAGCATTGTCTACATCCCGTTCTCCCATTTTTAAATACGAGTATTTGTCTGGCATCACTACATCGCTACTGACACCTTCTAATTGGGTAGAACCTCCATTTATTCTATAAAATTTTTGCGTAGTGGTTTTTAAAGCCCCTAAATCTCCCACGTCGCTACTGCGCACAAATTGATTTAAATCAATCACGTTTTGGACTGTTCCTTTTCCATAGGTTTGTTTGCTGCCAATAATAACTCCCCTTTTATAATCCTGAATGGCTGCAGCCAAAATCTCGGATGCCGATGCAGAGAAATTATTCACCATAATGACCAAGGGACCATCCCATTCTATTTTCTTATCTCGGTCAAACAAGACTTCTTTTTTTCTCCCCGCCGATTTAATTTGAACTATGGGTCCTTGCTCGATAAATAATCCAGCAATATCGACAACGGTAGACAAAGATCCACCACCATCATCACGAACATCCAAAGCTATTCCGTCGACCCCTACTTTTTTTAATGCCTCCACTTCAATGGCAATGTCTTTACCGGCATCTCTACCCTCCTTGTTTTCGAAATCAATATAGAATTTTGGTAAATAAATCACTCCATATTTCAATCCGTTTCTTTCCACAATGCTGGATTTTGCGTAGGTTTCTTCGATTTCGACAATATCCCGTATGATAGAAATAGTTTTAATCGTTCCATCGACTTTCTTAACGGTAAGCCGTACTTCAGAACCTTTTGGCCCTTTGATTTTTTTGACAACATCATCCAATCGCATTCCGACAATATCAATTGGTTCGGCACTTCCTTGGGCTACCTTCATCAGCACATCACCTGATTCTAGTTGTTTTCCTCTCCAAGCAGGGCCTCCCGAAATAAGTTCGGTAATTTCTGTAAAATCATTTTTCTTTTGAAGACGCGCCCCTATTCCCTCGAATTTTCCGCTTATGCTCACGTCAAAACGTTCTTTTTCATCGGGTGCAAAATAGCTGGTGTGCGGATCAAAACGTGCGGTAATGGAATTGATGTAGACTGAAAACCAATCGTCCCTATCTAATTCGTTCATGAAACCAAAATATTCATCCAAAGATTTTGTAGCACTTTCACGGGTAATTTTTTCTAACTCTTCAAATGTTTTTGGCTTGCCGCTTTCAAGTGATTTATCAATTTTTTCTTTCTCTAGGTCATTCTGAAATTCGCCTTGTTTTAGAATATTCGAAGGTTTCTTGGTGTCCTCTTTATCAACGATTCCCTTCTCTTTATTTTCTTGAATTTTAAGGCGGTCAACCAAAGAGGAAAGAGCCGATAATTTTATTTGTTTGCGCCATCTTTCTTTTAACTCTTCTGCATTTTGGGCATAAGGCGCCTTTTCATAATCGGTATTAAAAGTCTCATCAACCCCATAATCAAAAGGGCTAGCCAATAGTTCTTTGTAGAGTTTTTGGTTCTCTGCCATCCTCTTTTTCAAACGGTTGTAAGTAAGGTCAAAAAAAGTCAAGTCCTTATTAAGCAACTCGTCGTCCAATTCCGTTTCAAATTTCGAAAATTCGTCAATGTCTGATTGGAGAAAAAATCGCTTAGAAGGATCCAACGCCTGAATATAATCTTTATATATCCCTTTAGAGAAAGTGTCGTCTATTATTGCAGGGCTGTAATGCCCTTTCTCAATCACAAAAGTCAATAACTCTAAAAGCATTTTATCCCTTCCTGGATCAGCATCTTGGTTAGACTCTATTTTAAACGCAAATAGGGTCACCGAAAGACATAGAATGACAAGGAGTATTTTATAATTTCTTTTCATAAAATTAATAATAGTATTCATAAATATTTAAAAAACTAAATTACGGTAAAAACTATGCCAACAAATACAAGGCTCACATAAAATTTTGTTAAAGATATAAAATTGTTTTTTTTGTTTCGGCATTAATCATTCAAGTTAAATTAATTTGTTTTCTTTGTTTACGGAAGACTTTTGTATGGCTTCCACTTTTTTGAAAATTTAAAAAAATGATTTTGAAAAGATCCCCAGAAAAAAAGACCAAGCCTTTAATCCTAGTAACCAATGACGACGGGATTTTGGCTCCCGGAATCAGGGCATTAATCGCTGTTATGTCAGAAATAGGGACAGTGGTAGTGGTGGCTCCGGATAGCGCCCAAAGTGCCACGGGTCATTCCATTACCATAAACGACACCTTATATATCAACAAGATTTCTAAAGATAGCGACCCCATTCTAGAATACAGCTGTTCCGGAACTCCGGTGGACTCGGTCAAGCTAGCGGTAAATGAAATCCTGAAAAGAAAACCGGATTTGTGTGTGTCAGGGATTAATCACGGATCTAATTCTTCGATAAATGTCATTTATTCCGGGACGATGAGTGCTGCAGTTGAAGCCGGTATCGAAGGCATTCCCGCCATTGGATTCTCCTTATTGGATTACGATTGGAATGCCGATTTTGAACCTATAAAATCATTCATTCGAACCATCACCTTAGGAGTTTTGGAAAATGGTCTTCCCGAAAGTGTGGTTTTAAATGTGAATTTTCCAAAATTGAAAGAAAAAGAAATACGAGGGATAAAAATTTGTAGGCAGGCAAAAGCCATTTGGATGGAGAAATTCGACAAGCGTAAAACTCCGCAAGGAAGGAATTATTATTGGCTAACTGGGGAATTTGTTAATCAGGACAAAGGAGAAGACACCGATGAATGGGCATTGGCTAATGGCTATGTTTCAGTAGTTCCGGTGCAGTTCGACTTGACTGCGCACCACGCCATACAACAACTTAATACCTGGAAATGGAATGACTAAAATAGATTTGTTAATAGGATTTACAATTGGGATTATAGCCTCAATTTTGGGTAGTTATCTTTTCATCACCTTCTTTACCGGCTTTGATTTTATGACCGGAATCCACACGATGAAATCAGAGGGTAAATTGGGCAAATTAATAACGCTAGGGGCCATTCTTGATCTCGTGGTTTTTGCCGTTTTATTGAAATTAGATAAAGAAATGATGGCTCGTGGGGTAGTTTTGGCCGTTATTTGTATTGCGATTATCACCATATTTGTATAAATTAATTTCTAAAACAATTGATTAAAGAGTAAAATGAAATATTATATTATTGCTGGAGAGGCTTCGGGAGATTTACACGGTGCCAATTTGATGAGAGCATTATACAAAGAAGACCCTTCAGCGGACATCCGATTTTGGGGAGGAGACTTAATGCAGGCTGTTGGCGGAACCTTGGTGAAACATTACCGCGATTTGGCTTTTATGGGATTTATTGAAGTCATTTTCCATTTAAAAACCATACTGAATAACATCAAAGTTTGCAAAAAAGACATTGCTACTTTTAAGCCCGATGTTATTATTTTCATTGATTATCCCGGATTCAACTTGCGCATTGCAAAATGGGCAAAAAATCTCGGTTTTAAAACCCACTACTATATTTCCCCACAGATTTGGGCTTGGAAAGAAAGCCGAATTACGGACATAAAGCGCGATGTTGATAAAATGTATGTCATTCTCCCTTTCGAAAAAGATTTTTATGAAGTAAAGCATCAATTTCCCGTTGAGTTTGTAGGCCATCCGCTGATTGATGCCATTCACAACCAGCCTATAATGGATAATGCCGCTTTTAGAAAAGAAAATCAATTAAATGAAAAACCCATTGTTGCCATTTTGCCCGGTAGCCGAAAACAGGAAATTACCAAAATGCTATCGGTGATGTTGAGCGTGGTCGATGATTTTCCGGACTATCAATTTGTGATTGCCGGGGCACCCAGCCAAGAATATTCCTTTTACGAAGATTTTATTACCAATGAAAACATCAAATTTATCTCGAATAAAACCTATGATTTATTGCGCATTGCCAGTGCAGCATTGGTCACTTCGGGCACGGCAACGCTCGAAACGGCTCTGTTTAAAGTCCCGGAGGTGGTGTGTTACAAAGGCAGTTGGGCTTCGTACCAAATTGCAAAACGTATTATTACCCTTAAATATATTTCGCTGGTCAACATCATTATGGACGAGGAAGTGGTTACTGAATTGATTCAAGAAAACTGCACTAAAAAACGAATTAGTGAAGAGTTAAAAAAAATCATGGAACACGATTATCGCAAAACTCTTTTGGGAAAATATGATGTGTTAGAAGAAAAATTAGGCGGTATTGGCGCCAGCCAAAAAACAGCAAAATTAATTGTGGCCGATTTGAAATAATCTATTTGATTTAAAATGTTTAAATTTGCCAAAAATAAACTCTTTTGAAACGAATAGCATCCCTCTTTTTTTTAGTATTATTTTTCACTGCCTGCAAACCCACTTCGGCAATTATAACCTCCAAGAAAGAAGCCGAAGCTAAAGGAATATATACTGTTCCCGTTGCAAAAAAAAGCATTGCAAAAAAGGAAACGCATGCTAAATCCGAAAAGAAAAAGGAGACTGTCAAAAAGAGTAAAATCATTGAAGTTGAGGAATCGGATTATGCTGCAAACGCAGCCGATTCGAGCTATCTGGTGGAACAATTAATTAATTCAGCGTCAAATAAAATAGGTGCCAATTATAAAAGTGGCGGTATTACTGACGAGGGATTTGACTGTTCCGGATTCATGTACAACATCTTTGATTTGTACCATATAAAACTTCCCCACAGTTCGTTGGAACAATCCAAATTAGGGACTGTCATTGAACGGGAAAATAGTAAAAAAGGGGATTTAATATTCTTCAGAACCAACGGCAGAAATCAAATCAACCATGTAGGAATGGTGATTGAAGTCACTGCTGATGAGATAAAATTCATCCATTCTGCAACTTCCAGCGGTGTAATTGTATCTTCGACAAAAGAGGTATATTACCAAAAATCATTTGCTCAGGTCAATAGAATCCTATTGTAAAAACTAAAAGTTATTTTGTGTTAAAAAATTTGTACTTTTAATAGTATGAGCATATTAACATTCCCTTTAGCGAGAATTACGATTGGGTTTGTGGCGGGCATACTTGGCGCTTATTATCTAAACCCCAATCCCGAATGTATATTTATCCTGCTGCTGCTCGCAGGAATCGTCTTTAGTATTGCTTATTTTCTTTCGAAACAAAACACCATAAATCCGCTCTATTTTGGTTTTGCCACTTATTTTCTGGCGATGGGAATAGGCGCCACCACACAAATTATCCACACCGATTCTTATCAGCAATCGAATTATGTTAATGACCCAACGATTTTCGAAAAACCGCATCTTGTGTCGGTTACTGTTCGGGAAAAACTCAGAAGTTCCGCTTATAACGACCGCTATATTGCGATTGTAAACAAAATCGACACCAAGAAACATTCGGGCAGAATTCTCCTGAATGTCCGAAAAGACAGCTTGAATCATCCTTTCGAAATAGGGACTCATTTGCGCATCAAGGGCGCACTTTATAAAAATAGTCTAGCGAAAAATCCGAACCAATTTGATTATGGCAAATACCTCGAAAACAAACAAATCTACGCCCAACTCTACGCCGATGCGGCTGACATTCAAATGGGTTCTCGACCGGACAAAGACCCTTGGTACTACACGTCCAAATTGCGCACGAAAATAATTCGCAACCTGGAAAAAAGCCACTTCAACAAAGCGGAACTCAACGTTGCCATTGCTTTAATTCTGGGACAGCAACAGGAGATTTCACCCGATATCATTCGGGATTACCAATATGCCGGTGCCGTACATATTTTGTCGGTTTCGGGATTGCACATTGGGTTTATACTACTTTTTGTGACTTTCCTCCTCAAGCCTTTTCCTAATACCAGGCGAGGTTCTTTCATTAAGTTGGTTATCATTCTACTGTCGTTATCGCTCTTCGGGTTGATTGCGGGATTGGCTCCTTCGGTGGTGCGTTCCGTGGCGATGTTTTCGTTTGTGGCCATCGGCATGTATTTGAGAAGAAGCACCAATATTTACCATACTTTATTGGTTTCGATATTGCTTATTTTGCTGTTCCAACCTTCTTTTTTGTTTGACGTGGGGTTTCAGTTGAGTTATGTCGCCCTGTTTTTTATCCTTTGGTTACAACCTTTATTGGCCCAACTTTGGGTGCCAAAAAATAAAGTAGTGAATTACTTTTGGGAGATTCTCACCGTTTCTTTCGCCGCGCAAATTGGCGCCTTTCCGTTGAGCATTTATTATTTTCACCAGTTTCCGGGCTTGTTTTTTGTAACCAATTTGGTGATTATTCCGTTTTTAAGCCTCATTATGGGCTTGGGTGTTTTGGTCATGGTATTGGCAACCTTCGATTATGTGCCGTTGTTTCTTGCCAAAGGATTAGAATGGAGCATTTTTATTTTGAACAAAATCATCAACGCCATTGCCTCATTAGAGCAATTTATCATTCGGGATATTCCGTTCAACTGGACTATATTAGTAAGTATGTATTTGTTGATTATCAGTTTGGTTCTTTGGTTCAAAAAGCCAAGTTTCAACAAGCTGCTATTGGCATTGACGACCGTGATTATTTTACAAATTACCTATTTCGAAACGCATTGGACGAATCAAAGCCAAAAAGAATTCGTCATTTTCCACTCGAAAAAAAACACGCTGATCACGGAACGAAATGGAGAAAATAGTACCCTATTTGCCAATGACAGCCTTTTAAGAACCGCATCCGAAAATAAAACCCTGACCTCCTACCTAATGGGCAATTTCAGTCATTTGAAATCGAAAAAAAAGCTGCAAAACACCCTTTACTTCCAGGACAAGAAGATTTTAGTTTTGGATGGTTTGGGTGTGTATCCAAAAAACAGTACTCCTGATATTGTGGTGCTGACCCAATCCCCAAAAATAAATTTGGAGCGGATGTTTCAAATCCTAAAACCTGAAATGGTGGTAGCCGATGGTTCAAATTACAGCACCTATATTAGCCTATGGAAAGCCACTTGCCTGAAAAACAAAATCCCTTTTCACGCAACCGGAGAAAAGGGATTTTATAAGTTAGATTGAGATTATTTTTTTGCTAAAATCCCATCGGCAACGGCTAACCAAGCTGCGGGTCCACCAGCTACATAACCTGTTTTGTCTATAGGAACAAAATTGACTTTTCCGTCTTTGTTTTCAGCATTTACAAAATAGATGGTCGGAAATCCTTGGATTTGAAATCCTTGTTGCAATTCGGCATTTTGTTTTTGAATTTCAGGAGTTTGAGGAGTTCTTCTTGGATAATCCAACTCGACTAAAACCACATTTTTCTTTGCCCAAGCAGCAAATTCAGGAGTTTTCAAAACTTCATTCTGCAAGCGGATACACCAGCCGCACCAATCGCTACCCGTAAAAAATAACAACATGGGCTTTTTGGCTTTATTGCTCATCGCAATGGCTTCGTTCATATCCGTTTGCCAAACCAATTCCTCAGACTGTTCGCTATCGTCAGAGACTTTTGACGTTTCCGTTGTTGTTTTAGCTGGAATCGGCTTTTTGACCGCACTCGTTTTTTTGGCAGTTTGAGCCTGAAGCTGCAGCATTCCCAAGAACAATAATAGTAGAACTTTAGATTTCATTTTATATAATTTTAAATTTATTTTTCAAAAATGGTGCCACTATCGAACACCGTGCATTAATTTTTTGATGACGGGCGACATGATTATCGAAAACACCGCCACTGCCATAGAAATCAGAGTTAACATCCAAAAGAAATAACTCAATCCGTGTTCATTTGCAATTTTATCAATGTTTTCTCCGAACATCCCTGCTCCCTTCATTCCAATTGCGACCGCAAGATACCAAACTCCAAACATAAATGCAATCATTCTGGCGGGAACTAATTTGCTCACATAAGACAATCCTACCGGAGAAACGCACAATTCGGCCATCGTATGGAAAAGATAGACCAGAATAAGCCAAATCATGCTAACAGATGCTGTTTTAGCTCCCGGAAGTATACCATCCGCACCAAAAGCGACACAAGCCATTCCTAAAGCCAGCAGGGACATCCCGATTCCGAATTTTAAATTTGCGGAAGGATTGTATTGGCTTTCCCACCATTTGGAAAATAGGGGTGCCAGAGTGATGATAAATAAGGAGTTTAAAGTCGAAAACCAGGTAGCGGGAACCTCCGTTAATGGGGTGTTCACTTTATCAATTTTCAAAAATTCCAATGTTCCATCAGACAAGGATAAATAACCTGCCGTATAATAATCCTTGGCCAACATCCAAAGGGCAATTGTCCAAATAATCACGAAACTGGTACTTAAAATCACATTGGCAACAGCATAATTTTTGAAAGTTTGCTTGAATAATAAATAGAGAACCCAAGTGATAATGGCCAACGGCAATACCGTAATCAAGGAATTAATCACTAAAAAGGTGATGCTCCAGTTTCCTTCCAAAACCCTATTCGTGTAATCACTGGCGAAAATGGTTAAACTATTGGGAGACTGTTCAAAAATCGCCCAAAAGAAAATAGTCAGAAAAGCAAAAAATGTCACCGCAATTAATTTCTCTTTCGTAATTTGGGAGTATTGCGTAAATCGGTACATCAGCAACATAATAAATAAAATCAGGGCCGTAACAATGGCAATGGAATTTCCGTTTTCGCCCAGAAAGCCAAAAATATTTATTTTGCCTCCCGAAATTTTTGATGCTGGATCGTTAAGAATCCAGAGCAATCCCAAAACACAGGTTATTGCTATAACACCCAATTGTATTGGGGTAAATGGATTTCTTTTGTCGGTATCCAAGGCTTCCGCTTTGGCCTTACTTGCTACACTTGGTTTTAAACCAATCTCACCAAAGATATTTTGGGACAACCAAAACTGCAAGGTTCCAAAAAACATAAAAACTCCTGCTAAGCCGAAACCATAGCTCCAACCCACTTTTTCTCCTAAATAACCGCAAAGCAATATTCCGAAGAAAGCGCCCGCATTGACACCCATATAAAACAAGGTATAGGCACCGTCTTTTTTCTCGGGACGATCCGTATACATTTCCGAAATTATCGAGGTCATATTGGGTTTGAAAAATCCGTTGCCGAAAACCAATAATACTAATCCAAGGTAGATGGAAAATTCCGTTTCAATTGCCATCGAGGCATGCCCCAAGGTCATAAGAGTAGCTCCCAAGACAATAGCCCACCTGAACCCGATTATTTTATCTGCAAAATAGCCGCCGAGCATCGTTGACAAATAAACTAAGCCAACATAAGACCCAAAAAGAGCCGAGGCATTTTCTCTTGTCCATTCCCAGCCCCCATCAGCAAAGGATGTTGTCAAAAATAAAATAAGCAAGGAACGCATGCCATAGAAGGAGAATCGTTCCCACATTTCGGTAAAAAACAAAACAAACAATCCCGCTGGGTGTCCTAAAACTGGATTTTTAAAAAACTGGTCGGTCGAATTTTGGTTCATATCATTCATTATTTAATTCTTTATCTACTCCGTGCATTAATTTATTAATTGATTTTGATAGTGCCAAAAGTAAAATTCCAAAACCTATTCCGGTATAAAATAAGTATTCGAAAAGTTTCAAATAGCTTTGTTTCGCCAAATTCAAATCGGGCGCTTCCCCATTTGAGGTGTCCACAGAGGCAATATTAGCCAATATGGAGGCTATAAATTCAGATCCGGCGGTAGCTAAAAACCACACTCCCATCATAAAACCAACAATTTTTATGGGTGACAATTTGGTGACTGCAGACAATCCAACTGGCGATAAACAAAGTTCCGCACAAGTATGGAGGAAATACGTTAACACCAACCAAAACATACTCACTTTACCCATTTCAGAAATGTTGATGCCAAATACCAAGGACCCAAATCCAAGTCCTACCAGTAGTAAGGCAATTGAAAATTTGACCGCCGTGTTGGGGTTGTATTTTCCCAATTTCACCCAAAGCCAGGCAAAAACAGGAGCCAACAAAACAATAAAAAGAGCATTTAAACTCAAGAAATTACCTGCAGGGATGACGCCACGGTCTAAAATTCTATCGGCAAAAAGATTCAAAGAAGTATACGCCTGCTCGAACAAGGCCCAGAAAATAACCGTGAAAATAATTAAAATAGTGAGAGAAAACAAGCGTTCCCTGGCAATTTTATCCAATTGTGTTAGGGCGTAATAGAGTATGTAAACAAATGAAATGGACCCAGCAACAATAAGCAAATTTTGAACTATGCTATGGCTTTGAACCATTTGCCAGATCACTAGTATCGAAACGACACTTACCCCATAAATACCCCATTCGTTTTTGATGCCAATGGTTTTTTCGATCAAAAATTCGGGAACTTTGGATTCTCCTTTTCCTAACAGCAATTTTTTACCTGAAATAAAAGTTAATAAACCTATAAGCATTCCGACTCCGGCAGCCGCAAATCCATAACTCCAACCGTATGCTTCGCCAAGCCAAACACAAATTAGTGTTGCCAAAAAAGACCCAAGATTGATTCCCATGTAAAAAATGGTGAATCCGGAATCTCTTCTTTTGTCCCCTACGGGATACAATTCGCCCACCAGCGATGAAATATTGGCTTTCAAAAAGCCAACACCCATAACAATAAAAGCCAAGGACAAGTAAAATATTTGCAACGCAAAATCATCCCTTACAATTTCCCCGGTCAATGATTTGGTGGTGGCATTTCCTTCATAAGCCATTCCGAGGTGACCCAACACTAATAATATACCCCCAAAAACAATCGCTTTTCTAAAACCTAAATACCTGTCGGCTATAAAACCTCCAACAACCGGAATGGCATATACCAGCGCAGCATAACTCCCAATCAGTAAATTTCCAGCTTCATCGGAAAATAAATAATATTTGGTGAGGTAAAAAATAAGCAGTGCTTTCATACCGTAAAATGAAAAGCGTTCCCACATTTCAGTAAAAAATAATATAAAAAGGGCGCGTGGGTGTCCAAAAAAATCGGTCTGTGAATGTCTCGTATTTGTCATATTATAAATTGGCATAAATAAAATTAGTCATTTTATTGAACAATTGAATTCTGGTTTTTCCGCCATAAATTCCGTGATTATTATCGGGGTAAATCTGAGAATCAAATTGTTTGTTGGCTTGAATCAAGGCTTCCATTATTTGCATCGCATTTTGTACATGTACATTATCGTCACCTGAACCATGAATCAAAAGAAATTTTCCATTCAATTTATTGACAAAATTTATTGGTGAACTATCATCATAACCCCTCGGGTTTTCTTGAGGTGTTTGCATGTATCTTTCGGTGTAAATGCTGTCATAGAAGCGCCAACTCGTCACCGGTGCAACGGCAATGGCCATTTTGAAAACGTCGTTTCCTTTCAAAATACAATTGCTCGACATAAAACCACCATACGACCAACCCCAAATTCCTATTCTGGATTTATCAACATACGGATAATTTCCGATTGCTTTGGCCGCGTCAATCTGGTCTTCGAGTTCATATTTTCCTAATTGTTTATAGGTAACTTTTTTAAAGTTAGCCCCTTTATAGCCCGTTCCACGACCATCAACACAAGCTATAATGTATCCTTGTTGCGCCAACATCATAAACCAATAATCGTCATGGGAATTCCATTCGTTATTCACTTGTTGCGAACCCGGACCAGAATATTGGTACATCAAAACGGGATATTTTTTGTTAGTGTCAAAATCCTTTGGCTTCATAATCCAAGCATTTAATTCATTTCCTTTTTCAGTTTTAAGGACGTAAAATTCTTTAGCCGGTAAATCATAATCTTTCAATTTTATAGCCAATGCTTCGTTGTTTTCTATAACTTTTATCTGTTTCCCAGATTGAGACTCATTCAATGTATAAGTCGTTGGTTGTGTTGCACTCGAAAAGCTGCTAATGTAATATTGAAAGTTGGGACTGAAAGTTGCCGACGTTGTTCCGACGTTTGGCGACAATCGAACTTTGTTTTTTCCGTTGCTACTAACCCTATAAATCGCTCTATTAATAGATCCGTTTTCTGTTGATTGATAAAAAAAGGTTTTCGTTTTCTCGTCAAAGCCATAATATTTAGTCACTTCCCAATTGCCTTTGGTAACCTGATTTCTCAATTTTCCTGTTTTATCGTAGAGATAAATGTGGTTAAACCCGTCCTTTTCTGATGTCCAAATAAAACTGTTGTCTTTCAGAAAAGTCAAATTATCGGTGTCCACAAAATCAATGTATGCTTTGTCTTTTTCGTTAAGAACCACTTTCGCTGTGGCAGATGTTCCGTCAACAAAAAGCAGATCGAGACTGTCCTGATGGCGATTCAATATTTTCGCAGACAAGATATTAGCATCATTTGTCCATTCAATTCTTGGAATATAAAAATCATTGTATTGGCGCAAGTCTACTTTTTTTGTGGATTTTTTATCAACATCATACAGAAGCAGGGATACCAAGGCGTTTTTTTCACCCGCTTTTGGATATTTGAAAGTTTCAATTTTTGGATATAAATCTTTACCAAAAATCGACATCGAAAATTCAGGCACCTGACTTTCATCAAAACGGATATAGGCGATTTTTTTGCTATCCTTGCTCCAGTCGAATGCGCTCACGAAAGCAAATTCTTCTTCATAAACCCAATCCGTAATTCCGTTGATTATGGCATTTTTCTTTCCATCGATTGTGATTTGGCTATTTGTTTTTGATGCTATGTCATATATAAAAAGGTTGTTTTCCTTGGCATAAGCGATTTTTTTACCGTCGGGTGAAAACGTTGGTTCTTGAACTTGTTCCAAGATTTTAACTAATTCCTTGGTTTCAAGAGTATAGAGAAAATAGTCGGCAGTAAAGGAATGACGATAAATTTGATGGGTATTATTGGCAATCAAAATCATATTTTCGGTTGGATTGAACGAATAACTATCAATTCCACCCAATAACTTGGACTGATTTCTGGTATCAATCAAAGTGGAGACTTTTTTTAAGGTGGCAAAATCGAATAAATCAATTTGCGCACTACTAGTGTTTTCGTCAAAATTCAAGACCGTATATTGATTGGTATTTTTCATGGACTGTAATTCATCCATTCCTTTGGCTTGATATTCTCCCGTATAAATGGCTTCAACAGTTATTTTTTGTTGTCCGAAAGTGCAGACAAAAAACAACAAACATATAAAGTTAATTTTATTCGAATTCATAAAACGCTGTTAGATATAATAAAGACCAATTTTAGTGAAAAATTTAGACTTATTTCCTATTTCATTTGTTAAATGTTAAAATAAGATTGGCAGCACCTATTTACAGACTGCAAATAAAACCACTAAAAACGTATCTTTGCATCTAATCATCCATAAATCTTTGAGAATGAATAACCCTGTCACTGGATTTTCAAAATTATCCAAAGAAGAAAAAGTAAGCTGGATTGCCAAGGAATATTTTTCAAATCCTGCAGATGCCTTGTCATTGCTGAAAAAATATTGGAATTCTGACGAAAAAATCCAGAAACTACACGATGAGTTCATCGAAAATACCATAACGAATTTCTACATTCCACTAGGGGTTGCGCCAAATTTCCTGATTAACGGAAAATACAGCAGTATTCCCATGGCGATTGAGGAAAGTTCGGTCGTTGCCGCTGCCTCAAAAGCAGCCAAATTTTGGTCCACTCGCGGCGGATTTAATGTCACGGTCATCAATACCGAAAAAACAGGACAGGTCCACTTTATTTTCAAAGGAGATGGCTCAAAATTAGAGTTGTTTTTTGCCCAAGCCAAAGCCCACTTTTTCACCAACACCGAAAGCATTACCAAAAACATGCAAAAACGCGGTGGGGGAATTCTGGACATTGCGCTAAAAGACAAAACCAATTTGTTGCCCAATTATTATCAGCTTCATGCCACCTTTGATACCAAAGATAGCATGGGCGCTAATTTCATCAATTCGTGTTTAGAGGAATTTGCCAAAACTTTGAAAGAAGAAGCGTCAGCCTACGACTTATTTTCAGAGGAAGAAAAAGACATCGAAGTCGTGATGAGCATTCTCTCGAATTATGTGCCCAATTGCCTTGTTCGTGCCGAAGTTTCTTGCCTAGTGGAAGACTTAGTGGAAAAACACATTCCGAATCCCCAGGCATTTGCCAAACGATTCCTTCAAGCGGTTCAAATCGCCGAAGTGGAACCTTATCGGGCGGTAACCCACAACAAGGGAATTATGAACGGTATCGACGCCGTGGTGCTTGCCACGGGCAATGATTTCAGAGCCGTTGAAGCGGGGAATCACGCCTATGCCTCCCGAAACGGAAACTATTCTAGTTTGTCCCATGCCAAAATTGAAAATGGTATTTTTACTTTTTGGCTGGAGGTTCCTTTGGCATTAGGAACGGTTGGCGGCTTAACGTCGCTGCATCCCTTGTCAAAATTCTCCTTGGAAATACTTGAAAATCCTTCCGCAAAGGAGTTGATGCAATTTGTGGCCGTGGCAGGTTTGGCACAAAATTTTGCCGCCTTGCGCTCGTTGACCACTACCGGAATTCAGGAGGGACACATGAAGATGCACTTGAATAACATACTCAATCAATTGGAAGCAACTGAAGAAGAATGTATTTTGATTCGGAAGCATTTCAAACACCACGTTGTTTCACACAGTGGCGTTGTGGATTATATTCAAAATTTAAGGAGGCAAATGTAACACATCAACCTTTTCAGGGTTTTAAATTCTGTAAGGATTAACTAACAAATGAAAAAAGAATTTTACAGCAACGGAAAACTATTAATCACAGGCGAATATCTAGTTTTGGATGGGGCTAAAGGCTTGGCGGTACCCACCAAATTTGGACAAAATTTGATTGTTACAGAGGGTGCCAATAAAGAAATAAAATGGACTAGTTTTGATTCGGACGGGAGTATTTGGTACGAGGACACTTTTTCATTTAGGGACATTTCCAGAAAAGACAGCTCAGAGAAAAAGGCATCGGTAAGAAATACCCTGATAGCAATCCTGCACGAAGCGTTTGAATTAAATCCTGATTTCATTTATCAATCCGAAGGCTATCACATCACAACCCAACTCAGTTTTCCTAGAAATTGGGGTTTGGGAACCTCATCGACTTTGATTAATAACATCGCACAATGGTTTCAAATTGACGCCTTTGTTTTGCTCAAAAATAGTTTTGGTGGAAGCGGTTATGATATTGCGTGCGCACAAAACAACAGTTCTGTTTTGTACCATTTAGAAAACGGCAAACCAATTGTCGAAAGAGTAACTTTCGACCCTGTATTTTCTGAAAATCTATATTTTGTTTATCTCGACAAAAAACAAAACAGCAAGGCGGCAATCGCTTCGTATTATGAGAATCCGAAAAACGATTTGGTCAAAACCATTGACAACAACGACAAAATTACTTTGGAGGTTTTAAACGCTAAAATTCTTCAAGAATTTGCCTTGGCGATTGAAAAGCACGAAACCGAAATGATTACTGTACTTAAAATGGAAACCGTAAAAGAATCTTTGTTTCCAGACTTCGAAGGCACGGTAAAAAGTCTTGGAGCTTGGGGCGGGGATTTTGTGTTGGCAATTGCATCCGAAAATCCGACGGACTATTTCAAGAGAAAAGGATTCCGAACGATAATTCCATATAAGGACATGGTACTGTAAACAAAAAAATCCCGAATAAATCGGGATTTTTTTATGCATTGCAGTTTCAATTTAGTAATTAAATTGACTTCTGTTGTCTTTTATTTCAGCGTTCGCTTTTAGTGCAGGAATTACTCTATTGGCATCCGATGCGCTTTGGGCTTTTAATTTCGCCACATAAGGAGCATGGTCTTTCAATGCTGGCGCTTTAATGGTGCTGTTGTTTTTTACGACATAAACTCCTGCGTTTCCTTCAATCGGGGCAGAAAGTTGGTTGGTTGCCAATGCAAATGCATTTCCTACCACTTTAGGTTCTTGGCCACCACCGGTCAATACTGGATTTTCCATTGTGACAGCTATTGCTTGTTGAACCGCTGAACCTGAAGTTTTCGCAATCGCCTCTAATGAAGTTCCTGTCATTTTCGCTTTGATCAACTCTGCTTTTTTCTTATTTTTAAGAATTGGCTCTATAGAAGGTCTTGCCAAATCAACAGCCATCAATCCTTCTGAATTTACTTTTTTAACTTTGGCAATCACATGTCCTAAATTAGCCACTTCAAATCGCTTCACGCCACCTAAATTCGTTTCACCCTCAAATGCCCATCTTACGATATTTCTTTGGTTACCCAAAGAACCGAAAGACTCATCCATTCCTTTCACCGTAACTGGAGACGCAACCGTAAGCTTCATCTCTTTGGCTAACTTATCAAAATCCTTGTCAGCAGCATCCATTTCAAATTTGGTTGCCTGGGTGAATATTTTATCTGAAGTAGCCTCTGATGCTTCAATTTTTTGTGCAATAGTAGCCAAACGAACACCGTCTTGCTTATCCGTTACTTTGATGATATGAAAACCAAAAGCAGTTTCTACCAATCCAATGGTACCAACAGCACTGTTGAACACAAAGTCATTAAAAGGTTTTACCATTTGGTTAGGACCAAAATAACCCAAATCACCGCCTTGTTGAGAAGACGAGTCGTCAGAAGCTGTGAAAGCTAACATCAAGAAACTATCCGGATTTGCCTTAACCTGAGCCAAAAGTGTTTCTGCTTTTGCTTTGGCTTGTTCTTTAGTTCTTTGTTCTTTTTTGTTTGGAACTTGTGTTCCTTCATAGCTAATCAATATATGGCTTGCTTTAGCGTTCACACCCACTTTTCTGCCCAATGATTTGGAAATACAATAGTATTTCCCATTCATATAAGGTCCATGAATGGCACCTGGAGCCAAGTTGTATAATTGCTCCGCATCGGCAGCAGGCAAATCTTTTTTGGCAACATAAGTAGAATCGTAAGGAATGTCTGAATTAGAATTTACGAATTCAATTGTGTTTGGAGCTGATTTGAAACCTTGCAAGGTGTCATTTTTAGCAGTTGCTTGGTTATAAACCACGCTTCCTGACAACAATCCGTTCACTTTGTTTTTGATTTCGTTTTCATCTTCTGCAGATGGTTTGTCTTCAATCAAAACATATTCGATTTCACGGGTTTCATCGGCTTTATATTTTTTTTCATTCTTTTTCATGAAATCTTCAATCTCGGTATCGGAAACTTTTACGTTACTGTCCTTAATTGTGGAATATAGCCCGGCAACGTAAGCAAAATTCACTTTGTTGGCTTCCATTTCGTATTTCAGTTTTCCTTCGCTTTCGGTAGTATAGATTCCTGCTTTTATCAAGGTGTTGTACATTTGATATTTTGCGTTAAGCTCCGCATCTTTTTCCCTGTCTTTTAAAGCTTGGGCTTGCTCAGGATTTGACTTGAAGTATTCTTTGAATTTTGCTTCGTCAAAAACACCTGCTTTGTTCAAGAAAAGTGGGTTTTTTCCAATATTTTCATCCGCTTTCAAGACCTCCATGATATGGTTGGGTCCAACTCTCAAACCTAATTTATCAAATTCAGCCGTAAGCAACGCAATGGAAACCTCTTGATCCCAAACTCTGTTTGCCGCTGCAGTCGAAGTCATTCCTTGTTGACTTTTTTCGACATTGCTTACCTTAACTCTAAATTCTTCAAATGAAATATCTTTTCCATTGATGCTTCCCACATCTTTTGAACTTTTACCAAAATTTCCATTATTAAAAAGATCTCCAGCTATAAATGCAAATAATGCTAGTGCAATAACTACTATCATTAATGCGGAACGTTGTCTAATTTTTGCTAAAACTGCCATTTTTATTGTTGTTAATTTATATTCAGTCTGCGAAAATACAATTATCTAATTAATAATTATAATAGTCACACTATATTTTATAAGAAAAATCAAATTAAGAAAAAAAAAATCAATCTTTTATGGTCATTTTGACCAGTTCAATTTTTTTATTTGTGGCTTCTTCGATGATAAAATGATAGATTCCAATCACAATTGCATCTCCTTTTTGAGGAATTTCTTTGGTAGAATCTACAATAAAACCGCCGAGGGTCCCATAAGAATCACTTTCGGGAATGGTAAGTTTATAGTTTTGGTTTATATATTCGACATCCAAGCGTGCCGAAAGAACATAAACGCCATCGCCCAGTTCTTTTTCTATCAATTCCTCATCCGAATCGTGCTCGTCCTGGATTTCGCCAAAAAGCTCCTCCACAATGTCTTCTATGGTTATGATTCCTGATGTTCCTCCATATTCATCCAGTACCACGGCCACACTTTTTCGCTTTTTGGTAAGCAAATTCATGGCGTCCTTAATATAAATTGTTTCGGGAACAAATTCGATTGGGATAATAATCGATTTGATGTTTTTAGGTTTTTTAAATAAATCAAAAGAATGAACATAACCTATAATGTCGTCTAGTGAGTTCTGATATACCACAATTTTAGAATAGCCCGTTTCAATAAATAATTGTTTCAGTTCGGCCACCGAATCAAACAAATCAACAGCCACAATCTCCGTTCTGGGACTCATCACATCTCTGGCTTTGACCCCAGAAAACTCCAATGCGTTTTGAAACATTTGGATTTCAGAGTCCATTTCTTCGTGGTCTTCAACCGTGCTCATTTGTTCCGTAATATAATTCCCCAGTTCGGCTTTGCTGAAATACAATGACACTTGATCGCCTTTTGATTTAAAAAATTTTATTAAAATAATATCAGAAACCCAGATAAAAAAAGAGGAGATATAATAAAACAAAAGATAAAACCCGTAAGCGGGAATTGCAAAAACCTTGATTAAAGTATTGGCATAGATTTGGAAAAAAACCTTGGATAAAAACTCGGCTGTAGCCAAAATAATTATGGTTGATATTACCGTTTGTATTATCAGATTTAAAAAATCCGAAAAATGAAATCCCAAAAGTTTAATCCAATTCATCAATAAAACACCCGTAAAAAAGCCATAAACCACCAATGCAATAGTGTTGCCAATAAGCATCGCAGCAATGAATTTTGAAGGTTTTTCAGTAAGTCTTGTAAGGATACTCGAAATAAAACTGTCTTGTTTTTTTTCTATTTCAAGGTAAATTTTATTGGAAGAGACGAAGGCTATTTCCATCCCTGAGAAAAAGGCACATAGTATTAGGCATACTATTATAATGCTAATTTCCATTCGTTAGGATTTGTTGTTCCTATCTTCGAATTTCTTGGAAAATCTCCGTCTGAAGAGAAACATAAAAACAGAGAGCATTGCAATTCCTAGAAAAAGAAAATGCTGATCGTTCTCTTCGTTCCAAATTTCTAGCGCTTTGTAGGCAAAAAAAATGGCTGCTACAAGATATACGTACTGTGTGTATTTTAAATAACTCATACTTTATTTTTTGAATTTATTCGGCCGAATCGAGTTCGCCCGTAATTTTTTGTGAATTGATAATCTTGAAATCTTTACTGAAATCGATCCCTTGGCCGTTCGAAACCCCTTTAGGGTCTGTAAATTTAAAGCTTTTTTCGGTAAAAAACCATTCGTTTTTTTGGTCGTAATACAATTGTTGGGTTTCGAGGGTTTGACCATCTTGTGATGCGATTTTTACATTTCCTTGCAAATCTATGATGTTGGTCATCTTGTAAGAAACCGCATAGTCTGATTTTACGAATGTCCGCTTTCCTTTGTCGTCATATAAGGTGACATTAATTCCCTTTGGAAATTCCGTAAAAGAAAAATCCAAGTTGGAAAATTCCAGCATTTTTTGGCTCACCAAAATGGCTTTTATGCGCCCCGAATCGGTATATTTCAGGTTGATTTTTTCCGCTTCACCACTGGGCACAAATTCCGAGAAATTGATTTTCTGGACTTCCTTAAAATTACTTTCGCATCCAAAAAACAGTGTCACGGCAATAACCGTGACAACTGGGAGCATTTTATAATTTTTTAGTAAAGTCATACGCTGCACTTGACAAAGTTATAGTTCTGTATAATTGGGCTGTTGGTTTTAATTAAATTTTCTTTTCTCAAACCACTTTTCGTTAAGTGAAAACCCAATATTTAAATTGGCATAGTTTTCCTGAACTAATTTAGCCGCAGTAGTTCCTTTTTTTCCTAACTCAAATCCAAAATTTATATTAGAAAAAGTCCCAGATAATGGCATCCCTATTCCAAGCGTCAACCCCATGTCGTTTATCGATTCTGAATTGATCACCAATCCCGTTTTTTCGTATTTAAGACCTCCTCTGTACGTAATCCTTTTAGCATAACTGGTATAGGACTTGTAGTTGGGTATGAAATACCCCCCAATAGCATATTTTGATCCTTTGCCTTTAACTACACTATAGGCAGAGTTGTTTACTTCATTATAAAAATTGACTAAATTACCCGTATTTTGCAAACTTACTTCGGCCCCTACAAGCCACTTTCTAATCTCACCGACTCCTGCACCAAAAGATAATTTGCTGGGCAATTTAAGCGATCTAGCGTCCTCTTGGGTATAAGGATTATCTAAAGAATTGGATATTTCTCTCGTGCTTATAGAAGCCAAAGTACTTTCAGCAGTATAGCTTACACTACTATACAAACTCGTTTTTTTAGTAATTTTAGTTTGATACATCACCCCAAGATTATAATTTATCCCGGAAAGTACTGACGTGTTTACCTCACTTGTGCCATTCGCAATGTTAGAATCTATAATAAAACTTGTCGTTTTAATTGTGCCAAAATTATACTGTGCATCTGCACCAACACTTAGGTTCGCCCCTAATTTGTATCCAAGCCCCAAGAAAACCTTATTCATGCCACCAGACCCATCAAGAATGGTACTAATGCCGCCCAAATTAACCGTTTTTATTTTATACCCAACCGAAGAATAGGGAATCAAGCCAAAACCCATTCCAAATTTTCCCAACGGCAAACCAACCGCCAAATAATCCAATGTGGTTCTTCTGGCACTTCCGGATTGAGTATTGGTTTTTTGACTTGTCGTATTGTAAGTTCCCCCAAGGGAGAAACTCGTCAGTTTTAAATCGGAATACCCCGCCGGATTTTGCAAATTAATATGAATACTATCGGGTGCAATTGCTAATCCCGCCATCGAACGATTTTCTGCGGCTCCCTTGAATCGGATGTCGCCAATGCCATAAAAAGAATAGGGTGACGACGTTCCTTCTTGGGCAAAAGACACTAATGACAAAAACAAACAGGCACTTATTATACTTTTTTTAATCATTTTTGTTTTTATATTGAAATGTTTGGTTCAAACTTTCCAGAACGAAATTTGAATTGGCAAATATGGTATTTTTTAATCGGTTAGCCAAAAAATCAGTGTCCCCACCCGTTAAAATTATGATAAAGTTTGAATATTGTTCTTTGTATTGAGTAATGAAACCGTCTATTTCATGCGCCAATCCATTAACCACTCCCGAATGAATCGACTCGGATGTTGAGTTTCCTATGAAATGTTTAGGACTTTCTAAGGGCATCAACGGCAGTTTTTCGGTATAATTATGTAATGACTCGTAACGTAAACGCAACCCAGGACTGATGGATCCGCCTAGATAATTATTGTTTTCGTCAATAAAATCATAGGTAACGCAGGTTCCCGCATCAATAACCAATCGGTTTTGATTGGGGTATAATAAGGTTGCACCAGCTGCAAGCACCAATCGATCAATTCCTAAAGTTTGGGGTGTTTCATACTTGTTAATAAACGGAAAGGAATCTTTGTGCGATACAAAATGAACTTTTAAAGATTCATCAAAATTACAAAAAAAGTGTTTTTCTATGTCCGAAACAGAGGAGACCACTAAATCAGTTACCTCCTTGTGGGTTTTTAAGCTATCCTGAATCCTTTTTTGGAGTTCCGTCTTCATACAGACAAAGGTATTCAGGAGAGTACCGCCCTCAAATACAGCGCCTTTAATTCTGGTATTGCCAACGTCAATGGTTAGAATCATAATTGGTATTTAACGGTGCGAAGGTACGAATTGATTTTTTTTAAAATTTGTTTTGGATAAACTAAAAATCATCCTATATTTGCACCCGCAAACAAGTTCAGTGAACTCCTATAAAAATAGAAGTCTAGTGAACTAATAACAATGGTACCTTAGCTCAGATGGTAGAGCAATGGACTGAAAATCCATGTGTCCCTGGTTCGATCCCTGGAGGTACCACAAAACCCACTCACAACGAGTGGGTTTTTTGTTTTTATTACTTCAGGTTTTTTCAAAAGCACAAATAAACGCTTCCATTTTAAAATCCAGAATTGACAAACGAAGTAAAAAAATTATTCAAAAAACCGAGCAGGTTTAATATATTTGTGAACAATACGTAAACAATATGTATTCGAACTATAACTAACCAAAACTAACTTTAAAATTTATTTAAAAACATTATGGAACAAATTATCAAAGACACTACAGCTAATCCAGCGCCTTTAGGCCTTTTTGGCTTCGGAATGACTACAATTTTATTAAACATTCACAATGCAGGATTCTTTGAACTCAATGCCATGATTATGGGCATGGGGATCTTTTTTGGAGGCTTGCAGCAAGTCATAGCCGGTATTATGGAATGGAAAAAAGGAAATATTTTTGCCATGTCGGCCTTTACTTCCTATGGTTTCTTTTGGTTATCCTTAGTGGCTTTGTGGTTACTTCCTATAATGGGTGTAACAAAACCTGATGGACCATCAATGGGATTCTATCTCGGATTGTGGGGTTTATTTACGCTTGCGTTTTTTATAGGTACACTTAATGGCAATACTATAGGTAAACTTATTTTTGGTTCTTTAGTTATTCTATTTGCATTATTGTCGGTGGCTAGTTTTACGGGCAGCGAGGAAATTCATACTATTGCTGGTTACGAAGGAATTTTATGTGGTTCGTTTGCTTTTTATGAAGCAGCTGCGTTGATAATTAATGAAAAAATGGGAAAGACTGTTTTACCTTTATAAAAAAAATCTTAATACTAAGTGAAGCCAAATTAAATCCATGACTTTTATTTTCCATTTTAGTCAAAAACAATTCTTAAATTATAAAATATAAAATGAGCTATTACAAAATTGAAAATTTAGAACAATATTTTAAACATTACAATAAATCGATAAGAGAGCCTCGAAAGTTTTGGGGCAAGATTGCTTCTGAAAACTTTACTTGGTATCAAGAATGTGAAAAAGTAATGGAGTTTGATATGGGCACAGCCGATATCAAATGGTTTGTAGATGCTAAAGTAAACATTGTTAAAAATTGTATCGACAGGCATTTAGCTAAACGAGGCGACAAAACTGCTATCATCTTTGAACCAAACGATCCAAAGGAAGAAGCACAGCACATAACCTATAACGAATTGTATGCTAGAGTTTCTAAAATGGCTAATGTCTTGCGAGATCAAGGCATAAAAAAAGGAGATCGTGTTTGTATTTATCTGCCTATGATTCCTGATTTAGCTATTTCTGTCTTAGCTTGTGCCAGAATTGGGGCGATACATTCGGTGGTTTTTGCAGGATTTTCAGCTTCGGCAGTAGCAGCAAGAATCAACGATAGCGAATGTAAAATGGTCATCACCTCAGACGGTGGCTATCGTGGTAACAAAACAATCGATTTAAAAGGAATTGTAGATGATGCGTTGAACAATTGCCCTTGTGTTGAAAAGGTGTTGGTTGCCAAAAGAACTAACACTCCAATAAATATGAAACAAGGGCGTGACCAATGGCTCCAACCGCTTTTAGACGAAGCTTCGGACAATAACGTTGCAGAAATCATGGATGCCGAAGACCCTTTGTTTATTCTTTACACCTCGGGTTCAACAGGAAAACCAAAAGGCATGGTGCATACTACAGCAGGATACATGGTATACTCTGCTTATACCTTCAAGAATGTGTTTAGTTATGAGGAAAATGATGTGTTCTGGTGTACAGCAGATATTGGCTGGATTACCGGACACTCTTACATCTTATATGGCCCCTTGTTGAATGGCGCCACCACAGTAATTTTCGAAGGGGTTCCTTCTTACCCTGACTTTAGCCGTTTTTGGCAAACTATCGAAAAACACAAAGTGACCCAATTCTATACTGCACCAACAGCCATTCGAGCCTTAGCCAAAGAAAATTTAGAATATGTTCAAAAATATCAGTTAAAGTCCTTAAAGGTAATCGGATCCGTTGGTGAACCTATCAACGAAGAAGCTTGGCACTGGTATAATGACCATGTGGGAGGAAAAAGATGTCCCTTAGTAGATACCTGGTGGCAAACCGAAACGGGAGGAATTATGATTTCTCCATTGGCTTTTGTAACACCAACAAAACCAACCTATGCCTCGCTACCATTACCCGGGATTCAGCCCGTATTAATGGACGAAAAACGCAACGAAATTGAAGGCAATCAGGTTACAGGAAGCTTGTGCATCAAATTTCCATGGCCAGGAATTGCTAGAACCATTTGGGGAGATCACCAACGTTATAAAGAAACTTATTTTAGTGCCTTTCCTGGAAAATATTTCACTGGAGACGGGGCTTTGCGCGATGAAGTAGGTTATTACAGAATCACGGGTCGTGTTGACGATGTGGTAATCGTTTCAGGTCATAATCTAGGAACAGCTCCTATTGAAGATGCTATCAATGAGCATCCGGCCGTTGCCGAAAGTGCCATTGTAGGATTCCCTCACGACATCAAGGGGAATGCGCTATATGGTTTTGTAATTCTAAAGGAATCTGGAGAATCTCGCGACCGAGAAAACTTAGCCAAAGAGATCAACCAGCATGTGTCTGACCACATTGGGCCTATTGCCAAATTAGATAAAATCCAATTTGTTTCAGGATTGCCAAAAACCCGTTCGGGTAAAATTATGCGTCGCATTCTTCGCAAGATAGCCGAGGGCGATTATTCGAATTTTGGAGATATTACTACTTTATTGAATCCTGAAATCGTTGATGAAATAAAAGAAGGAAAAATATAAACAGTTGGCATCTGTTGAAACCAATGAGTACAAAAGCATTTATATTCGACCTTGACGGTGTTATTGTAGACACCGCAAAATACCATTATTTGGCTTGGCGAAAAATTGCCGACCAATTGGGGATTGAATTTACGCACGAACACAATGAATTGTTAAAAGGCGTGAGTCGGGTTCGTTCCTTAGACATCATTTTAGAATTAGGAAAAATAACAGCTTCCCCAGAAGACAAAAACAAATGGCTCGTTCAAAAAAATGAGGATTATTTGTCGTATCTCGTCGACATGGATGCTAGTGAAATATTGCCTGGAGTTTTGCCTATTTTGAAATATTTAAAAAACCAAAACCAATTAATCGCATTGGGTTCAGCAAGCAAAAATGCAAGGCCCATTCTCGAAAAAACAGGAACACTGGCCTATTTTGATGCCATTGTAGATGGAAATGATGTTTCGAATGCCAAACCAGACCCGGAAGTTTTCCTGATTGCAGCCCAATTATTGGGAATAAAACCCGAAGATTCGATTGTTTTGGAAGATTCGGTTGCGGGGATTCAAGCCGCAAATATTGGAAAAATGACCAGTATAGGAATTGGAGAAGCCTCGATATTACACGAAGCAAAATATATTTTCCCAGATTTTACCCATGTTGATGTTAATTTTATTGAAGCTTTGATAAGCCCATAGAAAAAAGAAGACATCAGTAACTTGAAATTTTTAAACAAGAGCTAGCGTGAATCAAAATTATATAAAACCCGACAATTGGTCTATCATTGAAGAGGGATTTGACAAAGAGCGCGTAAAATCCTCCGAAAGTCTTTTTAGCATAGGCAATGGCGCCATGGGACAACGCGCTAATTTTGAAGAAAATTATACGGGAGAAACCTTTCAAGGAAGCTATATTGCGGGCATCTATTATCCCGATAAAACCAAAGTGGGTTGGTGGAAAAACGGCTATCCAAAATATTTCGCCAAAGTCCTCAATGCCCCTAACTGGATAGGAATTGAAATCGAAATAAATGGTGAAAACCTCGATTTGAATGCGTGTGCCAAAGTAGAAAAATTCCGTCGGGAGTTGAATATGAAAGAAGGTTGGTACAGCCGCTCTTTCGAAGCCACTTTACAAAACGGAACCGAAATTGCCGTAAACATCCGGCGTTTTCTTTGTTTGGATTTAGACGAAATGGGCATTATCCATTATGAAATTACCCCACTAAACAAAGAAGCAAAAATTGTTTACAAACCCTATGTCGATGCGGGCGTTACCAATGAAGATGCTAACTGGGACGAAAAATTCTGGGAGCCATTAGGGACAAAAGACCGCGAAAATCAAGCTTTTGTCACGGCTCAAACCTTCAAAACGCATTTCAAGGTCACAACTTTTATGAGCAACAGTATTTGGACGAATGGTAAAAATCTAACTATTTCACCTGAAATTGTCTCGGCAACCAAAGAGAAAGTTCAATTCAACTATGCCGTTACTGTTGCAAAAGGCACAACATCCTCCATTCAAAAAATTGGGGGTTATACCGTTTCCTTGAATCACGAGAATACCCTTTTGGCTGCCGAAAAAGCAATTAAGGCTGCTTTAGCAAAAGGATATGACCAATTGCTGCAAGACCAAATCGAGGCTTGGGCAAAAATATGGGAAATGTCAGATATCACCATTGACGGCGATGTAAAAGCACAACAAGGGATTCGATTTAATATTTTCCAACTCAACCAAACGTATTTAGGCAAAGATTCGCGTTTGAATATTGGTCCAAAAGGGTTTACTGGTGAAAAATACGGCGGCTCCACCTACTGGGATACTGAAGCCTATTGCATACCCTTTTACATGGCGACCAAAGACCAGCAAGTAGCCCGAAATTTATTGACCTATCGCTACAATCAATTGGACAAAGCGATTGAAAATGCCGAAAAAAATCTGGGATTCATAAATGGTGCGGCCTTGTATCCTATGGTAACGATGAACGGGGAAGAATGCCATAACGAATGGGAAATCACCCACGAAGAAATTCACAGAAATGGCGCGATTGCTTTTGCCATTTTCAACTATCACCGTTTTACAGGCGATTACAGCTATATTCCCGAAAAGGGATTGGAAGTGTTAATTGGCATTGCTCGTTTTTGGCATCAAAGAGCCAATTTCTCGAAAGACAAAAACCAATTTGTGATTTTGGGAGTTACAGGACCTAACGAATATGAAAACAATGTGAACAATAATTTTTACACCAATTACATTGCGAAATGGTGCATTGACTACGCCTACGAACAAATTCAAAAAGTGTCGCTGGAATATCCCTCAGACCACAAAAGAATTATCAAAAAAGCAGAATTATCAGAAGCCGAATTGCAAGATTGGAAAAAAGTGTCAGGCAATATGTATTTTCCTTTTTGTGCAACATTAGGCATTTATTTGCAACAAGACGGATTCTTAGACAAGGATTTGGTTGTCGTAAAAGATTTAGACAAAAGCCAACGGCCAATTAACCAAAAATGGTCTTGGGACAGAATCCTGCGTTCGCCTTATATCAAACAAGCCGACGTTTTACAAGGATTTTATTTTTTTGAAGATCATTTTTCAACTGAAGAATTGAAACGCAATTTTGAATTTTACGAAGCCTTTACCGTTCACGAAAGTTCCCTTTCTCCTTGCGTTCATTCGATTCAGGCGGCTAAATTGGACAAGATGGAAATGGCTTATGCGTTCTATTTAAGAACGTCAAGACTAGACCTCGACGACTATAATAAGGAAGTGGAAGAAGGGTGTCATATTACAAGTATGGCAGGAACTTGGATGAGTATTGTTGAAGGTTTTGGCGGCATGCGAGTTAAAGATGATGCGCTCCATTTTTCTCCAAAAATCCCAAAAGAATGGAAGGGCTATTCCTTTAAAATCAATTTCAGAAACCAGGTATTGGAGGTGGTCATAAATCACAACAAAACCCAATTTGCGCTAGAAGGCACAAAAGAAATGACGGTTTTTGTGAATGGAAAACCAGTCCTAGTGAAACCAAAGAGTTCTTTGATGGCCTAAAGCAGAAACATCTGTTTTTTAGTTCCAAACTGATAGGGTATTGAAAATAGCTTAATGACTTAAAAACTCTTTTCGATATGTTTTTTTTTGGCGGCACAAACTTTACTCAATTCAGGTCTCTGTTTTAATTTATATTTCAAAAAAGCTTCCAAATACAATGAAAAAAATACTCAAAATGGGTCATCGAGGAGCGAAGGGTTATGAACCCGAAAACACTTTGATTTCTTTCCAAAAAGCAATTGATTTGGGGGCTGATGGCATCGAACTCGATGTGCATTTGAGCCATGATGGAGCAATTATGGTTATTCATGATGAAACCATCGACAGAACAACCAATGGAAAAGGATTCGTAAACAAATTCTCATTGCAGGAATTGAAAAGTTTTCGAATACAAAAAGAGCAACAAATCCCTACGATTTCCGAGGTTTTTGATTTGGTAAACCAGCGTTGTTTTATCAACATAGAACTCAAAGGAAGTGCAACTGCGAAACCGGTAATTGAATTAATTAAGTGGTATGTTTCAGAAAAAAATTGGAATTACCATCAGTTTTTAATTTCCAGTTTCGATTGGAAAATGCTGGAAGAGGTCCACTTTTTGAGTCCAAAAATCCGAATCGGTGTATTGACAGGACAATCCATTGAACAAGCCTTGGATTTCGCAAAAAAAATAAAAGCGTTTTCTATCCATCCAAAGTATAGATTAGTATCGAAAGAAAATGTAGTTTTGGTGCAGGAAAACGGATTTGAGGTTTATCCTTGGACGGTGAATGCTAAAGACGCAATTCAAAAAATAAAATCCTTCGACGTAAACGGAATCATTTCAGATTTCCCAGACAAAATATGATTTTATTAAACCATTAAGTTCATTAAGAAAATTAAGATTTGCAGTGTTCTTAACCTTCTTAATTCTAATGGTTTGGAAAAAAGGAATGTTAACAACATTTTCAGTAGAACCAGATTATTAAGTCTATTAAATAAATCATTCCAATTATGACAAAAAAAGAAATAACTCAATTGTCTTATGAAATTATCGGGTATGCTATAAAAGTTCATAAGAAACTAGGACCTGGTTTGTTGGAAAAAATATACGAAGAATGCTTGAAATATGAGCTTGAAAAGAATGGGTATACTGTTCAACAGCAAATTAATATTGAAATCGATTACTATGATCTAGAGCTATCAAATCCATTGCGATTGGATTTATTAGTAAATGATTGTATCATTGTCGAGTTAAAAACGGTTGAAAAATTTCATCCAATAGATGAAGCCAAACTATTAACCTACATGAAGCTACTTAGTATTCCACAGGGCTTGCTAATTAATTTTAATACTACTAACATAACAAAATCTACAAAACCATTAATAAACGAATATTTCTCAAGGCTTGCAGATGACTAAACTTAATAAATCTTAAATTGATTAATGGTTTAAAAAATGAACTCAAATTTCGATATCATTATAGTTGGCGGAGGTTGTATTTAAACCATTAAGGGAGTTAAGTAATTTAAGCAATGATGTAAATAGCTCAATTTATGACAAATTTCAACTTAACAAAACCATTAATAAACGAATATTTTTCAAGGCTTTCAGATGACTAAACTTAATAAATCTTAACTTCCTTAATGGTTTAAAAAATGAACTCAAATTTCAATATCATTATTGTGGGCGGTGGCGCAGCGGGATTTTTCACGGCAATTAATATTGTAGAGAAAAATCCGAAACTGAAAGTCGCTATTCTGGAACGCGGAAGCGAAGTTTTATCAAAAGTCAGAATTTCTGGCGGCGGAAGATGCAACGTGACTCATGCTTGTTTTGAGCCCAATGAATTGGTGAAATTTTACCCCCGTGGCGAAAAAGAATTGCGAGGTCCTTTTCATCAGTTTTGTTCTGGCGATATGATAGAGTGGTTCAGCAACCATGGTGTGGAATTAAAAATTGAAGACGATGGAAGGATGTTTCCCGTTTCTAATTCCTCGCAAACTGTTATTGATTGTTTTATTCAAGCGACTCAAAAACTTGGAATTTCAGTATTGACTGGACAAAGTGTACAATCGATTTTTAAAAAAGAAACTTTTTGGAAAATTGAAACTCAAAACGAACAGTACGTCTGCGAAAAATTAATTCTCGCCACAGGAAGCAACCCCAAAATATGGGAAATGCTGCAGACTTATGGTCACGCCATCGTTTCACCAGTGCCTTCCCTATTCACATTTAACATCAAAGATGCCAGAATTACTGGATTGCCCGGTGTTGCTGCAAATGTTACGGTAAAAGTAAAAGACACCAAACTTACGGCAACTGGTCCCTTGTTAATCACACATTGGGGTATGAGCGGTCCCGCCATTTTGAAATTGTCGGCTTGGGGTGCCCTGATTTTACACGACAAAAATTACCAATTTACCATTTTTGTCAATTGGCTCAATGACGTAGCCACTGAAGATGCCGAAAAAATACTGAAAGAATTGAAACAAGGACATGCTAAGAAAGCGGTGTCCAAAAAATCGCCTTTCGACTTACCAAATCGTCTCTGGGAAAGTTTGGTTCTATCATCGAGTATTGGAAGTGAGACCAAATGGGCGGATATCTCAAAAATCCAACTCCAAAACTTGGCCCATCAATTGACGAATTCTAGTTTTCAGGTCAACGGGAAAAGCACTTTCAAAGAAGAATTTGTGACTGCCGGCGGAATTGATTTAAAGGAAATCAATTTTAAAACTATGGAAAGCAAGGTACAAGAGAATCTATACTTTGCCGGAGAAATTGTCAATATAGACGCTATTACAGGTGGATTTAATTTTCAGAATGCTTGGACTAGCGGCTTTATTGTGGCGAATGCAGTAGGATAAGCCGTTTTTACCGATTCAACCACCAAATACTCCCATTCAAAACCATGGCAAAACTCACCCAGAGCAAATAAGGAAGGAGCAAATACCCTGCGATGCTATTGATTTTGGCAAATTTTGTATAGGTTTCATAAATCATCAACCAGAGGACAATAATTTCAACTCCAGCCAAAAGTGGGTTTTTTAATCCAAAGAACAAATAGGACCAAAGCGCATTTAACCCCAACTGCACCGCAAAGCAAATCAATGCGTTTTTAACGGCTTCCTTTTCGTGGTCGATACGGTTCCAAACCAGTCCCGCCGCAACTCCCATCGTGATATACAGCATGCTCCAAACGGGGGCAAAAATCCAATTAGGTGGGTTAAAGCTCGGTTTTACCAAGGTGGGATACCATGTGATTATAGCCGAACGGGTCACCATTCCTGAAAAATAGCCAATCGCCAAACAAGTCACAACCACAACCAGAATTCGAGTAATCTTATTCATCACTTATTTTTTTCAAAATTAGTAAAACTTTGAACCAATTCGACAAATAAACCAATCAAGGTGTAAACCAAAAAAAGTATCTTTGCCTAAATTTTTAATTGATGACCTCAACAAACGATTTTATCCCTTCCGGCTATTCTCATTCTTTAGAAAAAGGAAGTTTCTCTTGGAGTGCGCCTAGTAATATTGCTTTGGTGAAATATTGGGGGAAAAAAGACCAACAAATTCCAGCCAATCCATCGGTCAGTTTTACCTTGAATCAGTGTAAAACGATTACAACTTTGAGTTTTGCCAAAAAACACTTCGATACTTCGGCTTCGCTCAGCACAGGCAAACTCAGTTTAACGGATTCAGAGTTCTCTTTTGATTTACTTTTTGAAGGGAAACCCAAAGAAGATTTCAAACCTAAAATTCAGAAATTTTTCGAAAGAATTGCAATCTATTTGCCTTTTTTAAAGGAATACCATTTTACGATTGACACCCAGAACACCTTTCCACACAGTTCCGGAATCGCCTCATCTGCTTCTGGAATGGCGGCTTTGGCCCTGAACTTAATGAGTTTGGAAAAAGCATTAAACCCAGAAATAACGGACGAATACTTTTATAAAAAAGCCTCTTTCTTGGCGCGTTTGGGTTCTGGAAGCGCTTGCCGAAGCGTAAAAGGAAGTGTTGTTGTTTGGGGCAATCATGAGAATATCAAAGGAAGTTCTGATTTATTTGGGGTTGAATTCCCGAATGCCATTCACAAAAACTTTAAGAACTATCAAGACACGATTTTGTTGGTTGACAAAGGCACGAAACAAGTTTCGAGTTCAGTAGGCCATGACTTGATGCACAACCATCCTTTTGCCGAAAGGCGGTTTGAACAAGCGCATGAAAACTTAGATAAATTAATAACAATTTTTGAAAGCGGAAACATAGCCGAATTTATAAAAATTGTAGAAAGCGAAGCCTTGACTTTGCACGCCATGATGATGACCTCAATGCCTTATTTTATTTTGATGAAACCCAACACGCTGGAAATCATCAATGCAATCTGGAAGTTCCGAAACGAAACTAAAATCCCGGTTTGTTTCACGCTAGATGCCGGCGCCAACGTTCACGTTTTGTATCCTGAAAATTCAAAAGAAAAGGTGTTGCAGTTTATTAAGGAAGAATTAGTTGGCTATTGCCAAAATGGTCAGTATATTTGTGATGAAATCGGAATTGGGAGTCAATTGATAATTGATAATTAAATATGAAAGGACCTTTATTTTACTCAAAAATATTACTCTTTGGAGAATACGGAATTATCCAAGATTCCAAAGGTTTGTCTATTCCTTACAATTTTTACAATGGTGCACTGAAAAGAGAGGTAAATCCATCGGAAGAGGCGATAAAATCCAACGAAAATCTAAAGCGTTTTGTTTCCTATCTAGAAACTTTGCAAAGCGAACAGCCGGAATTGGTAACTTTCGACCTGGTTACTCTAAAAAATGATGTTGCAACCGGCATGTTCTTCGATTCGAGTATTCCACAAGGATATGGTGTAGGAAGTAGTGGCGCTCTGGTTGCGGCCATTTACGATAAATATGCCCAACATAAAATTACCGTTCTCGAGAATTTAACCCGAGAAAAATTACTGAAACTAAAAATGATTTTTGGCCAAATGGAATCTTTTTTCCATGGTAAAAGTTCTGGTTTAGATCCTTTGAACAGTTATTTGAGCATCCCGATTTTGATAAATTCCAAAGACAATATTGAAGCCACTGGAATTCCAACCCAAAGCTTGGAAGGAAACGGTGCCGTATTCTTATTGGATTCAGGAATTGTGGGCGAAACGGCTCCCATGGTTACTATTTTTATGGAAAAACTAAAAGATCAAGGCTTCCGAAAAATGTTGAAATCGGAATTCATCAAACATACTGATGCTTGTGTCGAAAACTTCCTTGGAGGCGATATTATATCTTTATTTGCCAACACCAAAAAACTGTCAAAAGTCGTTTTGAACAACTTCAAGCCAATGATTCCAGAGCAATTTCACACTATTTGGCAAAAGGGAATTGACTCCAATGATTATTACTTGAAACTTTGTGGTTCAGGTGGAGGGGGCTATATCCTTGGCTTTACCCAAGATTTGGAAAAAGCAAGAGTCTCTTTGAAAGACTATAAACTAGAAGTGGTTTACCAATTCTAAAATGCTAAGCAGGAAGAACAAAATAGTAGTGATGAAATTCGCCAGTTTGTTCTCTGTCGTAAGAGGCTACAACATTCCAATCATTATTCTGGCCCAATATCTTTCGGCGGTATTTATCCTTGCTCCCGAAAAAAGAGCCTTATCCATCCTACTCGATGTCGATTTGTTTATCATCGTATTGGCTTCATCATTGACTATTGCCTCGGGTTATATTATTAATAATTTTTACGATAGCAAGAAAGACTTAATCAATCGCCCTAATAAATCCATGCTCGACCGATTGGTTGGTCAGAAAACAAAACTAAACGTCTATTTTACCTTAAATTTCATTGTTGCCTTTCTGGCCATAATTGTTTCTTGGCGCGCCTTCTTGTTTTTTTCGGTTTACATTTTCCTGATTTGGTATTACTCCCATCGCATAAAAAAATACCCCATAATAGGAAATTTGACTGCTGCTTTTCTGGCTATTTTGCCTTTTTTCGCCATTCTATTGTATTACAAAAACCTGTATGAGGTCATCTTCGGCCACGCCACCTTCTTGTTTTTATTGCTTTTGATTCGCGAAATGATCAAAGATTTGGAGAATATTAAAGGCGATTTGGCCAACGATTACAAAACGATTCCTATCGTTTACGGAGAAGCCGTTTCCAAAAAAATAATTACGGCGTTGACAATAGCAACCATCGTTCCGGTATATGTTTTAATTGAAATCTTCGACGTTGGTTATATGGACATCTATTTTTATACCTGTCTCATCATATTAATTTTTTTCTTACTTAGTTTGTGGAAAGCCAATTCAAAAAAACAATTTATAGTCCTTCACAATGTATTAAAATTCTTGATAGTAGCGGGGGTTTTTTGCATTGTTCTTATAAATCCAGCCGTTTTAGTGCATTTTGAAAATTTGTTTTTTTAGAAAGTTTTTCCTTAACCGCAAAGTAAAAGAATTATGAATTATAAATGAGTGGAAACTTGCAAAACTTTCAAATTAGTACAATCCGATGTAGTGGTTTCTTGAACAATAAAGGTGTAATTGCCCGTGAGCGTTTGCCCCCTAAATGGCACTACATTGAAAAGGGAAATATCTTAAAAAATCGGATTTTTAAAGTGGAACCCAACGAAAAACGCTTCTGTTTCCGAAAAAACAAAAAGCGTTTAAAAAAATGGTTTTTTTGCATTAAAACAATACCTTTTTGGTGCTGCTTTTTCCGTTTTGCAAAACCGTTTTCACCAATAGTATTTGGTGGCTTGGTGCTAGAGTAGTAATCAACAATTCCGTATTGTTCACGTTTCTTTTCTGGTAGCGTTGTTTTCCTGATACATCATAAACGAGAACTTTTTCTATGGGTTCTGCTAAAGAAGTGATTTTGATTTGTTTGTTTTGTATGGTGACCAAAATCTGGTTTGCTGGTTTTTCGACAGCAACTGTTCCCAAGGTTTTATCGGTATACCTCAACACAAAACGATCATTGAAGGTTCCCTTGTCGGTGGTAAACGTATAGTTGCCGTTTTTTAAATTAAAAATAGTATTGGTTGCCTTGTCTTCCAGATACACGGCTTGATTGGTAAGCAGGCCATCCGTTTCATCGATGCTGATGGTAAAGCTTCCTCCTAAGGCAATTCTGTAGCCTAAAGGAATTTCGTCATTTTCATCAAATGGGACTGCACGTCCTTGAATGGTTAAATTCTTTTCCTCGTTGATGCTGTAAAAATCAAGAAAATCGTTTCCGTCATAACTTTCGCCATCAAAACGATCTTCATAACCGTTAGTAGCATCAGTAACATAGCCCACTAAGGTTTGTTTGAAAGCGCCTTGAGAATTTGTTAAGTCTAGCCAAATGCGGTGTTTTTCGAGTTGGATATTCGTCTTAGCTTTTGGATTCTTCGTTTTGAAAAACTGGGAATTATCTTCTTTGGTTATATCAATTACACCAACACGCATTGTGTTGTCAAAAATAATTATAGGAGTGCTTGGCAACGGATCTTTACTACTACCAAAGAAACCCTGACCTGAAGCAATTTTACCTGTTGGAATATTGTAATTATTAATTTCCGGAATACCACTAGGAGCTTGCGAAGGATAAGGTTGCCCTGTATTTGGGTCAATATCAGGAGGATTTATAGTAGCAACACCTCCTGTGGCATTATATGCAGCATAGTCATTTCCGGAATAAGCATAAACACCTGAACCTGGATTGGGTGTTCCAATAGCAATAGGCGTGTTATGAGTCCAAAAATAGAGGGTTCCATTCAAAACATTTTGATTAGCAACCAAGAACGCATCTGCATCTAATGCAGAAGGATAGGGATTTCCTAAAAGATAGGACCTACCCGCAACGATTCCCTTAATATCATAGTCACCGTTATTAGGAACTCCAACAAAAGGAGCAATATAGGTCGAAGGAGGAAAAGGAGGAATAAAATTTTGAGGACCCCTAATGATGTAACCTACTCCTGGAACCATTGAAGTTGCTGGCGATTCTTGTTTCCAATTGTCTATATTGGAATCAAAAGAATACATCTTATCTCCAGAAGTATATGGAGACACTTCGCCTAAAGTAAATGGTAATACTGGCGTTGACCAATAGGTGTAATCCATTTTCGTAATCTGAGTTGTTTGACGATTGTAGGTTATATCGCCTATGTTTGGAACATCATTTATTTGTACCAAACTGGCCGAATCTTCAAAAGTTAAAGAACCTCCTGAAACAGTGAGCGAATTGGTCAAAGTCATCGTGTTTCCCGAACCTATTGTAACTGTTCCTGAATTTACTTGGCAAGAACAAGCTATTAGGTTGGCAGATATAGAAGCTACATTTGTATTATAATTTTCCGAAAATACAATCTTTTGATCGCTTGTAGGAGTACCATTTGACCATTCCGCAGCAGTCCAAATGTTTTCAACCGTGTTTACTGTTACAGGTTTAGTTACTTGTGTTCCTAAGCAGTTGGCTGCATTAGTTTCTGTTACTGCTACATTTCCAGTTGTTGTTCCAAAGGTTACGGTAATGGAGTTGCTGAAAGAACCAGCAGTTATGATCGCTCCTGGAGGCAATGTCCAACTATAAGTTGAACCTGCTGTATTGATTACTGAATAAACATTTCCTGTTGAATTGACACAAAAGGATGCTGAACCAGTTATAACTGATGTGGTAGGTCTTGCATTTACTGTTACCACTGCACTTCCTGTCATATCAGCCACAATAGCTGTACATTTTGAATCACTTAATGCTGTAACGGTATACGTTTTTGTAGACGTTGGAGTTACATTAAAAGTATAAGGACTAGAGTCTATTGCTGTTATTGAAATCGGGGTGGTTCCATCTGTATATGTTAAATTCCATGGCCCAGTTCCTGTCAATGCAACCGAAATAATTTTCGCTGTTCCATCACAAGTAGTCGCTGTACCACTTACTACAGAAGTAGGTCTTGCATTTACGGTCATTGTAACTGTATTTGAAGTTGCTGGCGAACCAGTAGCACAAGTTGCATTTGATGTCATTACAACTCTAACTACAGCATTATTGGCTAATGTTGTGGATGTGTAAGTAGCACTATTGGTTCCAACATCACTTCCATTCACTTGCCATTGGTAACTTGGTGAAGCACCACCATTAGTTGGTGTAGCTGTAAAGGTTACACTCGTTCCTGCACATACGGTAGTCGATGGCGAAACTGCTATCGACACGCTAGGATTTATAACAGGGTTAACTGTAATAGTCATTGTTGTAGTATTCGGACAAGTGCCAGATGTTGTGAACGTATATAAAGTAGTTGCCATATTATTTAATGCTGGTGACCATGTTCCGTTAATCCCATTATTTGATGTAGTTGGCAAAGCTGTCATCGTTGCACCTGAACAAACTGTTGGCACTTGGGTAAATGTTGGTGTTGCTGGTACTCGGTAGAAATAAATATTATCTACATAAAAAGTTCCGGGTGCATCTAATAGAATTTTAACAAGACTAACCGTAGCAAAACCCCCTAGACTCGATACCGGAATATCTAAACTTTTCCAAACACCATTAGGTGTGGGATAGTAGCCTGTTTGAGCATTTACATAAACTTTCACTCGGGAAGCACTTGCAGTAGTGCTATAAATATCAACATGAAGAAATGTCATGGCAGCAGCAGCTGTTGTTGGGCTAAATGCAATTTGTCCATATTCTGAGTTGGTGATAAGTTTAATGTTATTACTACCACCATTCGAATTCTCTGTTATTACCCCATTGGCCCCCCAATTATTACCTGTTGTTGAAATGGTATTGGGGCGCCCAGGGTAGGGCGCATCATTATATGAAACAACAACATCTGAAACATCTCTACAGGGAGGTATTGGTGCAGCTTGCATTGAAGGGGCACTAACAACAAATGAAGCAGTTGTACTTCCTAAACCATACGCTCCGTTAGCAGCTTGAGTGGCAGTAATAATTGAAGTTCCTACTCCTACAATAGTAATAGTACTTCCACTTATAGTTGCTACAGCTGTATTGCTACTATTATAAGTAAAAGCACCTGCACTATTGGAAGTTGGCGCAGTCAAAGCAAAAGGAACATCCGAAGTTAATTTAGCTGGAACTGTAAAAGAACCTAAAGTTGGTGCTGTAATTGCAGTAAAAGATTGTTGCGCACCGTAAGTAGTTCCTATAGAATTAGTAGCATAAGCCTTATAATAATAGATTGTTGAGGTGGTTAAACCTGTTAAGTTATGTGAAATGGCTCCAGTAAAGTTGGTAGTTCCTTTTTCAACTTGTGTTACTGTTCCACTGTCAAACCCTGGAGTTGTGCTCCAATAAAATCCATAGCTTGTTATATTTGCACCGCCATTTGAAGATATATTACCATTTATAGTTGCAGTTGTATTGGTTATTGCAGTTGCTGGAGTTGTGGTAAGAGCGGGTACTGAAGTAGGTAACGCAAAATTATCTACCCATAAAGTTCTTGCCGGTCTAAGTGTTCCAAAATTGATTTGAGCTGCAGATTCCCAATAGGGGTGGATTACAAAACTAGCATATGTGCCATTTGCCGCAGCTGCTTTACTATCACGTACGGAATTAAATGTAAAAGAACATGTCTGCCACGTATTAGTACCAGTGTAGCTAACAACTGCCGCAGCTTCTGGAGCTCCAGATACTCCTCCATTGACTTTTACTAAAAAAAACATTGGGCCTGATGCAAGCACATCAATAGTCATTGTTTGGTTGGTTGTTAGAGTTACAGTATTTGTTAAATTAAAATTTGATCCTTGCCATACTTCACCAGCAGTATTACAAACTATTTTTAGTACTTTACTAGTATTAGTTCCAGTTCCAGTTTCAATCACGGGATTAGCCATATTTCCAAAAACACCACTTGGCGCTCCGGTTTCTCCAGTTTCAAAACCCAACTTAAGGTTTTGCGAAAACCCCAATGCAACGGTCAACAGAAAAATAAGCGATATTAATTTTTTCAATATTGGTGGTTTATAATAATCGTTTAAATAGTTGTTATATTTATAAGTAAGTCGAAAGTTATAATGTCGTAAAGTCTAAAGTCTCGAAATAGTTAAAAAACTATATAGAATCAGCCTCTTACTAATTAATGTCAATCCCTAATTAGTGTTGACCGATTTCTATTAATTTATCATAATCAAAAATAGTAAAAATTAGCTTAGTAGTTAAACTATATTTAACTATCTTTTTTCAAAATCTATCGGGCTTAATTTGCCTAAATGATTATGAGGTCTTGTATATAAGTATGAAATGTAATTCCTGCCGCATCTACGCAAATAACTCCTGGTGTTAAGGTTGGTAATGGCAATGGTTTAACTTCAACTGGAATAGTTATTGCTAAACCTGAACACGAATTAAGTTTTGGTGTTACGGTGTAAACTACTGTTCCTAATGTGGTTTCTGTGGTCTCCAACGCTTGAATTATTGAAGATCCTGAATAATATCTAGCTCCTCAAACTCGTATTGGATTTACCGTCCAAGAAAAAGTAGTTCCTATTAAACTTGATATTAAAACAATATTCGCACTGTCTCCAGAACAAATGGAATCGGTTGT
The DNA here is from genome assembly GCA_945872245.1 of Flavobacterium psychrophilum. Lineage (GTDB taxonomy): Bacteria > Bacteroidota > Bacteroidia > Flavobacteriales > Flavobacteriaceae > Flavobacterium > Flavobacterium psychrophilum_T. The sequence goes on from CAMBZB010000003.1 coordinate 103,021, forward strand.
TGGCGTTGCAATAACAGTAGGATTTGTAAGTACCATTATTTGTAAAGTGGTGGTGCTTGAACATTGACCTATATCAGGCGTGAAGGTATAAGTTGTTGTTGTTGTAGAATCAAATAGTGACTAACAAGTTCCTGAAAATCCATTTGTAGAAATTAATTGTAAGCTGATAATCGTGCATAACAAAATGGGGGAATTACATTGAATAGCGTTGCGGAAAATGTTGGAATTGAATTTACAATAACCGATGTTGATGATGAAATGTAAATCAAATATGGTTTATTATATTGTTCTTATAAATCCAGATGTTTTAGGTAATTATTAAAACCTACTTTATTTTTTTTGGAAGCTACCTACCTGCCTTCAGGCAGGTTTCCTTCTGTAATTCCAATCCACGTTATTGCTTCGTACCTCAAAATAAAGTGGGGTTTTCCCATCCACAGCCAGGCAGGTCAAGACTTGGGATTTTGGATTCTGGTACAATTAAATTTTTAGTGTCTTAATTATTTTCCGGTAAATATTTTCCTCTAGATTAAAGCCATTACAAATTAGAACGTTGTGGTTTTATAACGGGCATTTACCAATTGTGACGCTTATAAATGTTATATTTGCAAAAATTTTGAAATATTATGAATAACAAAGAAGGTGGTAATAAAGGCGGAAGTTCTAGAGCAAATAGTTCCAGACCCAATTCGAATAAGCCGAAACCTGCCATGCAGAAACGTGCCCAAGGGCCTAAAAAGGTAAAACCAAACACTAAAGTTCCTGATACTGAAACAGATAAAGTCGAAAAAAAACCGAATCAAGCACCAAAGAGACCCAAAGTAAAAGACGAAATTCGTCTGAATAAATATATTGCCAATTCTGGTGCCTGTTCGCGTCGTGATGCAGATATTTACATTCAATCCGGAACTGTAAAAGTAAATGGAATTCCTGTTACCGAAATGGGATATATGGTAAAACCGGGGGATGTAGTAAATTTTGATGGCGCCACTTTGACACCGGAGAAAAAAGTGTATATCTTGCTAAACAAACCGAAAAACTTTACCACAGCACTTGATGAAGGACAAGAATACCGAAATGTTTTAGAATTGGTAAAAGGTTCTACGACGGCAAAAATTGGAGCTGTTGGAAGAATGGACAAAAATACAACCGGTTTGTTGTTGTTTACAAACGATACGGACATGATTCGTAAGTTCACTTTACCCAACCAAAAATCATCAAAAATTTACCAAGTATCCTTGGATAAAAATTTAAAATTTGAGGATTTAGAAAAAATAAATAAAGGCTTGGTTCTTGACGGACATCGCGTTTTTGTGGAAGACGTAAGTTACATTGAAGGAGAGGCAAAAAGCGAAATAGGCCTAAAATTGAGATCGGCCAACGTAAAAGTGGTTCGTTCTATTTTCGAACATTTCAGTTACGATGTTTTGCGAATTGACAGGGTCGCATTTGCAGGTTTGACCAAAAAGAATTTGCCAAGAGGAAACTGGAGACTACTTACTGATCAAGAGGTCATCAATTTGAAAAACGTTTAAGTTTTATAAATTCGTTAAACATAAAATTCCTGCTTTTATTTCTAAAGTAGGAATTTTTTTTAACTTTGATTATTCCAAAATTTGTGGAACCTTGACACCTTCTTTATTAGCTACAAATAAACACTTCTTGAGTAAGGGGTCATCATTAGAATAAAATATTTACTATAGCAATACATGCATTATGCAAAATTACGAAGCCAGCGCGGCATTTATAATAGGAGATGAAATCGAATGGGAAGTCGTTGGCGATAAAGTCAAACGTAAAATATTGGGTTTTGACGCCAGCCTCATGCTCGTAAATGTCCATTTCGAAAAAGGAGGAATAGGCGTCCTCCACGAGCATTACAATTCCCAAGTCAGCTATGTAGAAAGTGGTGCATTTGAAGTGACGATTGGTGGAGAAGTTAAAACCTTAAAGGCAGGCGATAGTTTTTACGTTGCCCCCCATGTTTTACACGGCGCTGTTTGCATAGAAACCGGAATTCTTATTGATGTTTTCAGCCCTATCCGTGAGGACTTTATGAAAAATTAAGGCTGTTATAGTGTTTCAAATGATCAATATAGTAGGACAAGAATTAGTAGATTTAATATAATGGCAACAAAAATAGCATCAAAAAAAGCGAAACAACCCGCAAAAAAACAATCAGGGAATTTCAAAAGCAAACTAAGCCGGTTTTTATTTAAGGCCTTACTTTGGTTTCTTGGGCTTTCCGTTTCTTCTGTTATTTTTTTCAAATTTGTGCCAGTACCATTCACGCCCTTGATGGTAATTCGAGTATTAGAAAACAAATTAGCAGGGAAGGAAATTTATTTCAGCCACGATTGGGAACCCATCGGAAACATTTCTGTTAATTTACAAAAAGCGGTGATTGCTAGTGAAGACGGAACCTTTTTAGTTCACAACGGTTTCGATTTTAAGGCAATGGAAAAAGCCTATAAAGGCAACGAAAGAGGCCGAAGAATAAAAGGAGGAAGTACGATATCCCAACAAACCGCCAAGAATGTTTTTCTTTGGCAAGGAAGAAGCTACTTACGCAAAGGACTGGAAGCATATTTTACGGTTCTTATTGAGTTAATTTGGGGTAAAGAGAGAATTATGGAAGTATACCTCAACAGCATCGAAATGGGGGATGGTATTTATGGAGCCCAAGCCGCAACCCATTATTGGTATAGGAAAGATGCCTCAAGTCTTACAAAAATGCAAGCCGCTGGAATCGCCGCCATATTGCCCAATCCCAGAAAATATTCCGCTACAAGTCCCTCTTCTTATATCAATCGACGAAAAGACAAAATTGTACGCGTTATGCGTTATGTAGGTAAGATTGAGTACAAATAAAAAGTTAAATTACTTTTATCATAAACTTTCTATATAATAATTTTAAAAAAGGCGATCATTAAGATCGCCCTTTTTAACCTATTTTAAAACCAATTTATTGAACAACTACTGGATAAGTTACTGCAAAATCAGTTGCTCCGCCGGCGTTAGTAATCTCTCCATCAGCAACACCTGGAGCCGATTTATTTGGTAAGTGTCTTAAAGTAACTACCAAATCTCCGGTGGCAGCATTTTTGGTAGTTAAGGTAAATTTTAAACCAATTGGTTTTCCGTTTGCGTCGGCATCATTATAAACAAACGTTCCAACAGCACTTGGAGCTTGAAAAAACAATTGATGCTCTTCTCCTTCAGCTTTTACTTCGCTTGTAATGTCTCCCGCAGGGCTTTCAGTTTCATTTAAGATTGTAACCGCACCATCATACGTTGTGTTTTGGGCAAAATTTCCTGATGGTGGTATTGTTAATGGAGCATTTGGGCCATCGCCATCTAAATCTTTGTATTGCAAAGTGATGGGCGTACCGCCTCCTTGAGGAGTGAATACAGCTGTAACTGTTGTGATGACTTCTTCCTCGTTTACAAGCGGAGTGTCGTCCTTGCTACAAGAAGATAAAGCTAATAAAGCTACTAATGCCAATGTTGTAATTTTGAAGTTTTTCATTTTTTTTTGTTTAAATTAAATTGATTGATACTGATTTTTGTTTTCATAATAAATGTTAATAATTAATTTTTAATTGAATTTGATAGTTTCTACCTATTTCGTCTGCAAAAAAGCGTTGCCGATTTAAGTAGTCCCTATATTTTGTGTTTAAAATATTTTGAACAGAAAATGCTAATGTTGTAATTCCTTTTTTAAAAGTTTTAAATTTTATTTCAGAATATAAATTTAATAAATGGTATGCTGGAGGCGGGGAACTGACATCAACTTCAACGGCTATAAATTCATTGTTCTCGATGATATTCGTTGTAAAATTATTGTTTGGAAATCGATTTTGCCTGAATACAATTTCGCTTTTTAATTCTAGTACTAATTTTTTCCATTCATTTTTTGAGAATTTAATTTTGTTATTAATGCTTAATGGCGGCATATCAATCAAAGGTTGGTTTTCGGTAATGTCCTTCCCATTTACATAAGCACAAGAAAATAAGTGCTCCCATTGATTTGTAATATTCCA
>CAMBZB010000004.1 GCA_945872245.1 Flavobacterium psychrophilum
AGATTATTTTTATGATATTGACGGTGAAACGGTGCTAACTTACATTCCTACTGATTTGCAACAAACGACATGGTTTAGGGTTATGAATTCTAGTGGGGAATGTGGTTCGGATTATAGCGATCCAGTTCAGGTTGTTGTTAATCCGCTGCCATATGCAGGGATTATTGATGGTGGAGATATTAATGTATGTAAAACATCAAACCTTACAGAATTGACTTTAATAGATGGTCCTGTAGGTAATATTATATGGCAAAAGACATCAGTGGTTACTGCAGGGTTGCCAGTTAATTATACAAATATTACAAACGCTAATTCAGTCAAGTATACGGCCAGTTCGCTAATAGCTACAACTTATTTCAGAGCCGTTTTGTCTAGTGGAGTTTGTGATTCTCAAATCACACAGCCGGTTGTGATTACTGTTGATCCAGCTCCAAAAAATAGTTCAATAACCGTTGCATCTCCAGTCTGTGCAGGAGGGAGCAAAAAACTTACTTATGGAACAGATTCGGTAGGAGATATTCTATGGCAGTATTCAACCACCTCTAATCCAGATTATTTTTATGATCTTGACGGTGAAACTGAGAGAACTTATACAGCTACCGATTTGCAAGAAACGACTTGGTTCAGGGTGATGAATTCCAGTGGAGAATGTGGTTCGGTTTATAGCCCTGCAGTTCAAGTTGTTGTTAATCCATTGGCCGTTGCTGGAATTATAAATGGTGGAGATATAAATGTGTGTAAAACATCAAACTCTACAGAATTAACGTTGTATGATTCTGAAGGAACTATCGAATGGCAAAAGGCATCAGAATCATTAGCAGGAGGCACTCCAAGTACCTTTTACCCAATCGCTAATGCAACCTCGGCCACTTATTTAGCAGCAGCATTGACGGCTACCACTTATTTCAAAGCTAAAGTATCCAGTGGAGTTTGTGCAATTGAATACACAGATCCGGTTGTGATTACTGTTGTTCCATTGCCAGTTACTAGATTAATAACAGGTGCATCAACAGCCTTTACAGGAGGGAGTATAACATTAACTTATGGAGTAGGTTCTACAGGAGATATTCAATGGCAGTCTTCAACCATCTCTAGTTCTGAAGGTTTTAATGATATTAGTGGAGAAACAGAATTAGTTTATTTAGCAACAGATATACAGAAAACCACTTGGTTCAGGGTGATGAATACTAATGATATATGTAGTTCATATAGTCCTGTCGTTCAGGTTCTGGTTAACCCATTGGCAGTGCCAGTCTTTGTTGATGTAGATTCTGAATTTAAAGTTAAGGCATTTCCAAATCCATTCGAAACGGAGTTTAATATTAATTTAAACTCCATAAGCCTTGATCCAATAGAATTAAAAATTTATGATATGTTAGGAAGACTAATTGAAAACCATCGAATAGAATCTTCCGAAATTAATTCAATGAGTATTGGAACCACTTATCCATCTGGTTTTTTTACGGTTTTAATTAAGCAAGGACAACAAGAAAGAAACGTTAAAGTGCTTAAAAAATAACATCTAATCTTCTATATTTGCTCTAAATTATGGATTACCTCTAAAAAAGGAGATGAATTTTTAAATGAAATATGCATTAACAATACTGTTTATTCAAATTAGCCTACTTACTTTCGGCCAAATAAATTATACCACAGTACCTTTAGATTTACAATTAGTAGCTAGGGATAAAATAACTAATTTAGGAAATGTAAAAATTGAAGGTAATGTGGATCAGTCAAGCGGATATGGCTCTATAAAAGTAGAGGTATACAGAAATGAAATGTTATTAAATACGGTCGATAACGAATTAAACTATATTGATTCGAAAGCTCCATTTGCATTTAAAATGACAATTCAGGCTGAACTAGCCAATTATTCCTTTAAAATATACGGATACAACTCATCCAGCAATATATATGAACTAGACAAAACAGTTTCTAATGTAGTAGCTGGTGATGCTTATATAATTCAAGGGCAATCTAATGCTGTAGCTTCCATGAGGATAGGAAGCGCTAATAGTAATAAAAGTGATTTTATAAGAGTTTATGCTTGCGGAACCCCATATTCTGTAAACCTTTTGGAAAATAATGCTTGGTATATTGCTGATGGGGATGTTGTTTCAACTTCTAATGGAAATTCTGGGCAATGGGGATTAAAACTTGCAAGATTACTAGTTGATAATTTACAAATACCGATTGCAATTTTCAACGGAGCACATAATGGTCAAGGAATATCCTTTTTCAAAGCTCCTTTGGATTACAAAACGTCTCTAAACTCCAATTATGGAAGGTTATATTATCGACTCAATCAAACTGAACTTAGAAATAGTGTAAGAGCTGTTTTATGGTCTCAGGGTGAGGCAAATTCTGGAAGTAATTTCATATCAATACTTAATTATAAAAATGCTTTTAAGGTAATAGAAAATTCATTATTAACCGATTATCCAAACATAGAGAAGTTTTATATATTTCAAACCAAGGATGTAGTCTGTACTGATAAAACCTATGATGGCAAAATGAATGTAAAGGAGGCCCAAAGGCAACTATCTTCAGAAAACAATGAAATAGAAATTATGCCCACAACATCTCTTTTACTTTCCGTTGATAGTTGTCATTTTCCTTTTACAAACGGGTATGAGTCTTTTGCAACCAGAATTTATAAACTAGTGTTACACGATATTTATGGTATATCATTTACCGAAGAGATTAAAGCCCCAATGATTAAAAGTGCTGAGTTTATTCAACCAAATACTTTAATTTTAGAAACTGATGCTAAGGAACTTAAATATTCTTCTATGGATCAAACCACAATGCTTACAAGGCTTAAACAGGATTTAGAACTCAAAAACGCACAAAATGCAATAATAACGAATATAAATTTATTAGGAAATAAAATCATTTTTACATTGTCTAGTGATCCTGGTCCAATTGCCAATATTTCATTTGTAGGCTATAATTCAAATATAGGATATACAATTACAAATTCTTCCGACATAGAACTAATTAGTTTCCGCAATTTTCCAATAAAAAATTTAACTTATAACGTAGGGGATAGTTCAAAATACCCTATAATTGAAAACACATCCATATGCAATACTTCTGGTTCCATAGCTAATATGGCTGTTATTTCTCCAAATGAAAATGTTTCTTATTCTTGGTTTTTTAAAACACCTGTTGGAGAATGGACTTCAATTACAAGTCTAAACGCAGGCACTGTTTATTCAAATTATAATACAGCTATTTTAGAGATAAAAAGATCTTCATCTTTGCCAATTACAGGAACTTTATTTAGAGCGGTAGCAAACTACGGAAATTTAGGTAATTTCACATCGAATGAAGCATTATTGACTGTCGATATACCCCCTGTTTCAAAAACAATTACAGGTGCAGCTACAATTTGTTCTGGTATAAATAAAACTCTTACATATGGTGCTGACTCAGTAGGAACAATTCAATGGCAATATTCAACATCCTCTAGTCAAGAAAATTTTATTGATATTTATGAAGAAAATGGATTGACTTATACTGCAAATAATCTGGAACAAACTACATGGTTTAGAGTGATGAATTCAAATGGTGTGTGTGAAAATGATTATAGTTCCACAGTACAAGTTGTTGTTAATTCACAACCTATTTCAGGTTACATACTAGGAGGTAATGTCAATGTATGTAAAACTACTAATTCGACAGTCTTAAGTCTAAATAATTACTTTGGAGGGATTCAGTGGCAAAAAGCAGCAACATTGACGGGAATTTATTCTAATATATTCTCCGCTACTTCCGCTTCATATACTGCTTCAGGTTTAACCTCTAATACTTATTTTAGGGCAGTTATATCAAGTGGAGTTTGTACCTCACAAATAACCGAACCTATTTCGATACTAGTTGAACCATTAGCTGTTTCCAAAACAATTACAGGAGCTTCTGCTATTTGTGCAGGAGAAAGCAAAACTCTTAGTTATGGAATGGGTTCAGTCGGAACTATTCAATGGCAGTCTTCAACTTCATCAAGTTCTACGGATTTCGTAGATATTGATGGTGAGAATGGACTTAGTTATACAGCAATTAATTTACAACAAACCACATGGTTCAGAGTGAAAAACACAAGTGGAGTTTGTTCTACCGTTTTTAGCATTGCAGTACAAGTTGTTGTAAACCCAAAGCCATTAACTGGTTTTATATCGGGGGGAGATGTTTATGTTTGTAAAACAAATAACTCGACAATTTTGAGCTTACAGAATTATGTTGGTGAAATTCAATGGCAAAAAGCAACAACATTAACAGGTATTTATTCCAATATTTCTTCAGCTACTTCGAATACCTTTTCTGCTTCAGGATTAATTTCAACAACATATTATAGAGCTGTTTTAACTAGTGGAACTTGTACAAATTATATTACTGAACCTGTAGCTATTAATATTTCATTAGTTGCCGAGGCGAAGTCAATTTCAGGAGTATCACCTATTTGTTTTGGAGAAAGTAAAACACTAACATATGGTGCAGGTTCAGTAGGTACTATACAATGGCAGTGTTCAACAACTTCAAGTACTATAGGTTTTAGTAATATTGATAATGAAAATGGAATAACATATATTGCAAATAATTTGAAGCAAACTACTTGGTTTAGAGTAATGAATAGTATAGGATCATGTTCGACTGTATATAGTCCAGCAGTTCAAATTGTCGCTAGTCCAAGTATCACGCCAACTTTCAATCAAGTTGCTGCAATATGCAGTGGTTCTTCATTAATGGCATTGCCAACAACATCTCTTAATAGCATCATTGGTAAATGGTCACCAGCATTGAACAATACATCGACAACAACATATACTTTTACTCCAACTTCTGGAGGATGTTTCAATACGACCAACATGACTATTGCGGTTAATCAGAAAGAAATTCCAACTTTCACTCCGGTTGAATCTATATGCAACGGAGCAGTGCTATCAGCATTACCAACAACATCAATTAATGGCATCATTGGCACTTGGTCACCAGCATTAAGCAATACTGAAACTAAAACCTATACCTTTACCCCAACAAATGCAGTTTGCACTTCAAATGCAGCAATGACTGTAAATGTTAAAACAACTTTACCTCCCTCAGGAGATGTAATTCAAATTTTTAATCCAAAAAACACCATTTATATTAAAGATTTAATAGTTGAGGGAACTGATATACGATGGTATTCATCTAATGAAAATGCTTTAACAAATACAAATCCATTAGAACAACTGACGATTGTAACTTTCGGTAATACCTATTATGCCATGCAGACTATAAATGGCTGCTCGAGTACTAATCCTTTAGCGGTTAACACTTCTGTTAATCTTGGGATTACAGATTTTGATTTTAACGGATTACAGTTTTACCCAAATCCTATTTCTGATTATTTTACTATTATTTATACTGAAAGAATTACTACTGTAGAACTATTCAATACAATAGGACAATCGGTATATATAGCACATCCAAACGCTTTAAAAACAACTCTAAATGTTAATTTTTTACCATCAGGGGTTTACTATATAGAAATAAAAGCAAACAATAAAAAAGGTCTCTTAAAAGTAATTAAAAAATAGCTGTATTGATTTTACGATTTAATACGTAAACTAAAACTATTATTCTACACAATGTAAATTATTCATGAAGAAGGTCTCAGGCTCATAGACATGATTGTTTAATTCAGATTGAAATTCTTTTTTGACGACATAATCTTCCATGTCGGTCAAATATTTTATCCGCATCATATTTACTGGTGAGCTTTTTAATTCCTCCATAGAACCTTTTAGAAAGATAAAAGTGCCTGTTAGAATTCTATTATCAAAGCCTTTATCGTCTCGAATCAAGGTACCACAACTTTCTTGGTCTATGTGAAGAAGTGTAATGATTTTTCCATTATTTAACTGTAAAAATATTTTTGAATTTACATCGAAACAATTTGCTTTCAAAAACTCCTTACTTTTTTGAATAAAGTTGATATTTAAAGTCGGTGTTCCATTCGTTGATGCCAATGTAAAGAAGATATACTTAAAATTTCCAGCGAAATTTTTTTCATAAATCATATAATCTTTGGTTGTTTTATAGGTTCCAATAGAATCACTCACATTGGTACTGTAATCACAAGGTATTTGGGCAAATATAGCATTGCCTGTCAAGAATAAATTGAGTAGTATAGCTCGTTTCATTTTTTATTATATTTTCGTGCAAATTAAGACTATTTTTAAGTCATTTTCATCAGTTGTAAAAAAACAATATTGATTTCCACCTTCTTTAATTTTCCATTTTTTTCGAATATTTTCTACTGTATTAGGAAAATTTCGAGTAGTAATATTTGCCTGTTTACCTTCAAGAATTTTTTTTATTTCAATTTTTTGATATGGAATTGTGGTTTCAATTTTAAAAACTCTTCCTGGAAAAGTAATTAATACTGAATTAGTATATAAATGAGAATGCTTGTGTAATTTGTTTAGTTTGAAAAAAGTGCCCACTTCATCAAAACCTCCAGATTTCATTATGGCGCTATTCGGCTCGTATAAATACTTTTGAGGCAAACTATAAGCGGGTGTTTGATAATAATCATCCAAAATAAAGTCGAAAACGGACTCGTTATCTTTTGCTATATTAATGGTTTTTATATTTACTTTTCCAGAATACTCTTTATGTAATTCCCATAATAATTCTTTCACTTCATTTTCAACAGCTACAATATGAATTGTTTTTACATTTTTTAATTCAGCTAAACCGGCAGAAATATCCAGTAACGGAGCCGTTTTTATTAGGATGGATTTTGAATAACTGAAAAACAAATCAAGATGTTCAGGAACATTTGGCAAACAATCTTGAAGCATAAAAACTTTTCCTTTTGTATCATTTCGTCTAGATGGGTCAACATAAATCCAATCCCATTTGGATTCTAATGAGACCAAAGTGGTAAAACTATCTCCGGAATAGCAAACTATATTTTTTATATTTAATTGTTCTAAATTATGGTTAACGATTTGAGAAAGTTCAGGATTAATTTCACAATGTGCCACGCTTTTTATTTTCTTTGCAAAATAGTAATCATCAACACCGAAACCTCCTGTAAGATCAATAAGGCTTTCGCCCGAAACAATCCTGGCTTTGTAAGAAGCTGTTTTTTCTGAGGAAGTTTGTTCAATTGATAATTTGCTTGGGTAAATGATTTTTTTTGTTAAAAACCAACTAGGAAGTTTGTCTTTAGCTTTTGTTTTGGCTTCAATCTGATTAAGTATTGAAATCCATTCGACTTCTGGAAAAGGATTTTTTTGAAGTGCTAATTTTGAAATGCTTTTGTCAATATTTTCATTGATAAAACATTGGATTTCGGCAGTTGATAAGGGATTCAGTAACATTAAATATTCTTTGTTACAATTTGTATAATTTTATTATCTGGAAAAAATTCTTTGCCTACTACCTTCAAAATGGTATAAAATGGAACCGCAATTATCATTCCCATTATGCCAAAGAGAAAACCGCTGATTAATATAACCAAAAAGATTTCCAATGGATGTGAATTAACGCTTTTCGAAAAAATAAAAGGTTGGGAAATATTATTGTCAATTAATTGTACTATCCAAAAACCAACCAATACAAATAGTGTCGTTGGCATTACTTCTGTTTGAAAATCACCTCCTAAATTATTAATCATGGAGAGAATTGCGGCCAGGATAGAACTTATAAGTGGACCCACGTAAGGGATAATATTCAAAACAGCGCAAATAAATGCAATTATAAACGCATTTTCTATATCAAAAATAAGTAATACTGAAAGATCCAATATAAATACGATAAATAATTGGATTAATAGTCCAATGAAATAGCGGCTTAACAAATCATTGATTTTGAATAAAGAATTTATAATTTTTTTTTCATGCTGGTCAGGAAGTATTGTTTTTATGCCGGTTATAAAAAGAAGCTTATCCTTCAAAAAGAAGAAAGTAATAAATAAAACGGAAGCTAATCCCATTCCAAAACTTCCTACCGTTCCAACAATTGAATTTAAAAATGCGGGTATAAATTCAAAATTAAATTTGGAAGCAAGATTTGTTTCTCGAATTAAATATTCAGAATTAATATTATGACTTTCTAAAAACATATAGATTTTATTAGCCAATTGAATGAGGTTTGTTTCAATTTCATGGGTATTCAGCAAAGATAAATTTTCCCCTTGAGAAATCATAAGAGGAATAAATAGCATCATAAACCCAATAAGAATCAAAATAATAACTATCATGGTGCTTGTGACAGCCAAAATGTTCGAAAATCTAAGTCGTCTTTTAAAAAATTCAACAATCGGATTTGCTATTAGCGTCAATACTAAAGAAACAATTAAATAAACAATAACTGTTTGGATTTGGTAAATGAAGAATACAATTAGAGCCATGGCAATAATTACCAACGTAGCTCTTACTATTCCGTTTGCTATTATTTTTGATGGAATCATTTATTGATTATTAGATAATTTCTAGTCCTGAAAAAAGATACAGGATTGATAAAAAATAAAAGTACGATTTTTAAACAGCAGTAAGCAAAAGTTTACTACTATTTTTTGTTTTTATTGGTTTTCATTTATCAGTTTCATAAAATCAGTTTCTGAAATTATTGAAATGTTCAACTTGATCGCTTTCTCTAACTTGGCAGGCCCCATATTTGCCCCTGCAACCACATAATCGGTTTTAGCTGAAATGGAACTTCCCACTTTCCCTCCGTTGTCTTCAATAGCTTTTTTTAAGTCGTCTCTCGAGAATTCTTCAAAAACACCGGAAACAACGAAAGTTTTGCCGGCGAGATTGTCTGTGGCATTGGGATTAATAATTTCGATGGTTTCAAATTGAACTCCGTAGCTTTTTAATCGGTCAATGCTAATTCCGTTTTCTTTATTTTCGAAGAAATCGACCACGCTTTGAGCAATACGTTCCCCAATCTCGTCCACCAAAACCAAATCCATCAAATTGGCCTGACTCAATGCGTCAATTTTTTTATAATGTTGAGCCAATTTCTTGGCTACAGTTTCTCCCACGAATCGAATTCCAAGGGCATACAAAACGCGTTCAAAAGGAACTTTTTTTGAATTCTCGACCCCTCGCACCAAGTTTTCTGCCGATTTCTGAGCCATTCTTTCCAATGGCAGAATCTGCTCCACGGTCAGCTCATATAAATCCGCATAATTATGAACCAATCCATTATTGAATAATAAAGCCACCGTTTCTCCACCAAGCCCTTCAATATCCATTGCTTTTCTGGAAATATAATGTTGAATTCTTCCGATAATCTGTGGAGGACAACCATAAAAATTCGGGCAATAATGATTGGCTTCGCCTTCGCTACGGATTAATTCCGTTTGGCATTCCGGACAATGCATAATGTATTTTGTTGGCTGCAAATTATCAGGTCTTTTACTTAAATCCACAGAAATAATTTTCGGGATGATTTCGCCTCCTTTTTCCACAAAAACGGTGTCGCCAATGCGTATGTCCAACTTTTCGATTTGGTCTGCATTGTGCAAAGAAGCACGTTTAACTATAGTTCCTGCTAATTGTACCGGCTCTAAATTAGCCACTGGAGTTATTGCTCCTGTCCTTCCCACTTGGTAGGAAATGGAATTCAATTTTGTGGAAACTTGTTCTGATTTGAATTTGTAAGCGATTGCCCAACGCGGTGATTTGGCCGTAAAGCCCAATTCATCCTGATGCTGAAAACTATTCACTTTAATCACGACTCCATCAGTTTCATAAGGGAGATTATGTCTGTGAACATCCCAATAATCTATGTATTGGAAAACCTCTTCCATATTATGGGCTAACTTGGCTTCTATTGGCACTTTGAAACCCCAATTTCTGGCAGTTTCCAAACCTTCAAACTGGGACTTGAAAGGCAATTTGTTTCCAATAATGAAATACAGCAAACAATCCAAAGGTCTTTTGGCAACCTCCGCACTGTCTTGTAACTTCAAACTTCCCGAAGCGGTATTTCTAGGGTTGGAATAGGGCAACTCCCCTATTTCCATTAATTCCTGATTCATTTTTTCGAAACCGGCAAAAGGCAAAATGATTTCGCCACGAACATCAAATGTATCAGAAAAACTTCCTTTTAATTTCAAAGGGATTGATTTAATGGTTTTGATATTATTGGTAACATCATCACCCTGAACGCCATCGCCTCGAGTAACGGCGCGTTTTAGCTTTCCATCCTCATAAGTGATACTAATTGATGCTCCGTCGTATTTCAGCTCGCAGGTATATTCTAACGGAACGTCTCCCAACACCTTTTGAACACGCTTTTCCCAATCCAACAATTCCTCTTTGGAATAGGAATTATCTAGGGAATACATCCGATACTCGTGCTTAACTGTTTGGAAATTCTTGGTAATTGTTCCTCCCACACGTTGCGTTGGAGAGTTTTCATCGAAGTATTCTGGATGCTTCTTTTCTAGTTCTTGAAGTTGTTTGAGTTTTTGGTCGAATTCAAAATCGGAAATTGTTGGTTTATCCAACACATAATAATTATAGTTGTGTTGGTTTAATTCTTCCCGTAATTTATTAATCGTATTTTGAATATCCATAGAAAAAAAATTGGCTATTTTAGCTTTTTAAATAAGGGACTAAAATAACCAATTTTATAGAAAAAACGATACAATTACGATTCAATAATCGAAATTATTTGTTTGAATAAATGTCCGTCGCTCAAAAAAGAACCTTGTTGTATCAATCCAAAAATAGAAGCGTTACGCTCATCGGTAAATACTTTTTTACCGGTTTTGATTTCGATGGTATCCGTAAACATATTATCGCTCAACCATTGTAACCCTTCTTTAGTCAAAAAGTCAGTTTCAGGAACCATTGATTTCAACACAATCGATTGAACGTAAGTGTCAAAACACTGAAAAAGGAAAATATGATTTTTGGAAAAATGCTCTAAATATTCGGCTCTGCCCAAAACACCTTCCCAAACTAAATCAGAAAAAACATCGAGTTCTTGCTCGGCAACTTCGGGTTTTTCTGTTTTTATTTTGTCCCATTCCGCTTTATCAATAGCTTGGGTCGCAAGGAAATTAATAAATTCTTGGTGTAATTCCTCAAATTGCTCTTTTGTTAATCTTGAATATTTCATTTTAATTTAAAATTGGGGGTCTTTAATTAAACAAAAAAATCCCGACTCTCATCGGGATTTAATTATAAACATTTAGAAATTATGCTTTTTCAGCAATGATTTCATAAGGTAATTCAACGATTACATCTCGGTGTAATCTGATGCTTGCAGCATATTTACCAATTCTTTTTACAATACCGCTAGTGATAAATTTTCTTTCAATTGCTTGACCCGACTTTTCTAAAGCTTCAGCAATATCGATATTGGTGATAGATCCAAAAAGTTTTTCACCACCCGCTTTCGCGAAAATTTTAATCTCAAGTCCTTTCAAGGTTTCAGCCAAAGCTTTTGCATCGTTTACTACCTTAGCTTCTTTGTGCGCTCTTTGTTTTAGATTTTCAGCCAATACTTTCTTTGCAGAAGGAGTAGCCAATTGTCCGTGACCTTGTGGGATTAAAAAGTTACGACCGTAACCGTTTTTTACATTTACCACATCATCTTTGAAACCTAAATTTTGAACGTCTTTTTTTAATATAATTTCCATGTTGTTGTCCTTTGTTATTAGAAGTTAGTCCCGCTGTAGCGGGACAACAAATGTTTGTTTTTAATTATTTTAGCAAATCAGCCACATATGGCATTAATGCTAAGTGACGTGCTCTTTTTACGGCAACTGACACTTTTCTTTGGTATTTCAATGAAGTACCTGTTAAACGGCGAGGAAGTATTTTACCTTGCTCATTAACGAATTTCAATAAGAAATCGGCATCTTTATAATCAATATATTTGATACCTGATTTTTTGAAACGACAATACTTTTTAGTTTTGTTGATCTCTATGTTCAAAGGCGTAAGATATCTAATATCTCCGTCTTTTTTTCCTGAAGCTGATTGTTGTAATGTTGCCATAATGATTAAGCTTTTGTAGATTTTAATTTAGTTCTTCTTCTTTCAGCCCAAGAAATAGCGTGTTTGTCAAGACTTACAGTTAAAAAACGCATAACTCTTTCGTCACGTCTAAATTCAGTTTCAAAAGCAATAAGGACTTCTCCTGCTACTTTGAATTCGAATAAGTGGTAAAAACCACTTTTTTTGTTTTGGATTTCGTAGGCCATTTTTTTCAGACCCCAATCCTCTTTAGATACCATTTCAGCACCACGGCTAGTAAGAAAATCTTCAAATTTGCTTACTGTTTCCTTTACCTGAACTTCAGATAAAACGGGATTTAAAATGAAAACAGTTTCATAATGATTCATAAATTTTTATTTAAAATTAATTTGGGCGCGAAAGTAATAATTTATTTCAAATAAACAAACGTTTCATGTATTTATCCGTTAAAAGGCAAAAAAAGACGATAAAAATTAGGTTTTACCAAAAACATGTATTATTTTTACAGTCCCTAATCTTAAATAACAAAAATTATGAAACTAAATTGTGTCGTTGTGGATGATAGTTCCATCCAAAGAATGATAATTGCGAAGTTAGTAAATAATCACCCTAATCTACATTTAATTGGTGATTTTTCTAATGCAATTGAAGCAAGAGGTTGTATGTCTGTACATAATATAGACTTAATCTTCCTTGACATCGAAATGCCTGTTATCAGTGGTTTTGATTTTTTGGATGGTTTAAAAGCAAAACCTCAAATTATCTTTATTACTTCAAAGGCTGAGTATGCCATGAAGGCATTTGACTATGATGCTACCGATTATCTTCAAAAACCAATAGCATTAGATCGATTTAATGCCTCTGTAAAAAGAGCCATGGATTTACATTTGCTAAAATCCGAAGTTAACGAGGAAGATGGTGAGCACATTTTTATCAAAAGCAACCTTAAAAAACTAAAAATTTTTACTGCAAAGATAAAATGGATTGAAGCTTTTGGTGATTATGTAAAAGTAGTGACCGAAGAAGATAGTAACTTAGTCCTTTCAACTATGAAATCTTTCGAAAAAGATTTATCGAAAGACAAGTTTATCAGAGTACATAAATCCTATATTATAAATATAGATAAAGTAGAACGCTTCAATAGTAGATTTGCCGAAATCGGAATTACAAAAATTCCGCTTAGCCGACATAAAAAAGAAGCTCTCGTAAGAGCATTAGCAATTAACTAGTATAAATCGACATTTACAGATACTTTTATGGATCTGTATACTGCCACAGACTCAAAACTATTCAGCATTTTCTGGATAGTTTTTTTTGTGCCTTGCAAGGACTGTTTTTGCGGAATTTTTATCACAATGTTTCTAATGTATTCATTACGTATTCTAGAAATAGGTGGTTCTTCAGGACCAAGAACGGGGATTGTCAAGTTTTGTCGCATCACTTGGTATAGCCACATTGAACCTTCTTTGAGCTTTTCAAAATCCCTGTGTTTCAAGGTTAGTTTTATAAGTTTGAAATAGGGTGGGTAATGGTAAATTTGCCTGTCGTATAATTGCTCCTTGTACATCCCCGAATAATCATTGCGAACCACTTGTTGAATGGTATTGTGGTCAGGATTGTAAGTTTGGATAATGACTTTTCCTTGTTTTTGGGAACGTCCGGAACGACCAGAAACTTGTGTCATCATCTGAAAACTTCTTTCAAATGCCCTGAAATCGGGATGATATAACATGTTATCGGCATTCATGATTCCCACCAAGCTCACATTGTCAAAATCCAATCCCTTGGCAAGCATTTGTGTTCCTACCAAAACATCGATTTCTCGATTTTTGAAAGCATCAATAATTTTCTCGAAGCCAAATTTTCCCCGAGTCGTGTCCTGATCCATTCGTCCTATTTTCGTACTTGGAAATAACGCTATCAATTCTTGCTGAATTTGCTCCGTTCCAAAACCTTTGGTAGTCAGATGAATACTCGAACAGGCATGGCAATTGGTTGGTTTTGCCATCGAATAACCACAATAATGGCAACGCAGTTGATTCTTGTGTTTATGATACGTCAAACTCACGTCACATTGCGAACACTGTGGCACGTGACCACAAGTCATACATTCGACAACAGGAGAAAAACCCCTCCGGTTTTGAAACAAGATGACTTGTTCGCCTAATGACAAAGCTCTGGTAATCTCCTCTATTAAAGTGTCACTAAAATGCCCCGACATTTTTTTGCGGAAGTATTTGTCTTTCAAATCCACCAATTCGACTTCGGGCATTCTGACATTTCCATATCTTTCCGAAATTTCGACTAAGCCGTATTTCCCGGATTGGGCATTGAAATAAGTTTCTATACTTGGCGTAGCCGAACCCAACAAAACTTTTGCTTTAAAACTGCTTGCCAAAACAATCGATGCATCTCGGGCATGATAGCGTGGCGAAGGATCGACTTGTTTGAATGTTTGCTCGTGCTCTTCATCAACGATGACCAATCCCAAATTTGAAAAAGGCAAAAATAAGGCAGACCTTGCCCCAATGACGATTTGTGCTTTCGACGATGCTACCAGCACTTGCCGCCACACTTCCACCCTTTCATTATTACTGTATTTAGAATGAAAAATAGCCACTTTATTGCCGAAATAATTGCGTAACCTTCCCACTAATTGGGTTGTAAGTGCAATTTCGGGCAATAAATACAGGATTTGTTTTTCTGTAGTTAGGTAATCCTCAATGATTTTACTATAGATTTCTGTTTTCCCGCTAGAAGTAACACCATGCAAAAGACAAACCTCTTTCTCAATGAAATTATCCTTGATTGCCTCAAAAGCGATTTGTTGCGCGTTGCTTAATTGCAGTGGTTCCTCCTTAGTTTTCCCGAAAAAGTTAACACGATCTACTTGAATATAATATTCCTCGAAAATTTCTTTATCTATTAAAGCTTTTACAACTACAGAAGTTGAATTAGCAACTTCAATTAGCTTTTTTACGGTAATTGGCTTTTTCTCCGAAGCGCTTAATTGAAAATAACTCAAGACAATTTCTTTTTGCTTTTGAGCGTTTTTCAGGATTTCCAATAATGCACCTAACCCTTCGTTAGATTCGTATTTAGAATGTAATTTGACGTATCGAACGAGTTTTGGCGCATAGCTTTCCTGGATTTCTTCTTGCAGTACCAAAATGTTTTTATCAACCAATTTTTGGATAATTGGAAATATATTTTTCTTGTTCAAAATACTCATAATATCCTGCACCTTCAGAGAACTTTGTTGTTGAAGTGCTTCGTAAACCAAGAACTCTTCGTCCGACAACAAGCTTTCGTCCACAAAAACGGTAGTTTTTTGAGAAATTATAGTTTCACTTTCCAGTAAAAGTGCCGATGGCATCGCCCCACGATACACATCACCAATAGCACACATATAATACGAGGCAATCCACTGCCAATGGGCGATTTGGATTTCGGTAACTATGGGACTTTCGTCCAGGATTTGATGAATTTCTTTCGCTTCGTATAAAGCGGGTTTGTTTTGATGCACTTCGATAATCAGTGCGGTATAGATTTTATTTTTTCCAAAAGGCACTGCCACTCGCATTCCTTTTTTGATATAATCGTATTCGGCTTCCGAAACGCAATACGTAAAGGTTTTAGAAAGAGAAAGCGGTAAAATTACTTCAACAAAATGCATTTATAATTTGGAATTAGACTCTTCAATATTCTTGTGATGATGCTTTGTTTTTGAATGCTTCTTTTTTAACTTGTGGATGATAGCATTCAATTCGAATCCAAGAAGTAAAATCATGCAGTTAATCCAAATATAAAACATCATAATTAATAAGGTGCCTATCGAACCATACAATTCGTTGTACTTGGAAAATCGGAGGACCCAAATCCCAAAAAAATAAGAGTCTAAAATAATTAATATCGTGGTAAATACA
This sequence comes from Flavobacterium psychrophilum, assembly GCA_945872245.1. GTDB lineage: Bacteria > Bacteroidota > Bacteroidia > Flavobacteriales > Flavobacteriaceae > Flavobacterium > Flavobacterium psychrophilum_T. The sequence goes on from CAMBZB010000004.1 coordinate 15,923, forward strand.
GAAGCTATTGAAATAAATGGTCCCCCGATAAAATGTTTTGTGCCAAATCTGAAAAGTATGGACGTCGTGATTAAAATCATCAATAATACAAAGGCATAACGCCCCAGAATAATCAAGGAAACAGTACCACTCAATACATCCTGAATATTTGTTTTTTGAAGGAACACCTCAAAAACAACAATTGTAGCCACGGTAACCAATAACAAAAGTGACAACACCAGCGACATTCCTAAAGCCACCAAATATTGATGCAGAAAACCCCGTTTGATGAGCACATGCTTTGAAGATTCAAAACCTCCCAAAATACCATTCAATCCATTTGCCATCAGGAAAATTGACAATATAAAACCTGTAGATAGCAAACCTGAATGGCTATTATTTAGAATATCATTGACGATGTTAGCAATGGCGTCGTAGGTATTGGGCGGCACTCCTTCTTTTACAAACTCAAGGAAATCAGCCTGAAAACCTTCAATGGGAATATAGGGAATAAGATTTAGAATAAATAGCGCAAAAGGAAACAAGGCCATGAAAAAACTGAATGCAATTGCACTAGCATGGTAGGTTAATGCACTTTCGGCAATTCCTAGCACATACAATTCCAATAAATCATAAAACGACAACCCTTGCAACCAGGGCAATTTTATCCTTTTTAGCGGACGAGCTAAATTGCGCAGTATTGGGATTCGCTCTATTCTTTGTTCTATTTCCTTACTCATTATTTTCAGATTTCAGACGGCAGGTTTCAGATGACAGGTTTCAGATGTAAGATTATAGTACTTATAAAAATTTGTCTGGATTATTTATCATATAATTTAATAGTTTTCCGACTTCAAGACTTTTTGATGTTAAGATATCTAAATCATTTTTATTAATGTAATTACAGGCATTTGCATATTCTAACCAAACCTGATTTTCTGCATTTTAGCATCACTATCAGTAAGCTTTGATGTAAAATGCTTTTCATATCTTCTTTTCCTGGTCGCTTCAGCAATATTTGCAGAAACACTTCTGGAGGAACGTCTAATTTGATCCGTCAATGAATATTTTTCTTCAGATGGAAAAGTTTTAGATATAGAATAAATATCCATTGCTAATTCAAAAGATTTCTTGTAAGCCAATAAGTCCTGAAATCTCATATTTTTATATTTATTACTACTATTTACAATCTGCTTTCTGAAATCTGCTACCTGCTTTCTGTAACCTGCCTCTGCTTTCTGCCGTCTGCTTTCTGCTACCTGCCGTCTGAATTTAAAAAGCCTTCAAGCTCAAATCCATATTGTAAATCGAATGGGTCAATGCGCCTGACGAAATGTAATTGACTCCACATTCGGCATAACTGCGAATGGTTTCTTCATTGATGTTTCCAGAAGATTCCGTTTGGCATCTATCTCCTATTAGCGCTACCGCTTTTCGAGTATCATCAAAATCGAGATTGTCTATCAAAATCCTGTAAACACCCTCGTTTTCTATAATTTCTTTGACCTCATCAAGATTTCTGGCTTCGACAATGATTTTCAGGTTGAGATTTTTTTCTTTTAAGTAGGCCTTGGTTTTGGCTATGGCCAAAGAAATTCCTCCCGCAAAATCATTGTGATTGTCCTTGAGCATAATCATATCATAGAGCGCAAAACGATGGTTCTCGCCTCCCCCTATTTTTACTGCCCATTTTTCACAAGCTCGGAATCCGGGGGTGGTTTTGCGGGTATCCAGAATTTTTGTATTAGTTCCTTTGAGCAAATCAACATATTTCATCGTTTTGGTGGCAATAGCACTCATTCGTTGCATGGAGTTCAGCACCAGGCGTTCCGCTTTCAATATAGATTGGGAACTTCCCGAAACGTGTAAAACTATATCACCTTTTTTTACGGGAGTTCCATCTGAAATGAAAATTTCTATTTGCAAGGCTGAGTCAACATATTCGAAAATCATTTTGGCAAAAGCCACGCCGGCAATAATGCCGTCTTCTTTGACCAAAAGTTTGGCTTTTCCCATTGCCCAAGCCGGAATGCAAGCCAAGGAACTGTGATCGCCCTCGCCCACATCCTCGCGGATCCCGTTTTGTATAATGAGTTGTAATTCGTTTTCGAACTGTGTTTCGCTAATCATTTTGTGGTGTCATTTTCAAAATGCTAAAATAGGATTTATTTTGTGTATTTGAAAATTTACAGGAATGGCAATTCTGCAGATTAAGCTATTTAAAATTGTAGAAAAAAGATGTTGCTAGGACTTTTTTATTGTGGGTTCACCTAAAAAACACATCCGTTGATTATTATGTAGCCTTAAGGCTATATGCATAATAATGTTATGAAAAATAGAAAATTCATACGGAGTTAGACTTCAACAATAACATTGGAACTAAACTACAAAAACAATTATGGAATGTTATTTTGTATGAATGCCGTTGCTTTCTAATAGCGCCAAAAGATAAATACTTTCATTGGGGTCATATTTTTCTACCCCACTCTCATACCATTTTTCAATACAATTAATTTGGTAAGGGGTATATCCGTCAGCGTCGATGTTCATGCCTAGCATGCCGGCAAGAAGAATTTCTTCCAAAACCCTATCGGTTACAATTTGATTTGGTATTCCATCGGATACAGACCCATTCAAACTTTCATATTCCAACCGCCCAGATTCGAATCCAGAAGCGAAGGCTCGACTATTTTGTCTGTAACTGGAGATTTGCAAAAATGGGTTTAAACCACTTGAATATCCTGAAATATAATCTTTTCTATAAACTGGGTTAAATATATCGTCCATGGAAGTCTAGTGTTTTTTTTTAAATATTTTTCAAACATATTGACAATATTTCAATAATGAAATTAAAATCGTTTAAAGGAAAAAAAAATCTACATACGTCACTTTTCGGACCATTCGACAAAGAGTATAAATTCATATCGAATGTGTTAAAACGGCAACATACACTATCCCCTTTAATTATTAAAATATTGTTAAACAAGATATTAACTTTAAAAAAAAGATTAAAATTAGTGTAAAAACAAACAATTATTCCTAAATTTACTATATAGGCTTTAACAAGCAGAAATACCTACTACTTTCTTCTATAGCCATTCATAATCTTTTAAAAACACAAGATATGGCAAATTCAAAACACATTCTTTTTTTTAACCAAATTAGCATTGCAGATATTACCAAAGTGGGTGGTAAAAATGCTTCGCTTGGCGAAATGTACTGCCAATTAAATCCAATAGGCATTAAAATCCCCAATGGTTTTGCGGTCACAGCCGATGGGTATCGCCTATTTCGCAAAGAAAACAATCTCGAAAAACCATTGGAAGATTTGTTACTTTCCTTGGATACAAAAGAATATTCCAATCTTTCCTCTATTGGAGAAAAAGCCAGAAATCTTGTTTTATCTGCAACCATTCCAGAAGAAATCAATGTCGATATTAGAGCTGCTTACCAAGAACTCTGTAAACAATGCAATATAAACTATCTCGACGTTGCTGTCCGCAGCAGCGCTACTTCAGAAGATTTACCCTCGGCGAGTTTTGCAGGAAGAATGGAATCCTTCCTGAACATTAGCGGAGAAAAACAATTGCTCGAGGCCGTTCTACGCTGTTATGCATCTTTGTTTACAGATCGGGCGATCAAATACCGCCACGATATGGGTTTTGTGAATATGGATATCGCCATATCAGTTGGCGTACAACAAATGGTGCGCAGCGATAAAGCTTCGTCCGGAGTGGCTTTTACCATCGATCCCGATAGCGGATTCAGAAATGTGGTAGTCATCAACGGCACTTTTGGTCTGGGCGAAAACATTGTCCAAGGAAGAATCACTCCCGATGAATGGGTAGTTTTTAAACCTACACTTTTTAATAAAAAACTTAACCCAATATTGAAAAGCTGTTGCGGCAAAAAAGAATTCACAATGATTTATGCCGAAAATGCCCTAGCTGTATCGGCAGATAAAACGATTGTGAATAAGGACACACCATTGGCAGAACAAAATAAATTTTCACTAACAGATAAAGAAGTCATCCAACTGGCGCAGTGGTGCCAAAAAATTGAAAATCACTATAACAAGACCATGGATGTTGAATGGGCAAAAGACGGATTGAACGACCAAATCTATATCGTTCAAGCACGTCCGGAAACTATTCACGGAAAAGCACGAAAACAAATCTTGGAACTCTATTCCCTAAAAGAAAAAGGCAATGTATTGTCAAGTGGCACTGCTCTTGGAAACAAAATCACTTCCGGAAAAGCGCGAATCCTGAACAGTCCACAAGAAGGAAATCTTTTGCTACAAGGAGAAATCTTGGTGACAGATGTTACCAATCCCGATTGGGATCCCATTCTTAAAAAAGCGGGAGCCATTATTACCAACAAAGGCGGCAGGACAAGCCATTCGGCCATTGTGGCAAGAGAACTTGGAACCGTTGCCGTGGTGGGTTGTGGAAATGCAACTTCTGTTATAAAAACCGGACAAGAAATCACGGTGTCTTGTGCCGAAGGCAAAGAGGGATATATATATGAAGGGTTATTGAAATGGGAAATTAAAGAACAGGATTTCAGCAAACTCACTTTACCGGAAACAGATCCAATGTTTATCCTCGCAGATCCCGAAAGAGCTTTTGACTTGAGTTTTTATCCCAACAAAGGCGTGGGTTTGATGCGAATGGAATTTGCCATTTCCAACACTATTAAAATCCATCCAAACGCCCTGTGTGAACCCGAAAAAGTAACCGATGAAATAACAATTTCGAAAATAAAGGAATTGACCAAAAGGTATGAAAACGGTACAGATTATTTTGTCAATAAACTTGCCGAAGCTGTTTCTACGGTAGCTGCTGCTTTTTATCCAAAGGACGTGATTGTGCGAATGAGCGATTTCAAGAGCAACGAATATGCGAATCTCATTGGTGGAAAATATTTCGAACCCGAGGAAGAAAACCCTATGATAGGCTTTCGTGGTGCTTCGCGTTATTACAGCGACTTTTATCGAAAAGGTTTTGCATTAGAATGTGAAGCGATGAAAAAAGTGCGAAACGAAATGGGATTACACAACGTGAAACTAATGATTCCTTTTTGCAGAACTGTCGAGGAAGGAAAAAAAGTTATTGCAGAAATGGCAAAAAACGGATTGGTCCAAGGAGAAAACCTGTCTGACCGGCAGGCAGACGAATTGGAAATTTATGTAATGGTAGAAATTCCAAGCAACGTTTTATTGGCAGACGAATTCGCCAAAATTTTCGATGGATTTTCCATTGGTTCCAATGATTTGACACAGCTCACTCTTGGTTTAGACCGAGATTCTTCTTTGGTCAGTTTTTTATTCAGTGAGCAAAATCCGGCGGTCAAAGCTCTAATCCGAGAAACGATTCACGCTGCCAAACGAAACAACATAAAAGTGGGATTGTGTGGCCAAGCGCCAAGTGACATTCCAAAATTTGCCCAGTTCTTGGTCGAAGAAGGCATTGACAGTATTTCGTTCAATCCCGATGCCATTATAAAAGGAATCGAAAATATTTTGCTTGCCGAAAAGAAAAATACAGTACGGATATAATATAAAAACAACACCATTATGGAAGCAACATTCAAAAACAAAGTGGCTTTGGTTACAGGTGGTTCCTTCGGAATCGGAAGAGCCACTGCCCTAGCCTTCGCAAGAAAAGGCGCTAAAGTCGTTATTGCCGATTGGGAAGAAAATCAGGAAACTATGGATCTAATCGAAAATTTAGGAGGCGATGCCATCTTTGTAAAATGCGATGTATCAAAAAAAGCTGAGGTAAAAGCACTCATCAAAAAAACCATTGACACCTTTGGACGATTGGATTTTGCTTTTAATAATGCCGGAATAGAAGGAACTTCGGCCACTGTACAGGAGTGTTCCGAAGAGAATTGGGACAAAACTATTGGCGTCAACCTAAAAGGAATTTGGCTCTGTATGAAATATGAAATTCCCGAAATGCTCAAAACAGGCAAAGGCGCTATTGTCAATTGTGCCTCTGTAGCTGGACTAGTCGGTTTTCAAGGTTTACCTGCTTATGTGGCTTCGAAACACGGGGTGATAGGTTTAACAAAAACAGCCGCACTAGAATATGCCAAACTCGGAATCCGAGTAAATGTAGTTTGTCCCGGTGTTATCCAAACCCCAATGATTGACCGGCTAACAGGAAAGAAAAAAGAAACCATTGAACAATATATAGACTTAGAACCCGTAGGGCGTTTTGGAGAACCTGAAGAAATAGCCAATGCAGTGGTTTGGTTATGTTTGGATGAAGCTTCGTTCGTAACCGGATTGGCAATGCCTGTGGACGGTGGTTTTGTGGCGCAGTAAAAACAATATTCTGATAAACTTATAGATGAACTGGCATTTACTATCTATCACAGAAATTGCTGAGTTGCTAAAGTCAACTCCCTCAGGCATAAGTAACAGCATTGCCTTAAAGCGCTTGTCGGAATACGGAAAAAACGAAATTGAGGATAAAAGGAAGAAAACCATTTTGCAAATGGTCCTCCATCAGTTGACCGATTTTATGATTCTTGTACTTATTGTGGTAGCCATTGTCTCAGGAATTTTGGGAGACTTGACAGATACCATAATTATTCTTGCCATCATTGTCATTAATGCCGCCGTGGGTTTTATTCAAGAATACCGTTCTGAAAAAGCGATGGAAGCCCTTAAAAATATGGCTCCAAGTTTCGCAAGAGTTGTGCGCGAAGGTTCGACACTAGAAATCACCGCTACCGAATTAGTCCCTGGAGATGTAGTATTGCTTGAAGCTGGAAACATAATTCCTGCCGATATTCGGTTTTTTGAAACCCACCAAATTAAAGTGGACGAATCTGCACTGACTGGCGAATCGCATAATGTCGAAAAAAATTGCAACATACTTCCGAAAGGCGATTATTCACTAGGCGACCGAATCAACATGGGATTCAAAGGAACCCATATTACTAACGGACGTGGCAAAGCTTATGTAATAGCAACCGGAATGAATACCGAGCTAGGACTTATCGCCAAAATGATTCAAACTGACGAAAAATCAACTCCATTGCAAAAACGATTAACTGCTTTTGGCAAACGATTATCGGTTTTTGTACTCCTCATTTGTGCTGTAATTTTTGTCTTTGGCTGGTGGCGTGGCGAGGATGCGGTAACAATGTTGCTTACTTCCATCTCCCTCGCCGTTGCAGCCATACCCGAAGCTTTGCCAGCATTGGTAACCATTGCGTTGGCTTTTGGCGCCAAGCGATTGGCGAAAAACAATGCACTAATTCGGAAACTTCCCGCCGTTGAAACGCTTGGTTCCGTTACCCATATCTGCACAGACAAAACAGGAACGCTTACCTTGAATAAAATGACAGTTCAGGAAACTTACGAAATTACTAACCTCAACCCCAGTTCCACTTTTCTTGAAAATAGCGTCTTGCTCGATGCCATGGCTTTGAACAATGATGTTTCGAAAGACAGAAACGAAAAATGGTTAGGCGATTCCACCGAAGTAGCTCTGGTGCAATTTGCTTTCGATAAAAATAAAGAGAGAACAGATTTAGAAAAAAAATTCCCAAGAGTTGCAGAAATCCCTTTTGATTCTACCCGAAAATGCATGACCACCTTTCACAAAACCGAAAACCGGACAGTCGGACAGGCTGGAGGAATTATGGCCATTACCAAAGGTGCCGTAGAAATTATATTAGAAAAATTAGTCGAAAGCCAAAAATTACTCATTCCAGAGTTGGAGTCCAAAGCCAATGAAATGGCAGAGAAAGGCTATCGCGTGATTGGTTATGCCGTAAAAAAAATGGATACTTTGCCGGAATTACAAAATTTTGATGCTATAGAATCGGGATTGACCTTAATAGGATTTGCAGGAATTATTGACCCGCCAAGAGAAGAAGTAAAACAAGCCGTTGCCGAATGCAAACAAGCCGGAATTATTCCCATCATGATTACAGGCGACCACAAACTCACTGCCATAGCCATTGCAAAACAATTGGGAATAATGGTTTCCGAAGAAGATTTGGTGTTGAGCGGTCCAGAACTTTCCGCATTAACGGAACAACAATTTGACGGTATTGTCGAAAAAGTTCGCGTTTATGCCCGTGTAAATCCAGAACAAAAATTAAAAATCGTCAATGCTTTGCACGACCGAGGACAAATAGTTGCCATGACTGGCGATGGCGTAAACGATGCTCCAGCACTTAAAAACGCAGATATTGGCATCGCGATGGGAATCAACGGTACCGAAGTTTCCAAGGAAGCATCGCACATGATATTACTGGACGATAATTTTGCCACCATTATAGTTGCAGTCAAACACGGGCGAAAGGTTTTTGACAATATTTTGAAGTTTATCAAGTACATCATGACCGGAAATTCTGGAGAAATTTGGGCTATTTTTCTCGCTCCATTTTTTCTGTTGCCCATTCCGCTTTTGGCCATCCATATTCTTTGGATCAATCTTGTCACCGATGGTTTGCCCGGACTCGCACTTGCATCAGAACCTGCTGAAAAAAATATTATGAAAAGACCTCCACGAAAACCAAAAGAAAATATTTTTTCAAACGGAATGGGAAAGCACATTTTATGGGTGGGATTTTTAATGGGAATTACAACTTTGGGAATACAGTATTGGGCCATAAATAGTGAAAATTCACATTGGCAAACAATGGCTTTTACGGTTTTATGCTTCAGCCAAATGGGACATGTAATGGCCATACGATCCGATCGAGAATCTCTTTTTAAAATTGGTTTGTTATCAAACAAGCCGCTTTTGGGCGCTTTATTTCTTACCGTCGTGCTTCAATTAATACTCATCTATTCTCCATTTTTTAATGGTATTTTTAAAACACAACCGCTTTCGATGTATGAATTGGGAACAACCTTAGTAGTTTCAACCGTCGTATTTTGGGCTGTCGAACTCGAAAAATGGATCATGCGATTAACAACTAAAGAAAATGAGTAGACTAATGCTCCAAATCCTCGACTATTTTTTTATTTTGTTTCACAGTGTCCTTATTTTGTTCAATATTTTTGGCTGGATTGTTCCAAGGTGGCGGTTTGCCAATTTAATTTCCTTGTCACTTACTGCATTTTCTTGGTTTATATTAGGGATTTGTTACGGCATCGGGTATTGTCCTTTTACGGATTGGCATTGGAAAGTACGCGAACTTTTGGGATACGATGACCGAAGCAATTCTTATGTCCATTTTCTGATTCTGAAAATAACGGGGATTGATCTTCCTGAAAATTGGGTTGACACAACAACCATTACTGTGTTTCTTACGGCATTTTCCATTAGTCTTTATTTTGCCTTAAAAAAGAGAAAATAGAGACGAAAGTAAAAGCCTTATAATTCTGATATTTACTATTTTATTCTTAACTTTATAGAGAAGATTCATTGGTAATTTCCTGTTTTTTAGGTACGATTAGAGTTAATCCCATTAAAAATTAAACCAAATGAAAGGAACATTAAAACTCGGAAAAATTGCGGGAATCGGTCTATTTATCCATTGGACTTTTTCTTTGCTCATTCTATTCATTGTTTACATCAATCACAAGGCGGGTCAAAATGCGACACAAATTTTATGGTCGGTCTTGTTTATTTTATGCATTTTTATAACCGTTTTAATGCACGAACTAGGGCATGCACTGACGGCAAAAAAATACAATATCAAAACCATAGACATTACCCTCTTACCTATTGGCGGGTTGGCTCGATTAGAAAGGCTTCCCGAAAAACCTTCAGAAGAATTAGTGGTTGCCTTGGCTGGACCCTTGGTAAATATTGCCTTGGCTCTTACAACCAGCTTGTTCATCACCCTACCCAATACTTCGGAGCAAATGGTTTCCCAATTGGCAAATGGGGTCAACTCGAATAATTTCTTTCTTAATTTCTTTTTGGTAAACATCGTGTTGGCGATTTTTAATTTAATTCCGGCATTCCCCATGGATGGCGGAAGGGTATTACGAGCCCTTTTATCCTATAAATTAGAAAGACATGTTGCCACAAAAATTGCGGCACGAATTGGCCAGATACTAGCGATAGGCTTTATTTTTCTAGGTTTCTTTTCCAATCCATTCTTGATATTTATTGGACTATTTGTCTTCATGGGCGCCCAAATAGAGTCGGAATATACCGAGTCAAAACACCTGCTTAAGGGCTTTAAAGTTCGGGATGTGCTGATGAAACAGTATCAAATTATCGGTGCTAATGAAACCCTGGAAACCGCTGTGGCCATGTTACTTGACAGCTCGCACAAGAATTTTTTGGTAACCCAAGAAAACTTGCCCGTAGGGACACTTAACCGCGATCAAATTATAGAAGCGCTTTCTAAAAAAGAGGAAGAAACACAGCTGTCTTCCATCATGGACAGCAATTTAATTTTACTTCAAGCCGACTCCTTTTTGGAAGATATTTTTGAGTTAGTTTACAAAAACAAATCCACTCTATTACTCGTCATGGAAAACGATCAACTCATCGGCACCTTGGATACCGAAAATCTTTTGGAATTTATTTTGATAAAAGAGGTTAAAGCAAAAAGAGCGCATGTTTAATACCGAAACTACACTTTCCGCAACAAAATATGCAGCCTTGGTTCATAGCGGTGAAGATTATTTTTTCCGGTTGGAACATATTATTTTAGAATCAAAATCTGAAATCCACATTCAAACCTATATTTTTGAATATGATGCCATTGGAAAAAGAATCATTGCTGCACTGAAAATAGCGGCATTGCGCCATGTCAAAATATACATTTTGTTGGATAGTTTTGGCTCGTTTTCGTTCCCAAAACAAGTATTGAACGAACTCAAACAAATCGGAATTCACATTCGGTTTTTCTCCCCTTTTTTCTCGGCAAATTCTTTTTATCTAGGCAGAAGATTACACCATAAAGTGATAGTTTCTGATTGCAAAATAGCATTAATTGGAGGAATCAATATTGCCAACAAATACCATGGAACCGAAAATTCAAGGCCATGGCTAGATTATGCCGTTCAATTGAATGATGAAAAAATTGGTGCAGCACTCTCTAAACTGTGTTGGGACATTTATTATAGGAAAAGAGTCATGAACAGAATAAAAATAGCCTCTGTCGTTCACAATAATGAAGCCGTTGCCGTTCATGTTCTTCAAAATGATTGGTTAAAAAGGAAAAAAGAAATCTTAGATGCCTACATAAAATCCATTGGCAAAGCCAAAAAAGAAATCGTTATTGTGGGAAGTTATTTCCTTCCCGGCAGAAAATTGATTACCACCTTGAAGAACGCATCGCGAAACAAGGTAAAAATTAAATTGATTCTTTCCGGAATATCAGATCTTCCCATGGCAAGGCGTGCCAGTTGCTATTTGTACTCAAAATTGTTGCGGCATAATATTGAACTATACGAATGGAAATCATCTATTTTACACGGTAAGGCGGCCGTTGTAGACAAAACTTGGACAACCATCGGTTCTTTTAACCTGAATAATTTGAGTTCGTTTGCAAGCATTGAAATGAATGTGGGAATCAACTCAGCCGAATTTTCTAATAACTATCTTGTACACCTAAACCAAATCATGGCGCAATGTGAAAGAATTACCAATGAATCTCTAGAATTAAGGGATGGAGTACCTACAAGATTCATAAACTGGGTTTCGTACTGGATTACACGAATAATCGAGATCATCATCATTTATTTGCCCCATAAACGATTTAGAGGGTTGTATTAGACATAAAATAATTGTACTAATTATAACAATTGTAAACTAAATTTTTGTAACTTTAAACGTGTCTTTAATATTTTATTTTATTGATTACAAATATTTTAAACGACACGAACGATTAATTTTAAACTTTACAATGGAATCCAATAAAAAAATAAGTAAAGAAGAATGGATCAAAAAAGATTTGAAGAGCAAAATTCCGAAATTGGACAAGAAAACCATTTTTGTACCTCGTAAAAACGAATTAACCTTCTAATTTTTCCTGAAGATTTCATCAGCATAGGCTGATGAGGAGTTGTGAGTCACAACTCTGTAATGGAATGCTTTTTCAAGCAACTGTGTTTAAAAGGATCTCCGCAGAGCTCCGAACCTTTTAAACCCGTGTTCTTAACTGGAGTGGGAAGTTAGATTCCCGCTCCATTAATGATTTCGAGAACTATGGATTTTACAAAATACAAAGACGATTTTACAACTGAAGCCACAAAAATGGGCTTGTCGAAAAATAATATCCAACATTGTCTGAATTATGCCGAAGTGTTGCTTTCGAATAACGTTCCAGTAATTTACAATCCCTTGCATCTTTCCGAACTTTTGGGCTACAAAAAAGAATTCCTCAAAAAAGCGGCATTGCATACCTCCTATTTCTATCGTGATTTTGAAATTACCAAAAAAAACGGCAAGAAAAGATCCATTTCTGAACCACTTCCCAGTTTAAAGGAAATTCAAATCTGGATTCTTAAAAATATTCTCGAAAAAGTGCCCGTAAGTTCTTATGCCAAGGCCTATAAAGCCAAAACAAGCCTTATGGAAAACCTGAAATTCCATAAAAACCAACCCAAAGTATTCACGCTTGATTTGGAAAACTTCTTCCCATCCCTAAAAATGGAACTAGTCGAAAAAGTATTTCTTGAATTGGGTTATTCTAAAATGGTTTCCAATTTGTTGGCAAAACTTTGCACCAGAGACCGATCTTTGCCACAAGGCGCGCCAACTAGTCCATATCTTTCGAACCTTATTTTCAAAGAGGCTGATACCGTAATTGCCGATTATTGCAAACAACGAAAAATCAGGTACACCCGTTATGCCGATGACTTGAGTTTTTCTGGCGATTTCGATGAAAAGGAACTCCTTGAAAAAGTCAGAGAAACTGTCGAAAACCTGAATCTTCGCATCAACGAAAGCAAAACAAAACTAATGACGCCCAACAGAAGACAGACCGTTACCGGAATTGTGGTCAATCATAAACCCCAGGTAGTTTTTCATAAACGCAACACATTGCGACAGGTAATGTATTATATCAAGAAATTTGGCTTAGACGAACACCGGGTCTATAAGGAAATCCGTCAGGCCAATTATCTGGAACATTTGTTGGGGAAAATAAATTTCGTTTTGCAAATAAACCCGGAAGACGAAGAATTTGCCGCATATAAAAAAATGCTGATTGACCTCAAAAAGAAACAAGACTCGAAAGTCAAAAAGCCATTGCTAGTATTGGTTTAAAAAGGAATGACTTTTGTATATAAAGTCACTACTAAAAGCCTTATTTCAAGGCTTTTTACTTTTACATAACAATCTGTAATAAAACACTTTATTCCTTTTTTGGCAAAGTAAAATTGATTAAATTTGAAGTAAGACTAAGCGGGAATAATTACAGTCCTTTGGACGTTGTAAACAAAATCATAGAACCAATCGCAACAACAGCAATTTGAAAAACGATGCAAAATGGCATTTATAGACTACTACAAAATATTGGGGATCGATAAAAGCGCAACAGATGCCGAGGTGAAAAAAGCATACCGAAAACTTGCCCGAAAATACCATCCTGATTTAAATCCCAACAACAAGGAAGCCGAGTTAAAATTCAAGGAAATCAATGAGGCCAACGAAGTCTTAAGTCATCCCGAAAATCGCAAAAAATACGATCAATATGGCGAAGACTGGAAACATTCCGAAGAATTTGAAAAATCAAGGCGACAACAACAATCTCAAAGTCGTGGGGGGCAGCCAGGGGGTTTTGCCGGTTTTGGAGGATTCTCGGGTGGCGGAGATTATTCTGATTTTTTCGAGTCCATGTTTGGAGGGCGTTCCACAGGAGGAAGAAGTCGAACCGCGCAGGCAAAAGGCGGCGATTACAATGCCGAATTGCATTTGGATTTAAAAGATGTTTACACCACCCATAAACGAGCCTTGACCATTAATGGCAAAAATATTAGGCTTACCATTCCCGCAGGTGTTGAAAATGGACAGGTCATAAAAATCAGCGGAATGGGAGGAGAAGGCACAAATGGCGGTCCTAAAGGAGATTTGTATATTACCTTCATCATTGAAAATCGCACCAAATTTAAGCTGGACAAGCACAGCCTTTATTCCACAGTAGATTTGGATTTATACAGCGCTATTTTAGGTGGTGAAATAACAGTTGACACTTTTGACGGAAAAGTAAAACTGAAAGTGTTGCCGGGAACCCAAAATGGTACCAAAGTAAAACTAAAAGGAAAAGGCTTTCCTGTCTATAAAAAAGAGGGCGTGTTTGGCGATTTGTATATTACTTATCAAATCGTAATACCCACAAATCTTAGTGAAAAAGAAAAAGAATTGTTTGAGGAACTAGCCAATTTAAAAACAGCCTGAATTTTTAAAAAAAATATCCAACTTAATAACTGAAAATCAGAAGATTATTCGTATATTTACTTGTGACCACAAGTCACAATACTGTGACTTGTGGTGGTAGTCCTTTTTTATTAAAAATTAATTCCTTTGTTTGATGGGTACTATTTTTAAAATAATCGAATTATTGAAGGCTTTTTTGCTCGATATTGGTGAACTCTCCCAATTTGCCGGTCGTTTTTTTAAAGAAGTTTTTAAACGCCCCTCTGAATTCAGGGAATTACTGCGACAATGTTTTTATATGGGAAACCGATCCCTACTTTTGGTTGGTGTAACGGGGTTTATAATCGGATTGGTTTTTGATTTACAATCAAGACCAACATTACAAGAATTTGGCGCTGAATCCTGGATGCCCAATATGGTTAGTATTTCTATCATTCGAGAAATAGGACCAATAATCACTGCCCTAATATGTGCGGGACGAATCGGTTCCGGAATTGGTGCTGAGTTGGGATCCATGAGAGTGACGGAACAAATTGATGCCATGGAAGTTTCAGGAACAAATCCCTTTAAATATTTAGTGGTTACCCGAATTTTGGCTACCACCTTTATGCTTCCTATTTTAGTTTTTTTTGGTGATTTTATAGCCATTTACGGTTCTTATTTGGTTGAAAACATTAAAGGAAATGTATCCTTTTTATTGTATTACAACAAAGTTTTTAACGCCTTGGAATTTGGCGACTTGATACCGGCAACCATTAAAACTTTCTTTTTTGGGTTTGCTATCGGCTTGGTGGGTTGTTTCAAAGGATATAATTGTAAAAAAGGGACGGCTGGAGTAGGACTTGCCGCTAATTCTGCCGTAGTTTTCACCTCAATGCTGCTTTTTATAATTGACTTTGTTGCCGTATTTGTTACTGATATTTTTTATGATTTATAATAGCTCTCGATGAACAAACAAAAAATTGTCATAGAAATAAAAGACCTACAGAAAAGTTATGGCGACAACCATGTTTTGAATGGTTTCAATATGTGTTTGGTCGAAGGAGAGAATTTGGTTATTATGGGAAAATCGGGTTCTGGAAAATCGGTGATGATAAAATGTTTGATTGGACTCGAAGAATACGATAGTGGGACTATCATAGTAATGGGCAAAGACATTAGCACACTCGAACACGAGGAATTGGATGAACTTCGAACCGAAGTTGGATTTCTTTTTCAAGGCAGCGCCCTTTATGATTCGATGACGGTCAGGGAAAATCTGGAATTTCCTTTAAGACGCCATACCAAGAAGTTTGGTAGAATAAAGGATACCACGCCAATGGTTATGGAAGCACTTGAAAATGTGGGTTTAGCCCATACCATAAACTTGATGCCCGAAGAACTTTCAGGCGGAATGAAACGTAGGATTGCATTAGCTAGAACCTTGATACTCCAACCCAGTATTATTCTTTATGATGAACCCACCACCGGATTAGACCCCATAACGGCAAAAGAAATATTGTTGCTGATGATTTCTATCCAAAAAAAATACAATACCTCATCCATTATTATTACCCATGATGTGGATTGTGCAAGAGCGATTTCGAATCGAATGATTTTATTAGTGGATGGTATCAATTATGTCGAAGGCACTTTTGAAGAGTTATTAGCTTCAAACGATCCCAAAATACAGGCATTCTTTAAATAAGCAATAAAATGGAAAAAACAACCTCACAAAAAATTCGACTTGGTCTTTTTGTAATCATAGGATTATTGATTTTTATCCTTGCCGTTTATTTCATTGGCGACAAGCAGAAAATGTTTGGGAAAACAAATCATTTGGAAGCTATTTTCAACAATGTAAATGGATTGCAATTGGGAAATAATGTTCGCTATTCCGGAATAAGCGTGGGAACAGTTCGTGGGATTGAGATGATTAATGACACGACCATTCGTGTCGATATGATAATAGATAAAACGATTTTTACTCACATTAAAAAAAATGCCATTGCTACAATTGGTTCTGATGGCTTAGTAGGAAACATGATTATTAATATTATCCCAGGAATAGGTGAAGAGGCTTCTGTTCAGCCCGGTGACGAGATTCGTTCCCGTAATCGCGTGAGTACCGACGATATTTTTAATACACTTAGCAAGACCAATAAAAATGCTGCTACACTCACTGCCAATTTACTTAAAATCACCGATAAAATGATGGACGGTAAAGGAACTATGGGTTCCTTAATCAACGATACTTTAATGGCAAGAGACCTCAAAGAAACCATGCGTTATTTAAAACTAACGGGAAAAGGAGCCTCTGAAACAGTGCTAAAATTCAATCAACTTATCGAATCTTTAGACAGTAAGGACAATGTTATTGGGGTCATAAAAGATTCGGCTGTAGCCCAAAAAATAAAAAATATGGTGACCAATTTAGATCAGTCAAGTGTTGGGATTGATAAAGCAATTACGAACCTAAATGCAACCATCAAAAATATTAAAGACGGAAAAGGCGCTATTAATTATCTTTCTAATGACCCCAAATTAGTCCGAAAAATTGATTCGACAATGACCAATATTAACCAAGCCAGTTTCCGTTTGAATGAGAACCTAGAAGCCTTAAAACACAATTTTTTGTTTAGGGGTTATTTTAAAAAATTAGAAAAGGAAAAAGCGAAAGCCGCCCAATTGGGCAAAACTAAAAAGTAACCAATCCTGATTTCTATGCAACCTAATATTTCATGTATTGAAAACTGCTAATAGTTTACGTCAAAATTAAGAATGTTTACTAAAATTTTAAAAATATAAAATCATGGTGACAGTAGAAAAACAAGGGATAATTCTGAGTCCCACTAATAGGGAGTTTGAGAATAACGGTGTGTTAAATCCCGGAATTTATCAAGAAGGAGACACCGTGCATATTTTATACAGAGCGGTACAGAATGGCAATTTATCCACCATTGGATATGCAAAAACCGAAGGGCCTTTAAATATAATAGAAAGACATGATAAACCTTTGATTATCAGTAATTTTGACTATGAAAAACATGGCGTGGAGGATGCTAGAATCGTTAAGATTGAAGATGTTTATTATATCACCTACACAGCTTATGATGGTATCAATGCGATGGGTGCTCTCGCTACTTCAAAAGACTTAATCCATTTTGAAAAGCACGGAATCATCACTCCAAAAATAAATTATGCTGAGTATGAGCGTCTGGCTTTGTGCTGTGGCAGTAAACTAAATCCGAAATACCACCACTATTATAGGCTTTTTGACCAGATAGGATTGGGAGATGACGAATTTAGATTTTTAAGGGACAAAGATTTGACATTTTTTCCAAGAAAAATAAATGGAAAATTCGCCATGTTACACCGGATTTGGCCTGGAATTCAAATTGTATATTTTGACCATTGGACAGATTTGACCAAATCATTTTGGGAACATTATATAGAAAACCTCACCGATTACATCGTTCTGGATCCTGAAGGAGTTTTTGAAGTAAACTACATAGGAGCTGGAGGTCCTCCTATTGAAACAGAATATGGATGGTTGATGATTTATCATGGCGTACAAGAGACGGCAACTGGTGCCATATATCACGCCAAAGCCGCTTTACTGCAATTGGACAAGCCTGAAGTCGAAATCTCAAGACTGGACATACCACTCTTCTCCCCTACCAAGCAGTGGGAAATAGAGGGCGAAGTAAACGATGTGGTCTTCCCGACCGGTCACGCCTTGTTTGGAGAAGATCTTTACATCTATTATGGCGCAGCCGACAAACATACAGCCGTTGCCAAAATGAACATCAATGAATTGTTACACGAACTAAGAATTCAGCCCTAAAAAACAGGTAATATGAAATATGAAAAAGGAATAAAAATGCTGATTGTGAGTTCTTATCCACCTCGAGAGTGTGGTTTGGCCACTTTTTCAAATGACATCGTTAACTCTGTAAAAAAAGTTTTTGGCGATACCCTTCCCATTGAAGTTTGTGCGCTGCAAAACAGCAAGCAGCAATTTGAATATGGACCCGAGGTAAAATACATCATTACCTCTTCATCTATAGAGGATTATAGGCTGATTGCGGAAAATATAAATGAACGAAATGACATCGGATTAGTGTGTATCCAACATGAATTTGGACTTCATGGTGGCGAATATGGCGATTATTTCCTTGCTTTTCTATTGGCACTTAACAAACCCATAATTACGGTTTTTCACACGGTATTACCGGAACCAGACGAAAAAAGGAAAAAAGTGGTTCAGGCAATAGTTGATTTATCTAATAGAATTGTAGTGCTAACCAATAAATCAAAGCAGATTTTGACTAGACAATATGGTTGTCAGGAATCAAAAATAAATATGATTCCCCATGGAACACATACCGTGCTTTGGGAACAAAAGGAACTATTGAAAGACAAATATCACTATTCGGATAAAATCGTGATGTCCACCTTTGGGCTGATTAGTGAAAACAAAAACATTGAAACCATATTGTATGCCTTGCCCGGAATCGTTACCAAACATCCTGAAGTTATTTATATGGTAATTGGAAAAACACATCCTGAAATTATCAAAAGAGAAGGAGAAAAATACCGCAACAAACTTATCGATATCGTCCAAGAACTCCAATTAGAAAATAATGTCCTGTTTATAAATGAATATCTAGAATTGAAACAATTACTAGAATATTTAACCTTGTCAGACATTTATTTATTTTCTTCCAAAGACCCCAATCAGGCAGTGAGCGGCACCTTTGCCTATGCCCTTAGTTGTGGTTGCGCCGTTATCTCCACACCCATACCACATGCCATGGAAGCCTTGGAAGATGGAAACGGAATATTATTGAAGGCGTTTGACAATCCTCAAGAATTTCAAAAAGCCATACAAGAACTTATTGAAAATAAAGAAAAACGAGTTGCAATGGGGAAAAATGCTTATTCCCTCTCCCATTCGACAATATGGGAAAATGTCGCCATCAAATATGGGTTGTTATTTGGTGAATTAACGAACCGTGAAGAAGATCTAAAATTCAGCTTGCCACCCATAAAACTAGACCATATTAAGGAACTTACCACGGATTACGGAATGCTGCAATTTTCAAAATTTAGCGATCCGGATCCTGAGTCGGGATACACCCTCGATGATAATGCGAGAGCATTAATTAATATTGTGATGTATTATTCGCATTATCAAGATGAAGAGGTTTTGAAATTGGCGGATATCTATTTGAATTTTATAGAAGAGATTCAACGAGAAGATGGTTTTTTTGACAATTATAAAAATTTCGACCGCCAATTAACTTCACAAAATTCAGAAGTAAATCTTGAGGATGCCAATGGCAGAGCACTATGGAGTCTAGGCTACGTCATTTCACACAAAGAAATACTTCCTCTAAATTTAGTTTTTAGAGCCGAAAATTGTTGGGAAAAAGCATCCAAAAGAATATACGAGATTACCTCTCCAAGAGCTATCGCGTATACCCTAAAAGGGTTGTATTACTACTATTCCGTTCATCCGGAGGAAACAGTTCGGGTATATATTGTGCAACTTGCGGATAAATTATTAGAGCTGTATAACATTAATTCTGAGGAATATTGGTGTTGGTATGAAGATTATATGACTTATGTGAACAATGTTCTCCCCGAAGCGATGATGTATAGCTATTTGGCAATAGGGGAACCCAAATATTTAAAAATTGCCACCATAACCTTAGATTTTCTTTTATCACACTATTTCATGAAGGGGCAGCTCAAAGTAATATCGAATAGAGGATGGTTCAAAAAGGAAAATGAAAGAGTGTTTTATGGAGAACAACCTATCGAAGTGTCTACTACAATCATCACTTTAGATTTGTTTTACCAAGTAACTGGAAACGTTAAATATAAAGAACAGCTTGAAGTGGCTTTTAATTGGTTTTTGGGAAACAATCACCTGAAACAAATTATGTACAACCCCGAAAACGGAGCCTCTTATGACGGATTGGAAGATACTATAATTAACATCAACCAAGGAGCCGAATCGACTTTATGTTTTTTTAAAACACTGTTAATCATGAAAAAGTATTCAGAAAAAGCTGTTGAAAAAACAAAGATTTTGGAGACATGAAATCTGCTATTTAAAGACTCTTCAGGGCTTCAATCAATAAATTCAAATCTTCTTTGGTATTTAAATGACTCAAAGAAATCCGTAAACTTGGTTTTTGTGAATTCTCATTAGAGAGTATCTCCGCCAGAACATGAGAAGGTCTGTTACTGCCAGACTGGCAAGCGCTACCACGGGAAACAGCAATTCCTTTCATATCTAAATGAAATAAAATCATAGCGGTTTTATCTTCTGAAAAAGGCAATAGCACATTTAAAATAGTGTAAAATCCCTCTTGCGAACCATTTATTTCAAAAGTCGGAAATTCAATTTGGAATTGGCTAATCAAATAATTTTTTAAATCCAAAATATATCTTCTTTCTCTATCCAAATTAGCAAAGGAAAGCAATAAAGCCTTTGCCATTCCAGCAATCTGATACACCGCTTCGGTTCCGGGTCGCATCCCTTTTTCTTGTTCGCCACCATAAAATAAAGGTCGCAATCCTGAATTTTTCTTTATGTACGCAAACCCAACTCCTTTTGGTCCGTGAAATTTATGTGCACTTGCTACCATAAAATCAATGGGCAATGTTTGTAAATCAATTTCGGTTTTCCCAACGGATTGTACCATGTCCGAATGGAAAAGCGCATGGTGTTGTTGACAAATACGCCCCACTTTACCCAAATCCAACACCGTTCCTATTTCGTTATTGACATGCATCAGGCTTACCAAGGTTTTTGTTTCTTGGGAAAGCAAGTCTACTAAATCCGTAATGTCAATTTCGCCATTAGGCTTAACCGCCACATAATCCACTTGAATATCAAACTCTTTTTGCAAGGCTTGTACCGTAAATAAAACAGCATGATGCTCTATTTTACAGGTGATAATTCTTTTTACACCCAAATCCTTGACCGCCGATCGCAGAATCCAGTTATTGGCTTCGGTGCCACAAGAAGTAAAAATAATTTCTTGGGCCGAAGCATTCAACTGCTTGGCGATTGCCTTCCTGGAGAGCTCTAGAATACTTTTGGCTTTTCGCCCAAAACTGTGTGTTGACGAGGGATTACCATAATCTTCCGATAATACTTTTGTCATTTCCTGTATGACTTCCGGGCGGAGTTGCGTAGTAGAGGCGTTATCGAGATATACTTTTTTCATTGGTACAAAGTTATGAAATATGAATTGTGATTTGACTACTGTCAATTGGCATTTTTTTTACTATTTTTGAGCAAATATTTTAAACGATGAAACGCCCACGTAAATTATCATTGACTAACAGAGATATGATTATAAGCGTTCCAACTTCCAATAAAAAACAAATATTATAAACAAATGAAAAGAATTGTTGGCCTATTGGTTTTACTGTTACTATTAAACGGTTGCGATGACGGAAACTTAGTTCTGGAAACAATTAATTTTGAAGACGCCATCACACAAAGTTGCAGCACCAACAACATTCTCTATAAACTAAAGGAAAAGGAAGCTTTATTGCTCGAAATCCCCACAAGCTCCTTCACAAACGAACCTACCGAGATTGGAACCCCAACCGAAATAACTATTGGCGGAAGCAATCGCTTGGTTTACCGTTTTTATAACGGAACCGTGGCTGCCAATAACATTTGTGAAACCATACCACCGGCAACCCCTAGCGTTACTAACCAATGGACTGCCGCAGGAGGGACTATCCAAATCATCACAACCGCCATAAAAACCACAAATACGACTGACAATAGCACCAGAATTTCGGGATACAACCACAATATCGTATTCAAGAATATCACTTTTACAAAAGCGAATGGAACCCAGGTTTATGAAACCTTCCCTTTTGGGGATTATGTGACGACAACTACCAGTCTTCCTTTTGGATTTGACGAAACAACAGAAAGATGCACTGCCAACACGCCAAACCTACTCTATAATTATACGGGTAGCGAGGCTTTAACTTTAGACATTGACCCAAGTTTAATAGACAATACTGTGACGCCTCTAAACAGCCCACGAACTGGCATATTAGGCACAACAACCAACAAACTGACTTACCGCCTCTATGCCGGACTTATACCAACCAGTTATTTCTGTAACACTTCAATCCCCACTACCCCAGCCATAAGTCAAGAATGGAATGCCATAGCCGGAGTTTCTGGCATAAGCGGTATAGTCGAGGTTACGACTACCACTAACGGAACGGGTTTTAAGCACACCATTGTACTCAAAAAAGCCACTTTAAAGAAAGGCAACAGTGATTTCTCTCTTGGAGATAACTACATCTACGGGGAGTTATTGACAAATTAGGCTGGTTATTTACTATTCTGCTTAATAAATACCTCTGTGGCTCCCAAACCGTATTTTTGATAATTGCCGTCTTGAAATACAACGTTGTCATAACGCCCCAATAAAAAATCCAATTCCGATTTTAAAATTCCTTCTCCAACACCGTGAATAAAAACAATTTTCGGGATTCGATTTCGTATAGCAAATTCTAGGTGTCGTTTTGCGGTTTCGGACTGCAAGGTGAGGATGTCATAATTAGACATGCTACGATGATGGGGAACCAATTTTTCGATGTGTAAATCAAATTCCGGTGCCGAAATCTCATGCTTGTCTTTGCGTTCTTTGACAAAACTTCGAGGTTTTGGAATTTCTTTTTCCTTGGCAACCGAATCAGTATTGATACTTTTGATTGAATCCATTAAGTTGCTGGAATTGTTTATTTTAAGCAATTCATTGGCAAAAAATGTCATCATAAAACCATCCTCCGTTTCTATGGTCACTTCCTTATCCTTGGCCGAAACCACCACACCATTTATAGCCTCATCAAGCACGCTAACCTTATCTCCTTTACTAAACATTATCTTCTTCTTTTTCTTGATTTTTACTTGGTGTTTTACTACTCAAACGCATCATCCCGAACATAAAAACCACAATGGCAATAACCATTATGTATACATTTTTTTGCGCACTTCGTTGCTCGTATAAGACAACTAGGATTGCCAAAATCAATATCGGAATTACAATCTTTTTCATATCTTTAACCGTTGGAATTCCAAAAGTAAGGAACTTTAAAATAGCATCATTTAGTATTGAAAAAGTTTTTTGTTAAATAGTAATTCAAAAAAAGTAGCACCATTGAATTTAGAAAACTACATGCTTCCTTGTTGGAGCAAAACTTTATTCGGAGTGGAATGCTTGGGTTGTGGTTTGCAACGCGCTTTCCTCCTATTACTCAAAGGCGACTTTATTAACGCCTTTCAAATGTATCCTGCAATTTATGTAACGCTGTTGTTTTTTGGTTTAATCGGCTTAAATCTGGCGGACAAAAGCAGAAATTACCAGAAATCCATCATAGTGATGGCGGTTCTTACAGGATTTTTTATGCTCGGGGGATATCTCTATAAAAACTATTAAAATAGAACCATCAGACCTCTTGTTGTGCTTATTTGATATATTTACAGTGCTTTTTTTAAAATCAACCAAAAAAATCCATGAATTTTTTAAAACTCATTCGATATCAGAATCTACTGATGCTAGCCTTGATGCAGCTCCTTTTTAGATACGGATTTTTGAAATTACAAAACATCCCTTTGGCTTTGTCCGATTGGCAATATGGGTTATTGGTTCTGGCAACCGTATTCATAGCTGCTGGCGGTTATATAATCAATGCTATTTTGGACGTAGCAACCGATACAGATAATAAGCCGGACGCTGTTATTATTGGCAAATCCATTTCTGAAACTAAGGGGTATAACTTGTATATTGGCTGTACCTTTACTGGAGTTTTCATTGGATTTTATTTATCGAATATCATTGACAAACCTAGTTTCGCTTCCCTTTTTATACTTATTGCAGCAACACTTTATTTTTATGCTACGAGGCTGAAACAAAGTTTGCTTATTGGAAACTTAATTGTTGCGCTGCTTCTTTCGTTTAGCCTTTTAATCGTTGGGATTTTCGATCTGTATCCTGTCACTTATGATGAAAACAGACCCGTTATGGGATTGCTTTTCGGAATACTTTTGGATTATGCCATTTTTGCCTTTCTCCTGAATTTTATTCGGGAAATAGTTAAGGATTTGGAAGACGTAAAAGGGGATTCTAACCAAGTAATGCATACCCTACCGATTGTTTTTGGGGTAAAACGAACCACTAAACTTGTTTTTGTATTGAGTTTAATTCCCATTATATGTATTTTATATTATCTCAATTATTACCTATTTCAGTCGGGATTAATCCTTAGTGTAATTTATGGTTTTGTCTTTATATTGGCACCGCTTATTTATTTTACACTTAAAATTTGGTCTGCAACGCAAACAAAAGATTTTCACCATCTGAGTGCCGTTCTAAAATGGGTGCTATTTTTCGGAATACTTTCTATTGTGGTAATTAGCCTAAACATAAAAAATCATGCTTAAAAATAAATTACGCAACTACTCCCTAATTTTGGCTTCGAGTTCGCCAAGACGCCAGCAATTTTTCAAAGATTTAGACTTGGATTTCGAAATCAGACTGAAAGAAATAGAAGAGGTTTATCCCCCAGAATTAAAAGCAGAGGAAATCACCAACTATTTGGCCGAATTAAAAGCCAATGCTTTTGAAGGCGAATTGCAAGCCAATGAAATCCTCATAACAAGCGACACCATCGTTTGGCATAACGGAAGAGCTTTAGGAAAACCAAAAGACGAACAAGACGCTTTTGCTATTCTGAAATCATTATCGAACTCCACTCATGAAGTTATCACATCGGTTTGCTTTAAAACCAATAGCAAAACCAAGCTCCTTCACGAAATAACCAAAGTAACTTTCAATGAATTAAGCGAGGATGCTATTCGCTATTATATAGAAAACTACAAGCCGTTTGACAAAGCTGGTGCTTACGGCATACAGGAATGGATTGGTTTTGTGGGTGTTTCAAAAATAGAGGGTTCTTATGCCAATGTTATGGGAATGCCCACGGATAAAGTATATGAGTATTTGAATAATTTAGCCTAAACCAAAAGTTATGGGATTTATAATGATTTCTCTTCGGAAGCAATTTTACCCAAACAATTTACTGCTGTAAAGAATAATTTCAATCATCGAACATCCCTCGAAAGGACTAATTTTTACGTATTGATTGGTTCAAAATAGTCTTGTTTTTGCCAAAGAAAATGAAAAATAGTATTTAGAAATTCATTTAATTACTACATTTGGTCTTATTGCAAATTAAATTCTCAAAAGATGCAAAAAGCTTTATTACTTACTCTAGTTATCTTACTTTTTACCTTCCAAATAATAAACGCACAAAAACTCCAGAAACCAAATTCTGTTGAAATTTACAATCAGATTAATAAATTAAATTTCCTAGGTTCGGTACTATATATTGCCGCACATCCCGATGACGAAAACACCCGTTTGATTTCCTATTTATCGAATCAAACTAAGGCAAGAACTGCTTATTTATCTGTGACACGAGGAGATGGGGGTCAAAATTTGATTGGGTCGCAACTAAGGGAATTATTGGGTGTCATTCGAACGCAAGAACTCATTGAAGCTCGAAAAATTGATGGTGGAGAACAGTTTTTTTCGCGTGCCAATGATTTTGGTTTTTCCAAAAACCCAGAAGAAACCCTCCAAATTTGGGATAAAGAAAAAGTCCTCGCCGATATTGTTTGGGCAATCCGAAAATTTCAACCCGATATTATCATCAATCGGTTTGACCATCGAACGTCCGGAACTACCCATGGCCACCATACGGCATCGGCAATGTTGAGTGTCGAGAGTTTTGATTTAACCAATAACCCAAATGTATTTCCCGAACAATTAAAGCTAGTGGAACCTTGGCAAGTCAAACGCCAATTTTTCAATCCTTCATGGTATTTTTACGGAAGTAAAGAAAAATTTGCGGCTGCTGATAAATCAAACTTCATTTCCTTACAAACCGGAGTCTATTATCCTTCCATTGGAAAATCAAACCAAGAAATTGCAGCCTTAAGTCGGAGTTGCCATCAATCGCAAGGTTTCGGAAGTACCGGAAGCCGTGGTGAAGATACCGAGTACTTAGAACTTATAAATGGAGTCGCTCCAACGGATAAAGCCACCATTTTTGAGGGAATTGACACCACATGGAATCGGGTTAAGGGCGGAAAACCTATTGGCGAATTATTGACTAAAATTATCGCCCAATTCGACTTTACAAACCCTGCTGCTAGCATTCCAGATTTGGCAAAATCCGATTTTTTGATTCAATCATTGGAAGAAAATCATTGGAAACCAATAAAATCAGAGGAAATAAAAAAAGTAATTGCTGCCTGTTCTGGATTATTCCTTGAAGCAGCTGCGAAAAATCAGGAAGCTACACCAGCGAGCCTTTTAAAATTAAAGCTCGAAGCCATTAATAGAAGTTCGGTGCCCATGCAACTGTTAAGCGTTACTACTTTGCCGGACCAAAAAACAACCATTGAAAATGTGGTGCTAAAAAACAATAATGCACAAACCATACCTCTTGATTTGCAATTACCATCAACAATTGAATACACCCAACCCTATTGGCTAAAAGAAAAAGGGAGTGTGGGAATGTACACCGTTGCCAACCAAAAAAACATTGGAATTCCAGATGTCATTCGGGAAGTAAAAGTGGTTTTTAACATTCAAATTAACGGAATCGAAATCCCGTTTGAACAAACCGTAATTTACAAATACAATGACGATGTGAAAGGCGAAGTCTATAATTATTTGGATATTGTTCCCGAAGTGACCACAAATATTCTTGACAAAGTATCCCTTTTTAAGAATAGCACAACTACCCCAATAGCCGTAAAAATCAAAGCAGGAAAAGACGACCTAAAAGGGGATTTGCAACTGGAATTGCCTCAAAATTGGTTGGTTTCACCAAAATCCATTCCTTTTCATTTAGATAAAAAAGGAACGGAGGAAGTTGTTTATTTTGAGGTGACGCCACCAAGTAAAGCTGAGGAGGTTATTGCGAAAAGTGTCGCCTTTATAGATGGAAAAAGATACGACAAAGACCAAATTATCATTGATTACAACCACATCACAAAACAACAAGTTTTGAAACCCGCCGAGGCCAAGTTCGTTCGATTGGATTTAAAAACAAATGGAGAAAAAATCGGCTATATTATGGGAGCCGGTGATGAAGTTCCTAATAGTTTAAAACAAATGGGGTATAAAGTAACGTTACTTAAACCCGAAGAAATCACTCCCGAAAAACTGGCAAATTTTGATGTTATAATGACTGGAATCCGAGCCTATAATACCGTGCAAGAATTGGCAAGCAAACAAATTATTTTATTTGATTTTGTAAAAAGCGGCAAGACAATGCTAGTACAATACAATACGTCAAATGAATTAATAACCGAAAATTTAGCACCATTTCCCTTGAAAATTTCACGTGACAGAGTCACGGAGGAAAATGCTGAAGTCCGATTTTTAGCTCCCAATCATCCCGTTTTAAATTATCCTAATACAATTACTTCGAAAGATTTTGAAGGATGGAAACAGGAGCAAGGATTGTATTATCCGGACGAATTTGACAAAGCCTTTACTCCTATTTTATCGTCAAACGACAAAGGGGAAACGCCTAAAAATGGATCGTTGCTGATTGCTCCTTATGGAAAGGGTTATTATGTTTATACTGGACTAAGTTTTTTTAGGGAATTGCCGGAAGGCGTTTCAGGTGCCTATAAATTATTGGCCAATATGATTTCTTTAAATAATCCAGTAACTATTACCGCTGAAAAAACAAAACTTTAAAAAGTCAAATTATGGAAACCAAAAAAGTTAAAACTTGGAAAAAAAGCTACACTTGGGTTCTCGTGGCAAATGCAATCTATATTTTGATATTTTATTTTTTAATGAAATTATATTCCTAAACTATGCAGTTATTCGATTGGATTGTTCTTGTTGTTACTTTACTCTTTATAGTAATTTATGGAGTTTGGAAAACAAAGGGAAGCAAGAACGTAGAGGATTATATTTTGGGAAACAACGAAACACCATGGCATACTGTCGGACTTTCGGTTATGGCAACGCAAGCCAGTGCGATTACCTTTCTTTCGACCCCGGGACAGGCCTATCATGACGGAATGGGTTTTTTGCAATTCTATTTTGGTTTGCCCATTGCAATGGTAGTTATTTGTGTCACTTTTATCCCCATATATCATAAATACAAAATCTTTACCGCTTATGAATATCTTGAAAAACGGTTTGATTTAAGAACTCGTTCTTTGGCGGCCATTCTTTTCTTGGTGCAAAGAGGTTTGGGAACTGGACTTACCATTTATGCACCCTCAATCATTTTGTCGGCACTATTGGGTTGGAACCTAACTTTAATGAATATTATCATAGGGGTTCTCGTGATAATCTACACGTTTTCGGGCGGCACAAAGGCGGTAAACGTGACCCAAAAACAACAAATGTTTGTTATCATGTCAGGGATGTTCATCACTTTTTTACTTATTTTGTATTATTTACCCAATGACATGACTTTCAACAATGCGTTGCATATTGCAGGAGCCAATGACAAAATGAATATCGTTGATTTTTCGTTTAACCCAGAAGAGAAATATACTTTTTGGAGTGGTATCACGGGAGGTTTTTTCTTGGCGTTGGCTTATTTTGGCACCGACCAATCCCAGGTAGGACGCTATTTATCAGGGAAATCAGTCAAGGAAAGCCAAATGGGATTAATAATGAACGGGCTCTTAAAAGTACCTATGCAATTCTTTATTTTACTTACCGGAGTCATGGTTTTTGTGTTTTTTCAATTCAATCCGGTGCCTTTGAATTTTAATCCCAATAACAAAGCATTAATTGAAAAATCCCAATACAAAAATGAATACCACGTTTTAGAAAAAAAACTAGTTGCCTTATCCGAAGACAAGAAAGTAATCAATCTTTTGTATATCGACCAACTCAACCAGGACTACGACAATCCCATCCTTCGAAAAGAGTTGATTGGATTGTCCAGTAAAGAAAAAGATTTGAGGGATAGAGCCAAGGAAATCATTCTCAAGGCGGACAGTAACAGTGAAACGAATGACAAGGATTACGTTTTTTTTCACTTCATACTGCATTATTTGCCTAAAGGATTAATAGGCTTATTACTGGCAGTAATTATTTCTGCCGCAATGTCTTCAACCGCTTCGGGACTCAATGCCTTGGCTTCGACAACAGCAATCGATATTTATAAGCGGAATCTAAAAGAAGAAAAATCAGAAAGGCATTATGTGAATGTAACCAAATTTTTCACCTTGTTTTGGGGAATTGTGGCCATCCTTTTTGCCAGCATAGGAACATTGTTTGAAAATTTAATCCAATTGGTCAATATCGTGGGTTCCATTTTCTACGGAACCGTTTTGGGCATTTTTATGGTAGGTTTCTATGTAAAAAGAGTACAGGCAAAAGCCATTTTTTACAGTGCAGCCATTAGCCAAATTACTATTTTTATCATTTATTATTATGCCATTTTCATATTTGAAAGTGGCGAAGAAAAGCTGGGCTATTTATGGCTCAACTTCATCGGGGCTTTACTTACCATTGTTTTGTCAGTGTTATTACAGGCTACCCTTTTCGATAAAAAAAGGCAAGACCAATAAAAAAATCCCGTCTCGAAATAATCAGGACGGGATTCATGTTGCAAATACAAAGCATTTATTTTTTACTCCATTCTTCTATGCTTTCTTTGTTCATTTTTATATAGTCTTGGTTTTTGGCGATTTCAGCAGCGGCAAGGGAAAGTTTGGCCGTTTCGATAGCGCCCTTTTTATCACCTAGTTTCGACTGAATCAAGGATTTCAAACGATAATAATGAAATGGTTTTTCTTGCTTCATATCCAACGCTTTGTTAACATAAATTAGGGATTTTGCCACATCGCCATTGGAGTCAAATAAATATTTTGCGGATGAAAAGTAATCTCCGGCAGTGGGTCCTGCCAATGCTTTTTCAATGCTCGCCATAGCCTTTTTCTGAGTTGGGACTTCAAACTTGAGGGCAACAATTGTTTTTTCCCAAGACAATTCTAAATGAGCAAAATTATAATCTAGATTGTTAATACCAATGGTAAAACTTTCCACATTTCTATCTAATGTTTCAGGTGTTGCGTTTGCTCTCAATGCCACTTTGGTTTCATCCCAAACTTCTGGAGTTCCCCAATTATCCGTTTTGGAATAAAAGATAATTTCCCAATTATCGGCTTTAGGAATCGCATATAAAGCATATTTCCCTTTAGTCAATATTTTGCCATCGATAAGAACATCATCACTGAAGGATAGGGTTGTATTCTCGTTGGCACCTGTTCGCCACAATTTTCCAAAAGGCACCAAATCCCCAAAAATAGGCCTTCCCTTAGTACTTGGCCTCGAATAATTAATCTCCACTTCGGTTAAACCAACCATTTGGGTCAATGTCGACTTCGGACTTTGTTGTGGTGTTTTAACTTGTGCCTCAATAATAAGCGGAGCAATAAAAAAAGTCAATGCAAAAATTATTTTTTTCATAATAGAATATTTTAGAAGTTTATCCAAATTTACAAATACCTGCCTTCTAAACATAAATTATTGCAATAAATTATAAAACAACCACTTTTTCAAAACTCAACTCACCAAAATGATTAATAACGAAATCTGCCAATGATAAATCCTGCATTTTTGAATGTTCGCTGTTATAACCTACACAAAAAATCCCTGCCGCTTTTGCCGCAATAACGCCATTGGTACTGTCTTCTATCACGATGCAATTTTCTTTTGAAGCAACTGACAAGGAAGCTGCATGCTCAAATATGGCAGGATGTGGTTTCGAATTAGGAAAATCCTCTCCACTCACGATATGGGAAAAATATTGATATAATCCAAAACGTTTGAAAACACGATCAATAGTCACTTTAGAAGCTGAAGAAGCCACTATCAATTGTATCCTGTTTGCGTGTAAATCCTTAATTAATTCCTCCACACCATCTAGTAACGCCAAATCTTCTTTCGTATCGAAAGCGTCATTAAAAATGGTACGCTTCCTTTGAATTAAATCCTCTACTTCCGCTTCGATAGAAAATAAATTCTTCAATTTTTGAAACGTATTCCGGGTAGAATTCCCCGTGAATGAAGTGTAAATTTCCTCTGATACGACAATGTCTAATTCTTCAAATTGTTTAAAATAAGCATAATGGTGAACGGGTTCCGTGTCAACGATTACGCCATCCATGTCAAAAATTACGGTTTGAATCATATTGGGTATTAGGTCTTGGGTTTTGGGTTATGAGTTTTAATTTGAGACTGATTACTGATGATTGATTAGTCTTTTTTAAGTAAATATCGAATCACGGTTTCGGCGGCATATAAACCGAATAATCCAGGCATATAGCTGTTGGTGCCGTAAAAGGATTTCTTATAATTAGACCCGTCGGTCATTTTCAAACTGGAATCATCTTGAATTTCGGACGAAAATACCACTTTCAATTTGTCAATTTTCACTTCTTTCAAGCGTCGGCGAATCGTTTTTGCCAGAAAGCAATTTACGGTATTGGTAATGTCGGCCACCTTCACTTTAGAAGCTTCCATCTTCCCTCCCGCTCCCATACTGCTGATAATTTTCACTCTCTTGCGCTTGGCACCAATAATCAAATTCAGTTTGGGTGTAATGCTGTCAATACAATCCAAAACATAATCATATTCCTCCGAAACAATTTCGAAGGCGCGCTCTGGTGATAAAAATTCCCGAACTCTGGTGAGTTGCAATTCTGGATTAATATCCATCAATCGGTCGCCAACAATAGTCACTTTAGGTTTACCCACAGTGGAATGTACGGCCGGTAATTGCCGGTTGATATTGGTGATATCCACTATATCCCCATCCACAATGGTCATTTTTCCAACTCCTGCCCTTGCCAAAAATTCTGCAGCAAAAGAGCCCACGCCTCCCAATCCCACAACCAAAACATTGGCGTTTTTTAATTTTTGTAATCCTTCGGGTTTAAATAAAAGTTCCGCTCTTTCTGTCCATTCTGCCATAAATCATCGTTTAAAATTAAATGTTTGAATTTTTTCAAACTTCAAAATTCAACATTCTTTATTCTTTTCAAAAACTGCTTTATAATTCACCACTATAAGATGCTTTAACTCTTCCACTTCAATATTTTTATATTTCGCTGCCAATTCATAAACGCCTTGAATTCCCTCTTCAATAGTATCGGTTTCCAAAAAAAACCGATCGTTTGGAACACTCGTAAAAACGGATTCCAATGCGGGATTTCGTAACAAATTTTTACCAAACGAAACATAGAATCCAGCATCAATTACTTGTTGAGCCATTTGTTCGTTTTTTGAAAAACCGTGAATGAGCATTGGAACGGAAATTTTCAATCTTTTCTTGATTTCGATGAGTTCCTGAAAAGCCGCCACGCAATGTATCACAACTGGTTTTTGGTGTTTCTCGGCCAAAGCCAATTGTTTCTCTAATACCACTTGTTGCAATACAAACGGCGTTTCACTACGTTTGTCCAATCCACATTCGCCCAAAGCAAGGCATTCTGGCAAAGCCAATTTCTGGTCCACGATTTGAAAATCTTTCTCCAATCGATTTTCGTCAATATACAAAGGATGAATTCCGATGGAATAAAACGGAATCGTGGCGTCAAATTCCTGTGGATATTGATTGACCAATTCCAATACATCCGGTTGATTCGTGAATTGGTGCGTATGTAAATTGAAGAATTGCATAGCGCAAAAATAGTTTAAAGTTACTATGCCACAAAGTTTTTTATCTTTGTAGAAATAAATGGTATTTATGTTCCAAATTTTAGCCAAAATAAACAAACTCTTGTTGCCTAGTTTTACCAAACAAGGACTGGATTTAGCCAAAGCCAAGATATGGCAAAAGGCGCTCATTGGCTATCGGTATTACGTAACCGCAAGAGCATTAGATCGTTGATTTAGGATTATTGGTCGACCATTTTGGAATTTAAAAAAATAGACTTAATTTGTATTTTCAATTTGCAAATCATATAATTATACCTATATTTGCACCCACAAAATAGGCCTTGTGGCGCAACTGAATAGCGCACTTGATTACGGCTCAAGAGGTTACTGGTTTGAATCCAGTCAAGGTCACGAATAAATACTATTATAAGAAAAAACGCCAAGCTCGCTTGAGCGTTTTTTTGTTAATAGTATTTTCAAAGCGGAGCTTTATTGGATGTTGCGGAGCAAAATCCAGCCAAAAACAACAGATTGAAATCTTTGATTGAAAAGGCTTTCCATTTCCACTGCGGAGCTTTATCTAGAAAGACGAAGTCAATCCATTTAAATACATAACAGATTTGGATAACAAACCCCAAATAAATGATGGACTATTTCCTAGATATTGAATACAACAACCTTACTTACGGCGAGGAAGAAGTCAATTTCAAGGAATTCGAATGTTGCACATTCAATTACTGTGAATTCTCGCAATGTGTGTTTCTGGCAGTCACTTTTATCGATTGTGTTTTCAATGATTGTAATTTCAATGCTGCCAAAATCAATTATGTGGCGCTGAGAACCGTGACTTTCAATCGTTGCGAGATGAAAGAAGTCAATTTTGCTATGTGCGACAAATTGATTTTCGACATTACCTTTAATCATTGCGTGCTGGATTTCTCGAAGTTTTACACCTTAAAGCTCAAAGGCACTTCCTTTGTAAATTGCAGCCTTATAGCGGTTGATTTCATGAGCGCCGATTTAACCGAAGTCGATTTTGACGCTTGCGATTTGTATCGCTCAGAATTTGCCAAAGCCATTGCCAACAAAGCCAATTTCAAAACTAGCTACAACTACACCATTGACCCCACGAAAACCAAAATCAAGAAAGCCATTTTTGCTTTGGCGGGCTTAAAAGGACTCTTAACAAAATACGAGGTCGTGGTAGAATAATTTCTATTCACACCCGAACAATCTGGATTTACTAGTAGACAAAAGTCCTTTTGAGAATTATTAAATAAATTTGATATATTTGGAATGCAATATGCTCAGGAGTAGCGATTATATAGAAGCTATACCTCAGTTTTAATGCGCGTAGTGAAAGACATTACAAATATATTTGTACTTTTGAATTGCTAAATCTTTGAGTTATGAATATTGAATTAAACATACTAAACAAAAAATTGGAATTGATCCAATGGCTTTCAACTATTGAAGACTCAACTATTATTGAGAAAATAATGGATTTGAGAAAAAAAGAAAGTAAAGATTGGTGGAATTCAATTTCTGAAAGTGAAAAAGAATCAATCGAAAAAGGGCTAAATGATGCCGATGCAGGAAAACTAAATCCTCACTCAAACGCCAGAAAACTTTATGAAAAATGGCTATAAAATTCTTTGGACAGATTTTGCTCTGAAAGAATTAGAAAATACTATCGAATATTTAGAAGAAAATTGGACAGAAAAAGAAATGCAAAATTTAGCTGTAAATATTGAGGAAACATTAATCTTAATTTCTCAAAATCCTGATTTATTTCAAGTTTCGGAAGTTAAAAAAGATATTAAAAGAGTTGTTATTCTATCTCATAATACAATGTATTATAGAGTTAAGAATAATCAAATTGAAATTATTTCATTTTTCTCAAATAGGCAAAATCCGAAAAAAAGGAAATTGAAATAAACTAAACCATCTCATAACACTTGCTAAAACTCATGGCTAGTTTTCAGTTTATTGTTCGTTTCTTTTTCCTAAATTCGTTTTCTCCTAGTGGAGAAAAATCGGTCGCCAAGCCACGACTACTTGTGGCGCAGCGACGTCAGTGGTAATGATGCTAATAATATAAATTACTTTGAGTAATAAGCGGAATACAGAATGGCTAATAGCGGAATCCAAATTATGTTTTGGTGATGACCTTGATTATGGCGCAGCAGTGTATATAGATGCAAAAACCAAAATCAAGTTTCTTTGCAAAAAACACGACTATTCATTCGAACAAACTTTAAATAACCACCTCAATTCTAAACATCCTTGTAAATTCTGTCTGCAAGAATCACGTCGCGCAGCATTGTCTGACAGCATTAATACATTCAAGAATAAAATTCAATCAATTTATGGTAACCTATTTGATTTCGAAAATGTAAATTACGTTAACCAGAGAACCCTAGTTTCTTTGAAATGTTTAAAGCATAACAAAGTTATTACTAAAGAACCCCAAGTATTTTTGAGAGGTCATGGTTGTGATTTGTGTGCTAAGGAAGAATCATCTGCAAATTTGAGTGAGCGAACTCTGTATGAAATAAATAGTTTCGTTTCGAAATTAAATGGCAAATGTCTTTCAAAAACTTATCTAAATAACGAATCTAAACTAGACTTTGAGTGTAATGCTGGTCATAAGTTTCAAAAATCTTGGAGTGAAGTAAAAAACTCACTTCGATGGTGTTCAAAATGTTCTCCTAATAGGTTGATCGGTGAGACAATAGCGCGATTAATGCTTGAACATCTTTTAAATATCAAACTTCCATCACTTTACATCAAACAAATGGATGGTTTACAATTAGACGGATACAATGAAACTCAAAAAATTGCTTTCGAGTATCAGGGCTATCAGCATTTTACAGACAAAAGTCATTTTCATCAAAGCAACAAACGGTTTGAAGATCAATTAAAACGAGACCAATATAAGAAAGCACTTTGCAAACAAAATGGTATTATTTTAATTGAAATTTTTGAATTTAAAACAATACGTTCAGGTAGAATTCAACTTTTCTTTGAACAGGTAAAAGAAAAATTACGTGAACTAAACATTGTATATAGAGATGAATCATTTGATCTAGATTTGATTGAATTGTATCGAGGAAGAAAAAGTGAACTCTACGAATTAGCAAAAGAAATAGTCGAAAAAAATAATTGTAAAATTCAAGGATTTATTGGCTCTGAAAGCAAACACAATTACTTCTGTGCAAATGGTCATGAAATAACCAATAGAACTCTCGGAGTTATTATAAAATCTAATGCGTCTTGTCCTCATTGTGACTCTGAACGTCGATTCGAAGAACTTAAGAATATTATTGAATCAAAGGGAGGTAGAATATTAGACAGAAATTTAAAAACAAAAGGGTTATCTGAGAACTACAATTGGATTTGCGATCAAGGACATCAATGTATATCGAAAGGACAATATCTTTATGATGGATTTTGGTGTCGTACTTGTCAAATTGAAAATAAAAAGGTAAAACTACCCCCTAATATAATTCAACAATTAGTGAAAGACGCTACTAGCGGTCAATTCTATCAAAAAGATATTCCTCATAAATATGGAATTGGTTCAGCTGTATATAGAAGGATTATTAAAGAACTGAAGATACAAACAAATTACCTTCCACAAGATAGAACCATACAAACTAAAAGAACTAATGGAAGGATAGTACAAATTAGTCCTGATAATTTTCAAATAATTAAGATATTTGATTGCTTGGAAGCTGTGAAGAATGATGAGAAAGGTTTATTCAAACCTGAGGGAATTAGGCACCAAATTAAGAAATATAAAAAAGCATACGGTTATTATTGGAGCAAAGAGGAAGACCTAGAAGAAACCATAAAATTGATAAAAACAAATACCACTAACAGCAAATAAACGCCACTATCGCAACCGATAGCACGAATTTGCAATCCGTTCCCGTAAAGAAATAAAACTAAAACTACATCTAAACAATGTGTTTTTTTTTTAAGAATAACACGACCGCTCGGAGTTGTGATTCGTAATCCCATTCGTTAGCACAGGTTTACTTGTATATAGCTGAAAATCGTTAAACAATTCTTCCGTCTTCCATCGTAATGGTTCTGTTGGTTCTTTTAGCAAAATCAATATCGTGGGTCACAATCAACAAAGTCTGATTGTTTTCTTGGGTCAGTTTGCTGAAAATATCAAAAACAAGGTCGCTATTTTTCTTATCTAAATTTCCTGTAGGTTCGTCTCCCATAATAATCAAAGGATCATTAATCAAGGCACGCGCAATCGCCACTCTTTGCTTTTGGCCGCCACTGAGCTGGTTTGGCATTTTAAGCGCTTGGTCTTCCATGTCCAAGGTTTTTAGGTGTTCCATCGCGCGGTGTTCCACTTCTTTCTGGGAATATTTACCCAACTTCATACCAGGTAACATGACGTTTTTCAACACATTGTATTCCGAAAGTAAATAATGAAACTGAAATACAAACCCAATATTTTCGCTACGTATTTGGGCCAATTCTTTGTCTGGTTTTCCTGTAATTAATTCCTCATGAATAAACAATTGCCCTTCATAATCGGTATCCATGGTAGAAAGCAAGTACAATAAAGTCGATTTTCCGCAACCTGATTTCCCCACAATAGAAACAAACTCTCCATGATCGATACTCATGTTGATTTCTTTAAGCACCTGAAATTTTACAGGATCAAAAAAATATTTAGACAAACCAATGGTTTCGATTACTTTATTTCCCATGTTATTTCCCTCTAATAATTTCTACCGGATCTACCCTACTGGCTTTCAAAGCGGGGAACAATCCGGCAATAGCCGTTGTGAATAAGGCAAACGTAATTCCTATAAAATAAAAAAACGGATTATAGCTGATAGGATATGTTTTTATGGTGGGCAAAGCAGCCGTCACAAAAGGAATGATGTCAATTATGGAGGAGAAAATATAACCAAACAGCAACCCAAACAATCCGCCTACCAAACCTATAATCAGAGAAAGGGAAACAAATATCCATTTGACATCACTGCCCGAAAAACCAGTCGCTTTCAAGATGGCAATGCTATCCATTTTTTCGTAAATCATCATGTTCAGAATATTATAAATCCCAAAACCCGCCACAATCAGCAACACCACGCCTACGGAATAGGAAATGATACTTCGTACCGAGCTTCCGGTTTCGAACTGGGAATTGGTGGTTTGATAATCTATCGTGTCCACATTAAATTTACTTTGAAACTCTTTGGCAACGATTGGGGCCGAAGTCATGTCGAACAATTTTACTTGAATGTCGGTAATGTAATTTGTGGGTTCGCCTAATATTTTCTGGGCCGTATCCAATGAAGTATAACTGGCAACATCATCGATTTCAGCAATGCCTATTTGCGATATACCAACGATTTTAAGCGATGCTAAACTGCCTTTTGAAGAGGAGATTTTAATGATGTCACCCGTTGTGAGCAACATTTTATCGGCCAGTCCTTTTCCGATGATGATACTGTTGTTTTGCATCAAATCAGTCAGATTTCCTTCGATGATATAATCGCTGATTTTGAATAATTTTTCTTCCGACAGTACATCAATTCCATTAATTACTCCCGAAATAGCGATAGTTCCCGAATTGAAAAATACGGGCGTGGTTACCTTTGGCGCGACGTCGATAATCCGAGAATCTTCTTTTAAAACCCTAATGATGGTTTCGCCATTATAGATGGATTTCCCTCTGTCTTTTGGCTTTATGGAATTGACAAAATTAATATTGTCTTTGTATTGCGCCGACAAAGAAATGGGTTGATTTTCAGGAGGTTTAATTTCATTATACAAAAGAATATGAGGCGTTCTGTTGAGCATCAAGCCATCTAGCATATCGTTTAAACCATGCATAAAACTCACCAAGGAAATAAACATGGCAATACCAAAAGTCACGCCAATAGAGGCTACGACCGTTTGTTTTAGTCGTGCCCGAAGCAAATGCAGTGCTATATTCAGGATGAGTTTATAGTTCGTCATTGGGGTTTATAAATGGTTTCTTCTGCTTGTAAACCTTCCAATATTTCTGCTTTTTGATAATCACTCAATCCAATTTTAACTTTTCTTTTCTCGTCTTTGTTCACCAAAACATATTGGCCTTGAATCAAATAACTTTTTGGAATGGTAATAACCTTCTTTTTTGTTTTGATAATAATATTGGCTTCGGCGGTTAAATTTGGATAGAGCTTTTGTGGTGGTTTCACAAAATGGGCTTCTATTTTAAATGTACGGGAACGCTCCTGCATGATGGGATAAATTTTGTCTACCACAGCTTCAAAAACTTGTCCTTTATAACTGTCCATCGTCACCAAAACCTTTTGACCCAAGTTTACGAGAACCATGTCATTTTCATCAACTTCCAATTCAAGCAAAAAGGAATTCGATTCGCCAATAATGGCCAATGGGGTTTGGGTGGTGATTAAAGTTCCTTCTTTCACAGGAATATCAAACAATTGTCCTGAAAAAGCACTTTTTACACTAAAATCACTTTGGGATTTTTGACTAATTTTGAGGTTGATATTGTTCCGACTTTGATCGTTTTGCAACTGGGCTTTGAGTTGTGCCAATTGCTTTTTTGCAGTTTCGTAATTGATTTTGGAACTTTTATATCCCAGTTCTACCCTTTCAAAATCAACTTCAGAAATAATTTGGTATTGCTTTATC
Organism: Flavobacterium psychrophilum; assembly: GCA_945872245.1. Taxonomy (GTDB): domain Bacteria; phylum Bacteroidota; class Bacteroidia; order Flavobacteriales; family Flavobacteriaceae; genus Flavobacterium; species Flavobacterium psychrophilum_T. Next base: position 55,656 of record CAMBZB010000004.1, read on the forward strand.
CTTTTATTCCTATTGTAAATGGATTCGTCCAACGCTAATTTGTCTTTGGCAGCTTGCACTTTCATTTCCATCTCGGAAATTTTATCCTGAATATAGTGATTGCTTTCCTGACTCAATTGGTAGGCTAATCGGGCATTTTCAGTATTCAAATCGGCTTTCTCTTGCTCTAACTCAAACAATAGTTGACCTTCTTTAACAGACTGTCCAACATCAACTTTTATTTTTTGCAAAACCCCATTTACCGTTGAATAAACCGTGTATTGCCCAACTGCTTTTACAACACCGGAAGCATACACACTTTGTGTTACATCCCCAACGGTGGGTTTGATTTCTTCGGTGTCTTTTTTGGAACAGGAAATACTAATTAAAAAATATATAGAAAGTAATGATACTGCTGAAGCCCTCATTTTAGATGCTTTTAAAAACTATTGATAAAATGGAAGAATTTTACATCCAAATATACGACAAAATAGCCTTTGTAAATACATACTAGCCTTATAATTATAGGAAAAAGTGTCGTTTTATCACTACCAAATTGATTTACATATTCAACTCCATTTTATAATCTTCCATTAAATAGCCGTGCCCAATAGAAATATCTTCTTCGGCAACGATTTGAAAACCCAAATTTTGATAAAAGGCAAAAGCCTTATTGAATCGGTTCACATTCAAAGAAAGCGTGTCGGAGCGGTTTTCTTTGGCTAAAGCCACAATTTTGTCTAGCATCAATTTTCCCATTCCTTTACCCTGATGTTCAGTAAGTAAATAGAATTTGTGCAATCGAGTAGAGTTTGAATTCAAATAATGGTGTTCGTAAGAGGCAAAACCAAGACAAATTTCATTTTCCTTAAGCACTAAAAAATGATGCCTCTTGTTCACTAGCTTATCCGTCAAAGTTTCTTCAGAATAGAATAAATCCAACATATAATCCATTTGCGCTTTCGATAGGATTTCACCATATGTGACCGGCCAAGTTTTAAAAGCAATTTCTCGAATTACTTTGATGTCTTTTATTGTAGCCTCAGAAATTGTTATCATTGTAGGTGGATGAATTTCGTTAGAACTTTCACATTTTAATCAGAAAAAGCAAAACCACAAAAGCAAGCTACATACTAATCAAGCTTGCCGTCAAAATAGGACATCCATTTTCCTTGTACTTTCATCACTTGTTCAATGACGTCTCGGGCGGCACCTTTACCCCCATTCCTATGGGAAATATAACGGGAAATGGCTTTGATTTCGGGCGTGGAATCTTGGGGGCAAGAAGGCAATCCCACTAATTGCATCACGTGATAATCAGGGATATCATCGCCCATATACAATACCTGTTCTGGTTTAATATCGTAAAGTTCGATGTATTCCTTAAAAGTGGCTACTTTGTCGGGCGTTCCCAAATAAATGTCCGTAATACCCAGATTTCTCAATCGCACCCGAACCCCTTCATTGCTTCCTCCTGAAATAATGCATACGTTATACCCGCATTCTACGGCGGCCTTCATCGCATAACCATCCCGAATATTCATGACCCGCAGAATCTCCCCTTCATTGGTCACAAAAACGGAACTGTCGGTGAGAACTCCATCAACATCAAAAATAAGAGTGGTGATGTCGTTCATTATTTGTTTATAGCTTTTTGCCATTATTTTGTATGGATTGGGTTATTATTTTATATATATTTTTCCGGTTTTCGTCTGATAAAAATTTCAAATGACGCTCAATGGTTTGACTATCATTGCGGCTAGCAGGACCTGTTTGCGCCTCTTTTGGAGAAAGTGTTGTTCCCTTGTTTGCCGTTTCCAAAATTAGGGGTTTTAAAACTTCAAAAGGAATATTATTTTCAAGGCAAATTTCATTGCCAATTTGGTAAAGCTGATTCACAAAATTATTGACAAAAACTGCAGAAACGTGCAAGGCTTGTCTTTGTAACTCACTAATTTTAAAAACTTTATTGGAAATTGAGTAAGCCACTTTTTCTAATAGGTCAAAATCTACCTCATTTTCACTTTCCAAACAAATGGGAATTTCACTGAAGTCAACAGCCACATTTTTCGAAAAAGTTTGTACGGGGTAAAAAACCCCTCTACTATTCTTATTGTCCAATAGATCAATGGAAATACTTCCCGAAGTATGGACAACAAGGCGATTTTCGAAAGGCAATTGAGAAGAAACCGCCGCAATGGCATCGTCAGAAACCGCTAAAATATACAGATCGGCTTCCGCTAAATCTGCATAGTTATCGGTGATTTTACGGAAATCCAAAAGCGGTATTATTGATTCTTTTTGTCTGGAAAACACTTGTACCAAATCGACATTTTTGCTTTTGGAAAAAGCATGTATCAAATGTTGGGCGACATTTCCAGAACCAATAATAATTACTTTAATCATCAGACAAAATTAGCGAAAAAAAATAAAAACCAATACACGATGTCAACAATTGAAATTCAAAAAGAAATTGCAATACACTTGCCCTTCAGGACACTTAATTTTGGATTAAATTAACAATTGTACAAATAAGCAAGTCAACAATTTTAAGTACTTTTGTCCCACTTTTATAAAACGTAATTTCTTACAGATGAATTCAAAATTAGTTTCCTTTTTATTCTCCACACGTTTAATGGCGATGCTTTTCGTAACTTTTGCTATTGCAATGGGAGCTGGAACTTTTATCGAAAGTAAATACAATACAGATACCGCGAGAATTTTAGTTTATAACTCTTGGTGGTTTGAAGGAATCATGTTACTTTTTATGATCAATTTTATTGGAAATATAAAACGCTATCAATTGCTAAGAAAAGAAAAATGGGCTACACTTATGCTGCATTTATCTTTTGTTTTCATCATTACTGGAGCTTTCATCACACGATACATCAGTTATGAAGGCATGATGCCCATTCGCGAAGGCGCTGCCGAAAATAAATTTTATTCAGACAAGATGTACCTCACCATTTTTGTCGATGGGGAATATAAAGGCGAAATGAAACGCCGGGTTTTCGAAAAACCATTACTGCTTTCACCAGTTACCAATAATGATTTTTCAATTTCCAACAACTTTGCCGACACCCAATTTAAAGTGAAGTATGATAATTTTATCATGGGAGCAAAACAAATTATTAAGCCCGATGCAAAAGGGGTTTTATACCTAAAATTAGTGGAAGCCGGAGACAGTGGTCGGGAAGAACATTTCCTGAAAGAGGGAGAAGTTCAAAACATTCACAATGTCCTTTTTGCCCTAAATAAATTTACGCAAGGTGCTATAAACATTACAATAAACGAAAACACTTCCACGATTCAAACCCCATTTGAAGGGAATTTTATGCGCATGGCGGATAAAATGCAAGGAAAAGTTGCCAAAGACGCTACACAACCCTTAATGATGCGTTCATTATATAGCATTGGGGAAAAACGCTTTGTTTTTCCGGATCCCGCTGAAAAAGGGATGATAGGCTATGAATCAAAAAATGATTTTAAAGCGAAGGGCGGAGATAATGCTTTAACTGTAAAAGTATTGGCTGATGGACAAGAGAAATCAGTAACGGTATTGGGTACTAAAGGTAAAGTTGGCGAATCTAAATCGGTTAAAATTGGGGAATTAGAATACACTTTTTTCTATGGAAGCAAAGCACACACTTTATCTTTTAGCATCAAACTCAATGATTTTATTGCCCAAAAATATCCTGGAACGGAGAAAAGTTATTCTTCATTTGAAAGCCAAGTCACCGTTCAGGACTCCATCACACCTTTTGATGCTAGAATATATATGAATCATGTTTTGGATTATAAAGGGTTCCGATTTTTTCAGTCTTCTTTCGATCCGGACGAAAAAGGAACTGTCTTATCCGTAAACCATGATTTTTGGGGAACTTTGATTACGTATATCGGTTATTTTATGTTATTTTTTGCCATGATGTCGATCCTGTTTACCAAGCATTCCCGATTTGCTGATTTAAAACGAAAATTGGAAGTGGTGAAAGATAAAAAATCGAAATTAGCACCAATGTTAGTTTTGCTGTTCGGTTTTACGGCATTCGCCCAAAATCATTCCGCACATGCCCCAAGCCTAAAAGAATTGGACTCCCTAATCAATAAACGCAAAGTAACCGAAGTTCATGCATCTAAATTCGGAAGATTAATTGTTCAGGACGCCGGTGGAAGAATGAAACCCATAAATACCTTCTCGTCTGAATTGTTGCGAAAAGTAAGCCACAAAGACTCGTATTACGGAATGAATTCGGATCAGGTATTTTTATCGATGATAGCCGATGGAAATCTTTGGATACAAGTTCCTATGATTTATATTAAGGCCGGAAACGACAGTATTCGGAAAATTATTGGCCTCGATAAGGACGCAAAATACGCCTCCTTTATATCCTTTTTTGATACCACTGGAAATTATAAATTAGGACCGTATTTAGGTGATGCCTACAAAAATGCAAATCCCAACCAATTCGAAAAAGATTTTATCGAAACGGACAAAAAAGTGAATTTGATGGATAATGCTTTAAGCGGAAGTATTTTGAAGATTTTCCCAATACCAAATGACCAAAACAACAAATGGATTTCTTACACCGAATTAGAGCACGCTGGTTTAAAAGGAATGGCAGCCACGTATACCAAAAGTATTCTACCCTTGTATTTTGGAGCATTAGACCGAGCTAAATCCACTCTTAACTACAAACAAGCTGATGAATTATTGGAGAGCATCAACGGATTCCAGAAAAAATTTGGCAACAAAGTAAGGCCAAGTGAAGAAAAAATAAATCTCGAAATCCTGTATAATAAATATGATATTCTACCCAAACTGTTTTATTATTACTTGTTGGGTGGTATTTTCATGTTGGTGTTTGCATTATTAAACATCTTTTTTGATAAAAAAATATGGAGAATAACAGTTAATGTCTTTCATGTATTAATTGGCTTCTTTTTTGGCTTGCATACTTTGGCTTTAATCGCCCGCTGGTGTATTTCCGGTCACGCGCCTTGGAGTAATGCCTATGAGGCTATCGTATATGTAGCTTGGGCAACTATGTTTTTTGGATTAGCCTTTGACCGAAAATCAAAACTTACCGTGGCTTCGGCTGCCTTTGTGACCTCTATGATTTTTATGGCGGCTAATGCCAATTGGATAGATCCAGAAATAGCCAATCTCCAGCCTGTATTAAATTCCTATTGGTTGATGATACACGTGGCGGTAATCGTGGCAAGTTATGGCCCATTTGCCTTGGGAATGATTTTAGGAACCGTTTCATTACTGTTGATTTTATTTACCAACGAGAAAAACAAAGCCAAAATGAATTTAAACATCAAAGAAATCACTTATATCAACGAAATGTCATTAACCATTGGATTAATCATGTTAACCATTGGTAATTTCCTTGGCGGACAATGGGCAAATGAAAGTTGGGGGCGCTACTGGGGTTGGGATCCAAAAGAAACCTGGGCATTAATCAGTATTATGGTGTATGCATTTGTAATTCACTCTCGATTCGTACCCTCACTTAGAGGAAAATGGTTCTTTAATTTGATGAGTATTTTTGCCTTTATATCTATTCTGTTCACTTATTACGGTGTCAACTTTCACTTAGTGGGTCTGCATTCCTATGCTAGTGGGGAGGCTCACTCCTTAGCTTGGATTTGGTATTCATTAGGAACAATTTCCTTGTTTGGAGCAATCACCTACCCAAAATACAAGAAGTATTATAAAAAGTTACCTAATTAATTCTAATAAAAAACCGTATGAAAAACCTATTTATTTATGCCTTTGGAATATTACTTTTTTGGAATTGTCAAGGCCAAAACAAACCAAGTAAAACAGATGTAACGATGCAAAAGCAAACCATTTACCAATTTAAAGTAGAAGATTTATCAGGAAAAACATTTGATTTTGCTTCTTTGAAAGGAAAGAAAATAATGATTATAAACACCGCTTCAAAATGCGGGAACACACCACAATACAAAGACTTACAAGAATTATATGAAAAATACAAAAATAAAAACTTTGTGATTGTAGGCTTTCCGGCCAATAATTTTCTTTGGCAAGAACCTGGAACCAATGCCGAAATTGCGGCTTTTTGTAAAAAAAATTATGGCGTTACTTTTCCAATGATGGCAAAAATATCCGTTAAGGGGAAAGATATGCACGAAGTATATCAATACCTAACCCAAAAATCAAAAAATGGAATAGAAGATTCAGAAGTAAAATGGAATTTCCAGAAATATCTTTTGAACGAAAAAGGCGAATTGGAAAAAGTAATTGCTCCAAGAACATTGCCAACAGATCCTGAGATTATTGATTGGCTGACAAAATAGTAGTAATCGACATTTTTGTCTAAAACTATTCGGGGCATTATCAGAAAAAAAAGCTGATTAATGCCCTTTATAATTATCTACCGCTTTTCTTACGCTACCATATTTTGCGAGCAAATCGGATGCTACTGAATACGAAACAGGGATTTCTCCCATAATCATTTTTACGCCACGATCCACGAGCTTACTGTTGCTCAATTGCATATCTACCATTTTGTTTCCTTTCACTTTCCCAAGCTGAATCATGGTGGCTGTTGAAATCATATTGAGTACTAATTTCTGTGCCGTTCCTGCTTTCATTCGGGAACTTCCCGTTACAAATTCAGGCCCCACAACCACATCTATTGGAATTTTAGCGGTTTGTGACATTGGACTGGCAGCATTACAAGAGATACTTCCAGTAATAATATTATTTTCATTGCAAGCTTTCAACCCTCCAATAACATAAGGTGTTGTTCCCGAAGCGGCAATCCCAACGACAACATCATTTTCGTTGATATTGTGATCTTGCAAATCAATCCAAGCTTGGTTGGCATCGTCTTCGGCATTTTCTACCGCTTTGCGAATGGCCTTGTCTCCACCAGCAATGATTCCGTTGACTAAATCAAAAGGAACGCCAAAGGTTGGAGGACACTCGGATGCATCAACAACTCCCAAACGCCCTGAAGTTCCTGCACCAATGTAGAATAATCTACCTCCCAATTTCATTTTAGCAACGATTTGGGTTACTAAAATCTCGATTTGTGGCAGAGCCTTTTCTACGGCAAAAGGGACGGTTTTGTCTTCTTTATTGATATTTGAAAGCAATTGAGATACAGTCATTTTTTCTAAATGTTCGTATTTCGAGGATTGTTCGGTGGTTTTAGTGAAAGTCATTTTTAATTTTTTAACGAATGCATTCGACATGATTTTCTTTTGCAATAATAAGTCTTGAATTTTCTATTTCAGATTGAATTTTAACCCAATTGTCATTAAAATATTGGTGTAATTGTTTCAAAGAACAATTACCTAATTGAAAATAAATTATTTTTGGAGTGTTTTTCGAAACCAAGAAGCGGTTATAAAAATCGGTGTCTTTTGTTAGTATAACCATCTCGTTTTTCAACGCATAATCCCATATTTCAGTATCTGTCATTTGCAAATTAATGTCAGAAACAAAAACATAACGATTGTCATTAAAAAAGTTGAAATGTTTTGGTAAATTAACATCGACTAAAAATGAACAATTCATTACTAACCAGCTAATTGAATGTCATTTTTATACGAGGACAGATTTTTCAAGGCAAATGCTATACAAGCCTGAATGTCTTCTTTTTCAAGAAATGGATAGGCATCTATAATAGCTTCCATTGAATCTCCGGCTGATAAATACTGTAAAATGCTTTCCACAGTAATTCTCATTCCTCTGACCGTGGGTTTGCCATTGCAAAGGTCTGGTTTTATGGTAATTCTTTCTAAAAGAGTCGCTTCCATCATATTGTTGTTTTTACAAATTTAGCAAAATAAATCAATAAAAGTCTAAATAAAATACGCCAACACAATTCCAAAAATTATCATCGAAACTTTGGCTATATTGAATTTGTGTCCTTCGCTACTTTCAAAAATTATGGTGGATGAAATATGGAATAGTATACCAATAACGATGGCGGTAATTTCAGTATAATAGGCATTTAATTGAGGCAAATAGTCTGATACAATTGTTCCTAGTGGAGTCATAATGGCGAAAGTAACCATAAAAGTAAAAATAGCTTTTTTGTTGAGTCCTGAATGGACAAAAAAAGTAGTCAGAATGATGGCAATAGGCAAGTGATGAATAGCGATTCCCAATGCTAAGCTGTGATGATGACTAACGGGAAATCCTTCTAAAAAAGCATGAATACAAAGACTGATAAAAAGCAGCCATGGGATGTGGAACATTTTTTCGTGACCGTGAACATGTCCGTGTTCAGCACCTTTGGAGAAAAACTCCAATATGATTTGGAATAAAATTCCAGCCATTATAAAAAGCCCGATGTAATGATTGTCACTTTTGTATACGTCGGGTAACAAGTGCATAACAGTTAACGACAGTAAAAAGGAACCACTGAAAGCCAATAATAATTTAAGATTGGTTTTGTTTTTCGGTTTCAAAAATAAGGCAATACTATAACCTAGCAGGACAGAAAATAAAGGTAAAAGGTAATTCATTACTTGAATATCATGATTAATCGTTCGCTTTCGGTTTTGTGGAATTTTTTCAATTTATAATCACCGAAAATATCCAACAAGAAAATCCCTGCTTCTTCCATTAATTCTTCAAAATCCTTGAGCGTTAATGCTTTTACTTTTTCGGTAAAATGAAATTTATCGCCTTGGTCTACAAAGTCAATTTCCTTATAAATATGGCCTTCACTCACATAGCGTTTGATGTGAAAATCAATATTTTCAACAGTTTTGACTTCTTCCGGAACTAAATTCGCAATGACCTGGTTGACGTTCATAAAATCAATAACGGCAAATCCATATTCCGTCAGGCTTTCTTTCATCGCTTTCAAAGTGGTCAGGTTGTCTTCGTCATTTTCGAAATAACCAAAACTAGTAAACAAATTAAATATAGCGTCAAATTTATCTTCGAAAGTATCACGCATGTCATGAACCTGAAAATGGAGCGTTTCATTCTGGTTTTTATTGGCCTCCATAATACTATTTTCAGACAAATCAGCACCCACAACTTCATAACCCAACTGGTTCAAATAAATGGCATGACGTCCTTTGCCACAAGCCAAATCTAACACTTTTGCTTTCTCAGGAAGATTGAGATAGTGCGTCAAATTGTCCATAAAAATCTGGGCTTCCCGATAATTTCTTTCTTTATAAAGAATGTGATAATAAGGGGTGTCAAACCAAGAGGCAAACCAATTATGGGTTTTGGGATTTGGGATTTGGGATTTAGGATTGGTCAAATCTGACATTTATTAATTTGAATTTCAATTAAAGTGCAAATTTAGACTATTTTTGCACCGAATACGTGATTTTACAATGGAAAATAATTTTAGAATGATTGCCAAAACCTTTTTTGGTTTTGAAGAAATACTGGCAAATGAATTGAAAATGCTGGGCGCACAAGACGTAGAGCAAGGCTTAAGAATGGTTAGTTTCAAAGGCGATAAAGGTTTTATGTACAAGGCAAATTTGTCTTTGAGAACCGCTTTAAAAATATTAAAACCTATTTATTTTTTCAAAGCAAGAGATGAACAAGGTTTGTATAAAGGTATTTCCGGGGTAAACTGGTCGAAATTTATCAGTACCAACCAGACTTTTGTGATAGATGCGACTGTCCATTCAGAGTATTTTAACCATTCGGAATTTGTTTCCCAAAAATGTAAAGATGCCATCGTGGATCAATTTCGGGAACGAACCGGACAACGACCAAGTATCGAGAAAATTCATCCCGATTTACGAATCAACATCCATATCGACAAAGACCAAGTTTCGGTGGCATTGGATACTTCCGGGAATTCGTTACACCAACGTGGGTACAGAACCGCCACGAATATTGCACCTATAAATGAAGTTTTAGCTGCAGGAATTCTGCTGCTTTCCGGCTGGGACGGTCAAGGGGATTTCTTGGATCCCATGTGTGGTTCCGGAACTTTTCTAGCCGAAGCTGCTATGATTGCCTGCAATATTCCGGCAAACATCAACCGTAAGGAATTTGCTTTCGAAAAATGGAACGATTGGGACAATGATTTGTTTGACCAAATCATGGATTCCCTGATGAAAAAAATCCGAGAATTTCACTACACCATAAAAGGATACGACAAAGCACCATCTGCGGTTCAAAAAGCCAAAGACAATATCAAGAATGCTAATTTAGACGAATATATATCTATCGCAGAACGTAACTTTTTTGATACGGAAAAAACATCTAAAGGAAAATTGCACGTAGTTTTTAATCCGCCTTATGATGAGCGATTGGATATTCACATGGAAGAATTTTACAAAAATATTGGTGACACCTTGAAGAAAAATTATCCCGGCACAAATGCTTGGTTCATTACTGGAAACTTGGAGGCTTTGAAATTTGTTGGATTGAAACCTTCCCGAAAAATCAAACTTTTCAACGCCAGCATCGAAGCCCGATTGGTAAAATACGAAATGTACGAAGGAAGCAAGAGAACAAAATTCCAGACAATAGATGATAGTGTTCAGTAATCGACTAACACCTAATACCCAAAAACATGACCAAATTACAAGTACGAGCATTTCTATACCAACTAGGTTGTTTTGCTATTTTATTTATTTCGTTACAATTTTTGATAGACAAATACACCCAATTGAGTGGTTTATGGATTCCAATGACGGCTTTTGTTGTGGGAACTATTCTAGCGCCAAAATTTCAAGCAGTGAAAACCAAAGACGGTGAAAAACTATTCATGAAATGGATGTTCGTAAAAGGAGTAAAGGATATAACATAATCATCAATTCGTAATTATTTTTCTGATTATCATTTTGGGTAATAATTGCGATGTTTGCAATAACAGAATAACTCTTTTAAATTGCTTATTTTTGTATCAAAAGATACAAAATGCAACATATCATAGACCGTTTTATTAGTTACGTGATTATCGACACTGAATCAGATCCGAATTCAGAAACCACACCAAGCACAAAAAAACAATGGGACTTAGCCCATAAATTGGTTGAAGAACTGAAATCCATTGGAATGCATGATGTAACTATAGACAAAAACGCCTATATCATGGCCACTTTACCCTCTAATGTTGACCATAAAGTACCCACGATAGGATTTATTTCGCACTTTGACACCACTCCGGATTTTACCGGTGCCAACGTAAAACCACAAATTATTCCGAATTATGATGGCAAAGACATTGTATTAAATGCCAAGCAAAACATCATCTTATCTCCAAAGTATTTCAAGGATCTATTACAATACAAAGGGCAAACGTTAATCACCACAGACGGAACCACTCTTCTTGGTGCGGATGACAAAGCTGGAATTACCGAAATTGTGACTGCAATGGAATTTCTGATACAAAATCCCGAAATCAAACACGGAAAAATTAGAATCGGATTTACCCCAGACGAAGAAATTGGTCGTGGAGCACACTATTTTGATGTAGAAAAGTTTGGTTGCGATTGGGCTTACACTATGGATGGAAGTCAAGTGGGCGAATTGGAATATGAAAATTTTAATGCGGCTGGAGCCAAAATAATTTTCAAGGGGAAAAGCGTCCATCCAGGCTACGCCAAAGGAAAAATGATCAATTCAATGCTTATCGCCAATGATTTCATCAACGAATTACCCAAAGGTGAAACCCCTCAGGAAACAAAGGGTTACGAGGGATTTTTTCACGTGCATCATTTAGCCGGAAGTATTGAAGAAACAGTTTTGGAACTCATTATTCGAGATCACAGCAAGAAGAAATTCGAAAAACGAAAAGAATTAATCGACAAAATCACCAAAAAAATCAATAAAAAATTTACCAAACAATTTGGCGAGGATATCGTAATTGCCGAAATAAAAGATCAATACTATAATATGAAAGAAAAGGTTTTACCCGTAAAACATATTGTGGATATTGCCGAAAATGCCATGAAAAAATTGGGAATAAAACCGATTATAAAACCCATTCGTGGAGGAACTGATGGTTGCCAGTTATCTTATAAAGGCTTGCCTTGTCCAAATATTTTTGCTGGGGGTCATAATTTTCACGGAAAATACGAATATGTCCCAGTGGAAAGTATGCAAAAAGGAGTTGAAGTAATTGTAAAAATTGCTGAATTGAACGCTTTGGATTTGAGCAAGGGGGGAAAAGCCAAAACAAAGTAAGACAAAATTCTCTGATTTCAATTCATAAAAAAATTCCTTCCGAAGATTCAGAAGGAATTTTTTTAGCTTAAAACCTAGAATTATTTTTTATTCAATGATGCGCTCATTTCCATAGAAATGGCAGAACGCTCCATTTTTAATTTTCCAGCCATTGTTTCAATTACAACGGTTGCATCAGCAAGTTCAGCAACTTTACCGTGAAGTCCACTTTTTGTAATGATTTTGTCGCCCACTTTTAAAGCGCCTTCAAATTCTTTTTCGGCTTTTGCCTTCTTCTGTTGCGGTCTGATCATAAAGAAATAGATCACTACAAACATTAATAAAAACGGCGCAAATTGTCCTAATTGTCCCATAATTTTAAATTCTTTTTTTGTTTATAAATTGTTTTTACATTAATCCACGACCGACTTTTACAATTCTGTTGCTGGTCTGTAGTTCTTTTACTAAATTATCTAAAATTCCGTTGATGAAAATACTGCTTTTTGGGGTAGAATATTCTTTGGCGACTTCCAAATATTCATTGAGGGTTACCTTTACAGGAATCGAAGGAAATTTCAAAAACTCACAAATGGCCATTTTAAGAATAATGGTGTCAATTTCCGCAATTCGATCGCTATCCCAATTCGGTGTCTTATCCATATATTCCTTTGCCAATTCGGATTCGTTCAGGACTGTCTTTCTGAACAAGTCTTTAACAAAATCCCGATCTTCATTGTCTTTGAATAATTTTGGAACCCTAAAACTTCCTTGTTCAATAGGCTGTATGGCTTTCAATTGTTTGATAATATGCGTATTTACCAAAGGGATATCATCAACCCAAGTCAATTTGTCATCTTCTAGATAATCGTATAATTTCTCATTTGGAACGATCACGTCCATAAACAAATCAATGATAAATTCCTTGTCTTCTTCGAATGAATTAATCGCATTACTCATGTATTTATCATACAATTTACTATGCTTGATGTCATTAAGGAGTAGTAAAATATAATCATCGTTTAAAACCCAATTGTTTATTTTACGATTTTCAAGGGCAATACGAAGTGAATTGTTTTCGGTTAATATTTGGAAAATACTGTTCTTAATAAACTTCTCGTTGGGTTTTCGCTCTTGGGCTGTGGCCAGATGTTTTTGGCTGGATTTGTGCAAAAAGATGGTTTCTTTTTTACAAATTTCTATTAGGGAGGATAACATTGTAAGGTATAAATCTTGAATGGCGTCAATACTATGAAAAAGGAATTTCTCTTCTTTTTCTAGATCATCTGACCCATTTTGATGCATCGCATAAATGGATTGCATGACCTTAACGCGAATATGTCTTCTATTTACCACCTTGTAAGAACTTTTATTAATTAATTTGCAAAAATAAGAATTTCATTTTTTAAAACAGAATTAAAACACAAAAAATAAGGCTCTCTTTTTTTGTCATTAAACATGTATCTTTGAACATTAAAAAAACTACCCGGATTATAGAATTCAACATATAAAAAATGAAAGAATTAGGCTATTTAAATAAGTATTTCATCAAATATAAATATAGTTTTCTGCTAGGAATTTTCATTACGATAATTGCACAAATATTTTCCCTGTTTACGCCAAAATTAATCAGCAAATCTTTTAAAGTGATTGAGGGATTTTTAAAAGATAACACGGTATCGAAATCAATCATTCAGCAAGAATTAATTACAAATATTTCCCTAATAATACTTACCACGATTATCGCTGGATTTCTTTCTTTTTTGATGCGACAAACCCTAATCGTGATGTCCCGTCATATTGAATTTGATTTAAAAAATGAAGTTTTTCGACAATATGAAAACCTTTCCCAAAATTTCTACAAGCAAAATCGAACAGGCGATTTGATGAATCGCATCAGTGAAGACGTCTCAAAGGTGAGGATGTACGTGGGACCAGCCGTGATGTATGCCATTAACACTTTTATTCGCTTTGCAATCGTGATTGTGTACATGTTTAGTGTCTCGCCAAAATTGACTTTGTATACTTTACTGCCTCTGCCAATTCTATCGTATGCCATATTCAAATTAAGCACCGAAATCAATAAGAGGAGTACTATTTTTCAACAATATTTATCCAAAGTTTCAAGTTTTACACAAGAAATATTTTCAGGAATTCGAGTTATAAAAGCGTATTCATTAGAAAAACAACATCAAAATAACATGGTGGAATTAGCCACTGAAAGTAAAAAAAAGAGCATGGATTTGGCTAAAATTCAGGCTTTATTTGGGCCATTAATGATTGCCTTAATCGGAATAAGCAACTTAGTGGTTATTTATTTTGGTGGATTAATGTACATTCATGGAAGTATCAAAAACATTGGTGTCATTGCCGAATTTATTCTATATGTAAATATGCTTACCTGGCCCGTGGCTTCCTTGGGCTGGGTATCATCCATGGTTCAGGAAGCCGAAGCTTCCCAAAAACGTATCAATGAGTTTCTGAAAATCGAACCGGAAATACATAATAAAAATCAAGAGAAATCAATTATTGAAGGCACTATTTCTTTCGAGAATGTAAGCTACACCTATGTGGACACGCTCATAAAAGCACTAGAAAATGTATCTTTTACAGTACACAAGGGAGAAACCTTGGCCATTCTGGGAAAAACAGGTTCCGGAAAATCAACGATTATTTCCTTGATTTCTCGTTTGTATGACACAACCGAAGGTCACATCACCATTGATGGAAAAGAAATTAGCAGCTTAAACTTATATGATATACGAAACAGCATCGGGATTGTGCCGCAAGATGCTTTTTTGTTTTCAGATACCGTGAAAAATAACATCAAGTTTGGTAAAGAAAATGCCACGGACGAGGAAGTGGAGGCAGCAGCAAAAAGCGCCGTGGTTCACGACAATATTATGGGATTCAACAAGCAATACGACACCATTCTAGGCGAAAGGGGTATTACGCTTTCCGGTGGACAAAAACAACGGGTTTCAATAGCAAGAGCGATAATTAAAAACCCTGAAATTTTGCTTTTTGACGATTGTTTGTCAGCTGTGGATACTGAAACCGAAGAAGCAATTTTGAATAATTTGCAGGAAATATGCAAAGACAAAACCACAATTATAGTCAGTCATCGGGTTTCTTCAGCAAAAAATGCAGATAGAATTATCATCCTTGATGAGGGAAGAATTTTGGAACAAGGTTCTCATAATCAATTGATAAATCTCGAAGGCTACTATGCTGCCTTATACACGAAACAACTTTCTGAAAAAGAATTGGAGTAATTGTTGTTTAATACAACTATTTTTTAGATTTTTGATTACTGATTAAGAATACTAAATAGACAGAAAGATTATGAGAGAAAATGATATGTTAGAAAAAGAAGAGATATTTTCGAAGGTTTTACGTGCCGGAAGAAGAACTTATTTCTTTGATGTTAGAGCCACAAAAGCTGATGATTACTATATTACTATTACTGAAAGCAAAAAATTTACGGAAGTAGATGGCTCTTTTCACTTCAAGAAACACAAAATATATTTGTATAAAGAAGATTTTGCCGCTTTTGCTGAAATTTTAGAAGAATTGACTTCCTATGTTTTGAACCACAAAGGCGAAGAAGTAATTTCTGAAAGACACCAAAAAGATTTCAAAAAAGAGTATACCCCTGAAAAATCAGAAGACGACGAAACACCTTCAACGTCAAGTTTTACCGATATTGAATTTGACGATATTTAATTAAAAAACGAACCAAACCAAGCTGTTTAAGTCCAAAAATCTTTCGATTTCTGGACTTTTTTATTAAATTTAAACAAAAAAACGAAGATACTATTCTGATGTCCAAAACTGCTTCAAATATGGTTCCGCTTGGAACTGCTGCTCCCGAGTTTTATTTAAAAGATACCAATTCTGCTGATGCCTATTTTTCTTTTGCAGATATAAAAGGCGAAAAAGGAACTCTCGTCATGTTTATATGCAATCACTGTCCGTTTGTGCATCATGTTATTCGCGAAGTGTTAAGAATTACCAATGATTATCGTGTTCAAGGCATTGGCGTTGTAGCAATTTCGAGTAATGACGTGTTGAATTTTCCTCAAGATTCCCCTGAATTAATGACCAAATTTGCATTCGAAAACAACTTTGAATTTCCTTATTTATATGATAAAACTCAGGAAGTGGCTAAAGTTTATGGTGCAGCCTGCACACCAGATTTCTTCCTTTTTGACAATCAAAACAAATTAGTCTATCGCGGGCAACTCGACGACAGCAGACCGGGAAATGGCATTCCGTTAAGCGGAAGTGATTTGCGCGGCGCCATTGATGGCGTGATTTATAACCGAGTTATAAATCCCAACCAAAAACCGAGTATAGGTTGCAATATTAAGTGGAAATAAAAAGCACTACAATATTTGTCAAGTCGAACGTAGAATAGACCTATGACAATCTCGACTGCGCTCGACTTGATACAAAAAATCCCAAAACTTTCGCTTTGGGATTCTAAATGAATTCGATTGCTCAATTCTGCAAACTGCGACTGAACACTGAAAACTATTATTTAACGTCCATTAATTCTACGTCAAAAATCAAGGTAGCATTTGGTGGAATTACTCCTCCTGCTCCTGCAGGTCCGTATCCTAAATCAGATGGTATGACAAAACGCGCTTTGTCTCCCACTTTCAACAAGGCAATTCCTTCATCCCAGCCTTCGATAACTTGACCTTGGCCTAATCTAAATTCAATTGGTTTTTTTCTTGCATAAGAAGAATCAAAAACTTTTCCATTTTCTAATGAACCCTCGTAGTGAACCGAAACTGTTTTTCCAGCTTCTGCTTGTTTTCCTTCTCCTTTTTGGATGAATTGGTAACGCAAACCACTTTCCGTTTTTTCGAAACCGGCCGCCAATTTTTCCATTTTTGCTTCTGATTCTGCTTTTAAAGCCGCATCGCGTTTTAGACGAGCCCCTTTCAAACCTACGAAAGCCTCAATGGCATTCCAATTCTTGGCTTCCTCACCCACTCTAATGATTTCAACCGATTCCAAAACATCACCTTGAGCAATGGCGTCAACAACATCTTGTCCTTCTATTACATTTCCAAAAACAGTGTGTTTGTTATCCAACCAAGGCGTGGCAATATGCGTGATGAAAAATTGAGAACCGTTGCTTCCCGGACCTGAGTTTGCCATTGACAAAACACCTGGTGCATCGTGACGTAAATCAGGGTGAAACTCATCATCAAATTTGTATCCAGGATCTCCAGTTCCAGTTCCTAAAGGACAACCACCTTGAATCATAAAATCTGGAATTACTCTATGAAATTTTAATCCATCATAGAATTTTACCCCTTGAGGTTTTATTTTATTCTCCATATTTCCTTCTGCAAGAGCCACAAAATTCCCTACAGTTCCTGTAGTTAAATCGTGTGTTAGTTTTACTAAAATCGAACCTTTTGCGGTGTTGAATTTAGCATATATTCCGTTTTCCATTTTTATTGTTTTTTATTGAAGGGCAAATTTACGAATTAAATAGAGAATTTGAAAATTTGAAAACCTTGAACTTTTCAATCTTCAAACTTTGTACATTTGCAACCTAGAAACTCAATTATGCGCATTGATATTATTACTGTCCTCCCCGAATTGCTGCGAAGTCCTTTTGAGGCCTCAATGATGAAGCGTGCGATCGACAAAGGAATTGTAGAAGTTCACATTCACAATTTACGGGATTACACGACCAACAAACAAAAAAGTGTGGATGATTATCCCTATGGAGGCGGCGCTGGAATGGTAATGAATATTCAACCTATTGACGATTGTATCACGCATTTAAAAAGCGAGAGGACCTACGACGAAATCATTTATATGTCGCCTGACGGAGAAACTTTGAACCAAAAAATGGCTAACACAATGTCAATGTATGAAAACATCATTATTCTTTGTGGTCATTATAAAGGGGTGGATCAACGCGTTCGAGACCATTTTATTACCAAGGAAATATCAATTGGCGATTATGTTTTGTCTGGCGGAGAATTAGGAGCCTTGGTTTTGTGCGATACCTTAATACGACTGATTCCTGGGGTTTTGAGTGATGAAACCTCTGCATTGACAGATAGTTTTCAGGATGATTTATTGTCGGGACCTATATATACTAGACCTGCCGACTACAAAGGCTGGAAAGTTCCCGAAGTTTTAACTAGTGGGAATTTTGCAAAAATCGACAAATGGAGAGAGGATATGGCTTATGAACACACTAAGAATCGACGTCCGGATTTACTTGATGAAAAAAAATCATAATTCATAATTCATAATTCATAATTATTTTTTAATTTTGCACGCTCATTAGACCAACCTCTGGCGAAATCCGTGAATGTTGCTCTTTTTAAAACCATAATAAAAAATAAAATGGCAGATTTAATGAAATTCGTTCAAGACGAATTTGTAACAAGAAAAGATTTCCCTGTATTCGGAGCTGGTGATACCATCACAGTTTTCTATGAAATTAAAGAGGGTGAAAAAACAAGAACACAGTTTTTTAAAGGTGTTGTTATTCAAAGAAGAGGTTCTGGAAACACAGAAACTTTCACTATTCGTAAAATGTCAGGTTCAGTTGGTGTAGAACGTATCTTCCCAGTCAATTTGCCAGCTTTGCAAAAAATTGAAATCAACAAAAAAGGTCATGTCCGTAGAGCTAGAATTTTCTACTTCAGAGAACTTACTGGTAAAAAAGCCAAAATCAGAGATAAAAGAAGATAGTCAACTATCGCATCTTAATAAAACTCCCAACCTGTTTGGGAGTTTTTTTTGAATAAAAATCGGGCTTTTGTTATAAAAAAATTTACACCTCCTTTTAGTTGAATCCTTTGTATTTTGATTTTGATAAAAAAAGAACTCAATTTTCAACAATTCGCTTTGAGGAAAATAAAAAATAATTATTCCGTAATTTTTCTCCTAAAACCAAACATATTCGGGAGGGGAGTCCCTTTTACGAAAACGTTTTTCTTACATTTGTATCCCAAAAAATAAATATTAAAACTATTTTTATTAAAATGTCAACAAAATCTAAAATTTTTTACACGCTTACAGACGAAGCCCCGTTGTTAGCAACATACTCCTTTTTACCAATTGTTCAAGCATTTACAGCAACTTCGGATATTGAAATTGAAACTAGGGATATTTCTCTTGCAGGAAGAATCTTGGCCAACTTTGCAGCGTTTTTAAAAGAAGATCAAAAAGTGGAAGACGCCTTGTCTGAATTGGGAAAATTAGCCACCACTCCAGAAGCAAATATCATAAAATTACCGAATGTTTCCGCATCGGTACCCCAATTAAAAATGGCTATTGCAGAACTACAATCTCACGGTTATGCAGTACCCAATTTTCCTGAGGAACCTGCAAATGATCAGGAAGCAGCAATAAAAGCAAAATATTCCAAAATATTGGGTTCAGCTGTAAATCCAGTTTTGCGTGAAGGGAACTCTGATCGTAGAGCACCAAAAGCGGTTAAAAATTATGCCAAAGCTAACCCGCATTCTATGGGAGCTTGGACTTCTGAATCAAAAACACAAGTGGCGTCTATGGATACCGGTGATTTTTACGACAGTGAGAAATCCACCACCATTGCGGATGCTATTGATGTAAAAATAGAATTTGTAGGCAAAGATGGTTCAACCACAGTTTTAAAAGCGAGTACTCCTTTAAAATCTGGAGAAATCATTGACAGTTCCGTAATGCACTTGAACGCTTTGAAAAGTTTTGTTGCCAAAACAATCCAAAAAGCCAAAGAACAAAACGTATTACTTTCGGTTCACTTGAAAGCCACGATGATGAAAGTCTCTGACCCAATCATTTTTGGAGCCATTGTAGAAGTATATTTCAAAGACGTTTTCGACAAATACGCAACCTTATTCAATGAATTAGGCGTTGACACCCGAAACGGTTTGGGTGATGTGTACGCAAAAATTGCGGGACATCCGATGCAGACTGAAGTGGAAACTGCAATCAACCAAGCGATAGCAAAAGGTCCGGCATTGGCCATGGTAAACTCCGAAAAAGGAATTACCAATCTTCATGTTCCTTCAGACTTAATTGTGGATGCTTCCATGCCGGCCATGATTCGTACTTCAGGACAAATGTATAACAAGGAAGGAAAACAACAAGATACCATAGCGATTATCCCAGACAGATGTTACTCCGGAATTTATACAGCCACCATTGATTTCTGTAAAAAACACGGTGCTTTTGACCCAACCACTATGGGAAGTGTACCAAACGTAGGTTTGATGGCGCAAAAAGCGGAAGAATATGGTTCCCATGACAAGACTTTCCAAATGAGTGCTGACGGCGTTGTTCGTGTTGTTGACACCAATGGAAACGTTTTAATGGAACAAACTGTTGAGGCAAAAGACATTTTCAGAATGTGTCAGGCAAAAGATGCCCCTATTCAAGACTGGGTAAAATTAGCCGTAAACAGAGCCCGTTTGTCCAATACTCCAGCCGTTTTCTGGTTGGATGAAAATAGGGCTCACGACAGGGAATTAATCAAAAAAGTAACCCAATATTTAAAAGATTACGACACTACAGCGCTAGACATCCGAATTCTTAATCCTATCGAAGCCACGAACTTCACATTGGAAAGAATCATAAAAGGACTGGATACCATATCCGTGACAGGAAACGTACTGCGTGATTATTTAACCGATTTATTTCCAATATTAGAAGTAGGAACTTCAGCCAAGATGTTATCTATTGTTCCATTGATGA
The DNA here is from genome assembly GCA_945872245.1 of Flavobacterium psychrophilum. Taxonomy (GTDB): domain Bacteria; phylum Bacteroidota; class Bacteroidia; order Flavobacteriales; family Flavobacteriaceae; genus Flavobacterium; species Flavobacterium psychrophilum_T. The sequence goes on from CAMBZB010000004.1 coordinate 76,513, forward strand.
ATGGTGGTGGGTTGTTTGAGACTGGCGCAGGTGGATCAGCCCCTAAACATGTAGAACAGTTTACGCAAGAAGGTTATTTACGTTGGGATTCTCTTGGGGAATTTCTAGCTTTAGGTGCTTCATTAGAACATTTAGGCCAAACTTTAAAAAACTCAAAAGCACTTATTCTAGCGGAAACACTAGACGTTGCCACAGAAAAATTCTTGGCGAATGATAAATCTCCAGCCCGTAAAGTGGGTCAAATTGACAATCGAGGATCTCATTTTTATTTGGCGATGTATTGGGCGGAGACTTTAGCGGCACAAACCAAAGATGAAGATTTAAAAACAATCTTCACTCCTATTGCGGCAGCATTTAATGAAAATGAATCTAAAATCAATGCGGAATTAATCGGATCGCAAGGAAAACCTCAAAAAATTGGAGGTCACTACCAACCCAATCCAGAATTAACCAGCAAAGCAATGCGACCAAGTGAAACCTTCAATACAATTTTAGCGAAAATCGCCTAATCTGATTTTTGCAATCAATACTACCATTAAAAAGGCAACTGAAATCAGTTGCCTTTTTTTATCTATACAACATTTTAACATTTGTTACTCTCCAATTGCATTTTATTTAACGAAATTTACATCCTAAAATTTTAGAAATGATTTCAAAGAAAATTATTGCCTTATTCCTATTTTTTTTAATTGCTTTACCTTCCTTTTCCCAGGACAGGAGTTTTAGTGAAACAGCGAAGCAAAAATTTACGTTAAGCGGAACCATTACCGATGCCGGCAGTAATGAAACCTTGATTGGAGTAAATATTTCAATACCCGAATTAAAAACCGGTGTAACTACCAATGAATACGGGTTTTATTCACTCACGTTACCAAAAGGAACTTATAAAATCAAAATTACCTATTTAGGTTATCAAACTATTGAAGAAACGGTAAGTCTAAACCAAAACATTAAAAATAATTTCAAACTTATCGGCAGTGAAAGTGTTTTGCAGGAAGTTGTCATTACGGAAAAGAAAACAAGCAACATCCGAAAACCCGAAATGAGTGTAAACAAACTATCCATATCGACCATCAAAAAAATGCCTGTGGTTTTAGGTGAAACGGACATTTTAAAATCTATTTTATTGCTTCCAGGAGTTACAAGTGCCGGTGAAGGACAATCCGGATTTAATGTTCGTGGTGGTGGCGCAGATCAAAATTTAATTTTATTGGATGAAGCAACTATATTCAATTCGTCCCATGTTTTTGGTTTTTTCTCTGTATTCAATCCGGACGCCATCAAAGATTTAAAGTTATATAAGGGCGGTATTCCAGCTCGTTTTGGAGGAAGAGCTTCATCTGTTTTGGATATTTACCAAAAAGAAGGGAATAGCAACTCCTTTCATATAAATGGTGGTGTTGGCTTAATCTCCAGCCGTCTATTAGCGGAGGGGCCAATTGTAAAAGATAAAGGCTCATTCCTTATCGGAGCAAGAACATCTTATGCCCACTTGTTCCTTAAACTGGCAGATAATAAGAACTCGGCTTCCTTTTATGATTTGAATGCCAAATTTAATTACAAATTAAACGACAACAACAGCCTTTATATTTCAAGTTATTTTGGAAGGGATTTTTTCAATATAAGCGAACAGTTTCAAAACACATACGGAAACAGCACCTTCAATTTAAGATGGAATCATATATTTTCAGAGCGATTATTTTCTAATGTTTCCGCTATTTTTAGTGATTATTATTATGGATTAACCATTACCTCTGTCGGTTTTGATTGGCAATCGAGCATTAAAAACTTTAATTTGAAATACGATTTAAAATACTATATGAATGACAAAATCAAATTGAATTTTGGTTTAAATTCTATTTATTATAAATTCAATCCTGGAACAATTGCACCAATAGATGAAGCTTCAAGCATCAATTTCAGTCAACTAGATAAAAAAAATGCTTTTGAACCTTCACTTTATGCAGAAGCAGAACATCAAGCTACTGAAAAATTGTCTTTTTTATATGGCTTACGCTACAGTATATTTTACAGATTGGGAGCTTCAACTATAAATTTATACAAAGACAATCAAGCAGTCACTTTTAATGACCAATTCAAAATTTACGAAAAAGGAGTTCCAAATGAAACTAAACCTTATGGTTATAATGAAGTAATCACTTCCTTTTCGAACTTGGAACCGCGTTTTTCGAGTTCTTACGTATTAGACGAAAAATCTTCGATAAAGATGAGTTACAATCGAATGGTGCAATACCTGCAGTTAGTTTCAAACACGGCCTCACCCACTCCATTGGATATTTGGACCCCGAGCGACCAATACATAAAACCTCAAATCGCAGATCAAGTTGCTATTGGCTATTTTAGAAATTTCAAGGACGACATGTATTCTTTAGAAATTGAAAGTTTTTACAAAAAAGTAAAAAACAGAATTGACTACATTGATGGCGCAGATTTAATTGCGAACAACGCCATCGAACAAGTCGTGCTCAATGGTCAATTGAGAACCTATGGTTTAGAATTAATGCTTCGCAAAAATACCGGAAAAATCAACGGTTGGATTGCTTATACGTTATCCAATTCCGAACAACAAACTCCAGGCAGAACTCCAACTGAATCCGGAATCAACAACGGAAATTGGTACAAATCGGGCTATCACAAATTACATAATTTGGCAGTAACGGCCAATTATAGTTTAAATCCAAAATGGTCCTTCGGAGGCAACTTCATTCTTCAGTCAGGCCAACCGGTTACTTTTCCGGACGGCCAATATGAATATCAAGGAATCGTTGTTCCAAGCTATGGCCCAAGAAACAAAAACAACCTACCTTTATACCACCATTTAGACATCTCAGCAACTTACATTCCTAAACCCACTAAAAGAAAAGGATGGCAAGGCGAATGGGTATTTAGCATTTACAATATTTACAATCGAAAAAACGCAGCTTCCATTAGCTTCAGGGAAAACCAGACCTCTGGTGCAAACGAAGCCGTTAAGTTGTCCATTTTCGGAGCAGTGCCATCCGTAAGTTATAATTTCAAATTCTAAAATTATGAAAATCTCAAAATATATTTCGCTAATCGTTTTCACACTATTCTTCTTGAGTTGTGAAGAAGTTGTCAATGTCAATTTGGATACTACTAAACCCCGTTTAGTAATTGATGCCGCCATAAATTGGCAGAATAAACAAACTGAGAAGTCTCCTCAAAAAATTATTTTATCCACCACAACTGATTTTTATGGCAATTTGGTTCCAAAGGTATCCGACGCTATTGTTTCCATAAAAAACAGCGAAAATGCCAGTTGGACATTCTCAGAAGGGCAAAATGCAGGAGAATACCTTTGCGATGATTTCACACCTATAATTGGAGAAACCTATACTTTGACCGTTATCTACAACGACGAAACCTACACTGCAACCGAAACCATGCAATCCGTAACTGCCATAGATGAGATTAAACCAAAGAACGATGGTGGTTTTTCGGGCAAGGATTATGGAATCGAAGTTTATTTTAAAGATCCAATCGCTGAAAATTTCTATATGGTGAAGTTTATGCCTGAAATTTATAAATCACCCAGTTTTCAAGTTATCGGTGATAAGTTCACAAACGGAAATCAAAAATCTTGGAGATTTAGTGACGAGGATTTAAAACAAGGAACCAATATTGTTATCACTCATTACGGAATTTCAGAAGCCTATTACAACTATATGAACAAAATCATATCCATAGCCAATAGTTCTGCAGGTGGAAGTCCTTTTCAAACTCCTCCTGCAACCGTTAGAGGAAATATTGTCAACTCAACTGATGCTGCAAATTATGCTTTAGGTTATTTTTCTTTGAGTGAAGTTGATGTTACAAATTATGTCATTCAATAAAGAGCTAATTCTTTCTGATTTTTGGATTTTTCATACATTTACAAAAAATCTGAATTCTATATTCTGAAATCAAAAATCTGAAATCAAATGTCTTCACACCATATTGTCCGCGATGACCAAGAACCCGCTTTAATTATTGCTAACGGTGCTTCCTGCAATATCGAATTATTGGGACAATTACTCGAATGGTCGCCTTTGGTTATTGTGTTGGACTCCGCCATGGAGCGCGTTTTGGAATTGGGCATAAAAGTCGATGTGTTGTTGGGTGATTTCGACCGCGGTTTCGATGCCAATTATTATAAAGAAACGCATTTTCCATTAGAAATTGTCCACACGCCAGACCAAAACAAAACCGATTTAGAGAAAGCCTTCGATTATCTTATAGAAAGAAAAATTCCTGCTGCAAACGTGGTTTGGGCCACCGGAAAACGGGCTGATCACACCATAACAAACTTGACAAATATTACTCGATACCGGGATTTATTGAAAATCGTGGTACTAGACGACCATTCAAAAGTCTTTTTATTGCCCAAAAAATTCGAAAAATGGTATCCTGCCAATACCCCTATTTCTCTCATCCCGATTGGAAACGTTACAGGAGTCCATTCCGAAAATCTATTTTACCCATTAGCAAACGAAACCCTAACCATGGGATACAGAACCGGAAGTAGCAATCACGTAATTATAGATGGAATGGTCACCATAGCACACGAAGAAGGCGATTTGTTATTGATGGAATGTTGGGATTAGTCTTCAGATTGCAGATTGCAGTTTTCAGTTTTCAGAGACAGCAAATTTGTCACATCGAGACTTTCGTCTAAGCTAAAGACACTCTAAAATCGAGATACTAAAGAGCATGTTATCGACTGCGCTCAAACTGACAATGAAGTAATCTATATATCAAAATAGCACCTTTTTTAAACTATGATAAAAAGTCTAAAATCTGTTATTTACCAAAATCAATCTGCATTCTGCCACCTGCATACTGCTATATGAAATCTGCATTCTGAAATCGCTATAAATCAACTATCTTTGCTGTCTGAATTCAAAAAATGAAACTGAAACAGATTACCGAAAAAACGAATTTACATCCCAGAAACCAACACCGATTGGGATATAATTTTGAACAATTAATTGCAACTTGTCCTGAACTTCAACAATTTGTGGATATCAACGAATATCAAATCAAAACTGTTGATTTCAGCAATACAAAAGCCGTAAAAGCACTCAATAAAGCCTTATTAATTGGCCATTACGACATCCAAAATTGGGATATTCCCCAAGATTATTTGTGTCCACCCATTCCGGGAAGAGTTGATTACATTCATTATATCGCCGATTTATTGGCTTCCAACAATAACGGAATAATTCCAGAAGGTGAAAATGTTCAAGTGTTGGATATTGGCATCGGTGCCAATTGTATTTATCCCATATTAGGAAACTCCGTTTATGGTTGGTCATTTGTTGGCACTGAAATAGATGAAAAAGCCATTCAAAACTGCAAAAAAATCATTGACGCAAACCCAAAATTGATAGATCCCATCAGTTTGCAATTGCAAACTGAATCGCGTTTTATTTTTAAAAACATCATCACGCCCGAAGATCGATTTTCGTTCACGATTTGCAATCCCCCTTTTCACAACTCCCAAGAAGAAGCAACAAAAGCATCCATTCGTAAAATCAACAATCTCGAAAATACTAGAACCAATACCCCTGTTCTTAATTTTGGAGGGCATAACGCCGAATTATGGTGTGAAGGTGGCGAATCTGGCTTCGTGACACAAATGATTTTCGAAAGTGCCAAATACCCCATGCAATGCCTTTGGTTTACGACTTTAGTTTCCAAGAAAGAGAATCTGTCGAGTTTTTACAAAACGTTAAACAAAGTAAATATAGCCGATGTAAAGACAATCAATATGGCTCAAGGTCAGAAAACCAGCCGAATACTGGCCTGGACTTTCCAAACGGAAGCGCAACAGAAGAATTGGAAGTTTTAAGTTTTTCTAAACTCTTTTTTCTTGATTTCCTTTGTAACTTTGCGATTCTGAAAAAGATTAAATGAAATTTCAAGTTATCTCCGATTACCAGCCCAAAGGCGACCAACCGCAAGCTATTGAAAAATTAGCGCATGGAATTGAAGCTGGCGAACGCTATCAAACTTTGCTTGGAGTTACCGGTTCAGGAAAAACTTTTACGGTTGCCAATGTCATTCAAGAAGTGCAAAAACCTACCTTGATTTTGGCACACAACAAAACCTTGGCGGCGCAATTGTACTCGGAATTCAAGCAGTTTTTTCCGAATAATGCCGTGGAATATTTCGTCTCTTATTACGATTATTACCAGCCCGAGGCTTTTATGCCCGTTACCGGCGTTTTCATCGAAAAGGATTTATCCATCAACGAAGAACTAGAAAAGATGCGTTTGAGCACTACTTCTTCCCTACTTTCGGGGCGAAGAGATATTATTGTCGTGGCATCGGTTTCTTGTATTTATGGTATTGGAAATCCAGTTGAATTCCAAAAGAATGTCATTGCCATCGAGAAAAACCAAATTATTTCCCGCACCAAATTATTGCATAGTTTGGTTCAAAGTTTATATTCCAGAACCGAAGCCGATTTCAATCCGGGAAATTTCCGAATCAAAGGCGACACGCTCGAAGTCTATCCCAGTTATGCCGACGAGGCGTTTCGAATTCATTTCTTTGGGGATGAAATTGAAGAAATCGAGGCCTTTGATGTCAAGACTTCCAAAGTAATTGAACGACACGACCAACTCACGATTTATCCCGCCAATATGTTCGTGACTTCGCCTGATGTGTTGCAAAACGCGATTTGGGAAATCCAACAGGATTTGGTCAAGCAAGTCGATTATTTCAAGGAAATAGGCAAGCATCTCGAAGCCAAAAGACTGGAAGAACGCACCAATTTTGACTTGGAAATGATTCGCGAATTGGGCTATTGCTCTGGAATTGAAAACTATTCCCGTTACCTCGACGGAAGGGAAGCTGGCACTAGACCATTCTGTTTATTGGATTATTTTCCCAAAGATTTCTTGATGGTGGTCGATGAAAGTCACGTCACGCTTTCACAAGTGCACGCCATGTATGGTGGCGACAGAAGCCGAAAAGAAAACTTGGTGGAATACGGTTTCCGCCTCCCAGCTGCCATGGACAATCGTCCCTTGAAATTTGAGGAATTTGAAGCGATGCAAAACCAGGTCATTTATGTTTCAGCAACGCCAGCCGATTATGAATTGCAGAAAACGGATGGTGTCTATATCGAACAAGTCATTCGACCAACCGGGTTGTTGGATCCCATTATTGAAATTCGTCCGAGTTTAAATCAAATAGATGATTTGATTGAGGAAATTCAGGTACGAGCCGAGATTGACGAACGCGTCTTGGTTACTACTTTAACCAAAAGAATGGCTGAAGAATTGGCCAAATATTTGACCAAAGTTTCCATCCGGTGTCGTTACATCCATTCCGATGTGGATACATTGGAACGTATTGAAATTATGCAGGATTTGCGAAAAGGACTGTTCGATGTTCTGATTGGCGTGAATTTACTGCGTGAAGGATTGGATTTACCGGAAGTTTCCCTAGTAGCCATTCTCGATGCCGACAAGGAAGGGTTTTTACGAAGCCATCGTTCATTAACCCAAACCATAGGCCGAGCTGCGAGAAACCTCAACGGAAAAGCAATTATGTATGCCGACAAAATTACGGCGAGTATGCAAAAAACCATTGACGAGACCAATTATCGAAGAACCAAACAAATTAATTTCAACATTGCAAACAATCAAGTTCCAGAAGCATTAAACAAGAAAATAGAGAGTGCCTTTACCAAAAATCCTTTGGTAGATTATGAATTGGGCTACACTGCTTCCATAGCCGCGGAACCCACCGCGGAATACCTTACGAAACCTGAAATTGAAAAACGGATTCGCGAGAAACGAAAAGCAATGGAGAAAGCCGCAAAAGACTTGGATTTTATGCAAGCCGCAAAATTGCGAGATGATATCAAAGTGTTGCAGGATAAAATATAATCACTTAAGGCTCAAAAAAATCTATCTTTACAAACAAAATATATAACAATGACAAATAACGATATCCTCAAAAAACTACGTGTTGCCTTGATGTTACGAGACGATCAAATAGTTGAAATACTAGAATTAGTAGATTTTAGAATTTCAAAATCAGAATTAGGTGCTTTTTTCCGCGCCGAAGACCACCCTAATTATGTGGAATGTGGCGACCAAGTGTTACGGAATTTCCTAAATGGCTTGGTTATTCACCTCCGTGGTACAAAGGAAAATCCTAAGAACCCAACGGCCGTTTTAGCTAAACATAAAGCTCAAATACCCGCAAAAGAAGGTCAGAAAGACAGACCAGAATTTAAGGCAAAACCAAAAGACGAAGACAGAGCAAGAGGAGATCAAGCCCCCTCTAAATCGAAACCCGCCGCAAAAAGAACTTCCAAAAAAGAATTCCCAAAAGGGAATAACAAAATACAGGTGGTAGAAAAAGTAAAATTTAATTTCGGGAAGAACAAAAAATCATAATGGGAAGAACGGCTTTGATTATTGGCAGCACTGGATTGATCGGTTCCCAACTTTTAGAACTTCTTTTAGAAAGTAAGGAATATTCAACAGTAATTGCCTTTGTCAAAAGAGATTCAGGTATTCAGCACCCGAAATTAAAGCAACATATCATCGATTTTGATAGACCGGAAACTTATCGGGAATTAGTCGTTGGTGATGATTTCTTTTGTACCATTGGAACGACCATAAAAAATGTCGGGAGCCAGGAGGCTTTCAGAAAAGTAGATTTTGAATACCCCCAGCAATTTGCTAAAATCGCCCTTGAAAACAAAGTCAAACAATTCTTGATTGTTTCCTCTCTTGGCGCTGACACTAATTCCTCAAATTTTTACTTAAAAACAAAAGGGGAAATTCAAGATTTTATCAAAAAATGTCCCTTAGAAAGTGTTTCCGTATTTCAACCTTCCCTCCTTTTAGGAAATCGAGCCGAATTTAGAGTGGGAGAAAAAATCGGCACCTTTTTTATGAAACTTTTTTCATTTTTGCTTATCGGCAATTTAAGAAAATACAAACCCATACAGAGTGAGGCTGTTGCTAACGCTATGTTTATCATTGCCCAAAAGAACAACAAAGGATTTCATATTATAGAGTCTGATAATATACAAGAAATTGCAAACAAAAAATCCTGAGTGAAAGCTCAGGATTTTTATCTTATAACTATTTCTTTAATTACGAAAGTGCCGCTTTTACTTGGTCCGCTGCTTCTTGAAATTCTACAGCTGATAAAATTGGCATTCCTGAATTATCAATTAGTTCTTTTGCAATAACTGCATTGGTTCCCTGCAAACGAACTATGATTGGCACTTTAATAGCGTCACCCATATTTTTGTAAGCATCAACAACTCCTTGCGCCACACGGTCACAACGAACGATTCCTCCAAAAATATTAATCAAAATTGCTTTTACATTTGGATCTTTCAAAATGATACGGAAAGCTAATTCCACACGTTTTGCATCGGCAGTTCCACCAACGTCCAAGAAATTTGCTGGTTCAAAACCTGCATATTTTATTAAATCCATCGTTGCCATGGCCAATCCAGCTCCATTTACCATACAACCTACGGTTCCGTCAAGATCCACATAATTAAGACCCGCTTCTTTTGCTTCAACCTCGATTGGATTTTCCTCGCGAACATCACGCATTTCAGCTAATTTCGGATGACGGTATAAAGCATTATCATCCAAATTTACTTTGGCATCAACGGCAATAATTTTATTATCTGAAGTTTTTAAAACGGGATTAATTTCAAACATCGAAGCGTCAGAACCTATATATGCTTTATATAAAGCATCAACAAACTGAACCATTTCTTTGAAAGCATTTCCAGAAAGTCCTAAATTAAAGGCAATTCTTCTGGCTTGAAAACCTTGTAATCCAACAGTTGGATCAATCTCTTCGGTAAAAATTAAATGTGGAGTATGTTCTGCCACTTCTTCAATATCCATTCCACCTTCGGTAGAATACATAATCATATTGCGACCTTTACTTCTATTTAATAAAACCGACATATAAAACTCCGAAGTTTCCGTTTCACCAGGATAATAAACATCTTCAGCGACCAAAACTTTGTGCACTTTTTTTCCTTCGGCAGATGTTTGCGGTGTAATCAATTGCATTCCGATGATTTGACCAGATATATCTTCAACTTGTTGAAGGTTTTTAGCAAGTTTCACCCCACCCCCTTTTCCACGTCCACCAGCATGAACTTGGGCTTTAATAACATGCCATCCTGTTCCCGTTTCAGCAGTCAATTGTTTTGCAACAGCAACTGCTTCTTGTGGATTATTCGCCACATAGCCACGTTGCACTTTTACGCCATAGCTGGCAAGTATTTCTTTTCCTTGGTATTCGTGTATATCCATATTGAGGTATTTGACAAGATTCTGAATGTATTCCAGAAATTAAGTGCGGCAAAAATAACACAATTCATCTTAAAACTAAAATCTTTTTTGATAATAAAGGCTGTCTTTAAATTTGATTAAAGAAAAATTAGCCCTTAAATTTTAATGTGCACTCCCCAACTATTTATAAACTAGATTTTAAGTCCCAAAAATTATATTAGAATCTGCTATATCGATTGAAACAAAAAATAAAAGGTAGAAATTGAATGTTATTATCTTAAATTAAATTAAAAAAATCAAAATGAATTATCAATTTATCAATTTGAATCTATAAGATTGTTTATATCATTAATAAATATACATTTTTCTGCTATTACTATAAAAATAGATGTCTTATGATGTTTTCAATTCATTATAATTAATGAAATCTTTATTTTTGCATAAAAATTAATAAGCATGAAAATTAAAGAACAAGGTCTTTATTTGCCAGAATTTGAACATGAAAACTGTGGGGCTGGGTTTATCTGTAACCTTAAAGGCGAAAAAACAAATCAAATCATACACGACGCATTAGAAATCCTTGTAAAACTGGAACATCGTGGAGGTGTTAGCTCGGATGGAAAAACTGGTGATGGAGCCGGGCTATTAATTGATATCCCTCACGAATATTTCAATAGGGTTTGTGATTTCAAGCTTCCGGAAGCTCGTGAATATGCCGTTGGAATGGTGTTTTTACCAAAAAATGAAAATCAATATGTTTTTTGTAAAAAAACATTCGAAAAAGAAATCAAAGGTCAGGGATTAACCATTTTAGGATGGAGAGAAGTTCCTGTAGATTCTTCACAATTAGGACAAATAGCCGCCGCTTCTGAACCAAGAATTGATCAAATTTTCGTTGGGAAAAGCGAACCAATTGACGATGCCACATTCAAAGCAAAGCTTTATGCGGCCCGTAAAATAACAGAACACACCATTATCAATTCTAAAATATCTGAGAGCTCTTATTTTTATATCCCTAGTTTTTCAACTACTACGCTTATTTATAAGGGGATTATTATGCCCGAAGACATTGGTCCGTATTACATTGATTTACAGCAAACTGATTTAGTAACGCGATTAGCATTAGTACACCAACGTTTTTCTACCAATACAATGCCTTCTTGGGAGTTAGCCCAACCCTTTAGATATATATGCCAAAATGGGGAAATCAACACTTTGCGCGGAAATGTAAGTAGAATGCGCGTTAGGGAAGAAATCATGAAGAGCGATGTTTTTGGTCCGCAAATTGAAAAATTATTTCCAATTATTATTCCAGGAAAGTCGGATTCAGCCTCTATGGATATGGTAGTAGAATTGTTGATGCACACCGGCAGATCATTGCCAGAAGTGATGATGATGATGATTCCTGAAGCATGGGAAAAACACCAAACTATGTCATCAGAACGAAAAGCATTCTATGAATATAATGCCTGTATTATGGAGCCTTGGGATGGTCCTGCCTCTGTTCCGTTTTCAGATGGTGATTATGTGGGTGCCTTATTGGATCGTAATGGTTTGAGACCTTCACGATATACGGTAACCAAGAGTGGAAAATTGATCATGGCATCCGAAATTGGTGTTGTAGCAATAGCTCCTGAAGATGTCGAAAGCCACGGTAGATTAGAACCAGGTAAAATGTTCTTGGTTGATATGAACGAAGGACGCATCATTAATGACGAAGAAATCAAAAGCAAAATTGTTTCTGAAAGACCTTATCAGGAATGGTTAAATCAATATAGATTAAATTTAAAAGACGTACCAAGTACATCAGAAGTTTGTTCTATTGAAACTACAGATTTAGCCACGAGAGAACGTTTGTTTAATTATACATTAGAGGATATTCAGGACATTATTACTCCAATGGCTCAAAGTGGTAAAGAAACATTAGGCTCAATGGGAACAGATACACCATTAGCCGTTTTATCAGACAGACCACAATTAATCTATAATTATTTCAAACAATTATTTGCGCAAGTTACCAATCCTCCATTAGATGGGATTCGTGAGGAAATCGTTACTGATATTAGTTTGGCGTTAGGCCAAGACAGAAATATTTTTGACATTTCAAGTGAGCAATGCAGAAAATTAAGAATTCAGAATCCTGTAATTTCAAACAAAGATTTAGAAAAAATAAGAAATATTTCGGTAGATAACTTCAAAGCAGAAACTATTGAAATATTATATCCAAAAGCCAAAGGGTTAAATGGATTGGAAGATGCCTTGGAAGCTATTATTGTTCAAATTACAAAAGCAATAGAAAGAGGCACTAATATCATTATTTTATCCGACAGAGGTGTTGCCAAAGATTTGGCTCCTATACCTTGTTTACTTGCATGTTCTTACATAAATCATCAGATGAATCGTTTACGTAAGCGATCTTATTTTGATATTATCATTGAATCTGCCGAGCCACGAGAGCCACATCACTTCGCTACTCTTTTTGGATATGGAGCAAGTGCCATCAATCCTTATATGGTAAATGAAATCATCCGTGTTCAAGTAAGAGAAGGATTTATTACTGGTATCGATGAAGAAAAGGCGGTTCACAATTTCAATAAAGCCATTGGTTATGGGATTTTAAAAATTATGAATAAAATAGGAATCTCTACTTTACATTCCTATAGGGGTTCGCAAATTTTTGAAATTGTAGGTTTCAATTCTAAGTTCGTTCAAAAATATTTTCCATACACTACTTCAAGAATTGAGGGTATTGGACTGTATGAAATTGAAAAAGAAATTAATGAAAGATACAAATATGCCTACCCAGATACTTTAATCCAAAACAGATTGGGATTAAACATTGGTGGTGAATATAGATGGAGACGTAATGGGGAAAGACACATGTTTAATCCTACCACAATTGCTAAATTACAACAAGCGGTTCGATTGAGTGATCAAACTAGCTATGATGAATATGCAAAAGCTATAAATGATCAAGCAAAAAGTTTAATGACCATTCGTGGTTTATTCGAATTTACAAATCTTGATCCTATTCCGTTGACTGAGGTAGAACCGTGGACCGAAATCGTAAAACGATTCAAAACTGGTGCTATGTCTCTTGGTTCGATTTCCAAAGAAGCACACGAAAACTTGGCTATTGCCATGAATCGTATTGGTGGAAAATCGAATTCTGGAGAAGGCGGTGAGGATAGAAACCGTTTTCAACCTGACCTTAATGGAGACAGTCGTAACTCGGCAATTAAGCAGGTTGCCTCTGGACGATTTGGTGTTACTTCTCATTATTTGTCTAATGCAAGAGAAATTCAGATAAAAATGGCTCAAGGTGCAAAACCTGGCGAAGGCGGACAATTGCCTGGCGAAAAAGTAGATCCTTACATTGCTGCCACACGTAATTCAACACCTTATGTTGGATTGATTTCACCACCGCCTCACCATGATTTTTACTCAATAGAAGATTTAGCCCAATTAATTTTTGATCTAAAAAATGCCAACAGAGAAGCTCGTATCAACGTGAAATTAGTTTCTGAAGTAGGTGTTGGAACTATCGCTGCTGGCGTATCAAAAGCAAAAGCAGATGTAGTTTTAATTGCTGGTTATGACGGAGGAACTGGGGCTTCGCCACTTACTTCGCTAAAGCACGCAGGATTACCTTGGGAACTTGGATTAGCCGAAGCACAGCAAACTTTGGTTTTAAATAACCTAAGAAGCAGAATCATTGTAGAATGTGACGGACAATTAAAAACGGGTCGTGATGTGGCTATTGCCGCTTTATTGGGAGCCGAAGAATTTGGTTTCGCAACAGCACCACTTGTAGCTTCGGGTTGTATTATGATGCGTAAATGCCACTTAAACACTTGTCCAGTTGGTATTGCAACCCAAGACAAAGAGTTGCGTAAAAACTTTAAGGGAACGCCGGAACACGTTATTAACTTCTTCTACTATGTTGCGGAAGAATTAAGATGCATTATGGCGCAATTAGGTTTTAGAACATTAGATGAAATGGTGGGGCAAACTCACAAAATTAATTCTAATCAAGCAATAACGCAGTATAAAGCAAAAGGTCTTGATTTATCGTCTATATTACATACGCCTGTTGGATATGGAGAAAAAATTCTTAGAAATACTGAAAAACAAGATCATAACTTAGGAAACGTAATTGACTTTCAAATATTGAAAGACTCTCACCGTGCGATTCATGGTAAAGAGAAAATGATATTGAATTATCCTATTAACAATACTAATCGTTCTGTTGGTGCAATCATAAGTAATGAAATTTCTAAAATATATGGATATCTTGGTTTACCTGAAGACACTTTAAACGTGAATTTCACTGGTTCTGCTGGTCAAAGTTTAGGTGCCTTTAGTGCCCACGGATTAACATTTACTGTTGAAGGAAACACCAATGACTACTTAGGAAAAGGACTTTCTGGAGCTAAGCTAATCATTAAGAAACCAGCAAAAGCAACATTCGTTGCCGAAGACAATGTTATCGTTGGAAACGTTTGTTTATTCGGAGCAATCGAAGGAGAAGCTTATATAAATGGTATTGCAGGTGAACGATTTGCCGTTCGTAACTCTGGAGCAACTGCTGTTGTTGAAGGAGTTGGTGATCACGGCTGTGAATACATGACGGGTGGTAAAGTAGTCGTTTTAGGTAAAACAGGAAGAAATTTTGCTGCTGGAATGAGTGGCGGCATTGCCTACATTTATGATCCTGAAAAACAATTTGTAAACGGTTTGTGTAATACAGAATCAATAGATTTTGAAACGGTAGAAGGAGTTGACGCCGAAGATTTAAAATCATTGATCTCTAAACACGTGCTTTATACCAATAGTAATAGAGGGGCTGAGATATTAATTGATTGGACAAACAGCTTAGGTAAATTTGTAAAAGTAATGCCTACCGATTACAAAAAAGCGTTAAAACGTTTGGAAAAAGAAAAATTGTTACAAGAATTAACAGCATAATTACAATGGGAAAAGTTACAGGATTTAAAGAATTTGAAAGAGAAGATGAATCATATACGGCCGTAAAAGAACGTGTAGGACATTATAATGAATTTACGGTTCCTTTGAGTGAAGCTGAAATTACAAAACAAGGATCCCGTTGTATGGATTGCGGTATACCTTTTTGCCATAGTGGATGTCCTCTAGGAAATTTGATTCCAGATTTCAATCACATGGTGCATCAAGGCGAGTGGCAGAAAGCCTCTTGGATACTCCATTCAACAAATAATTTTCCGGAATTCACGGGACGTCTATGCCCTGCCCCATGCGAAAAAGCATGTGTATTGGGTATTATTGCAGAGCCCGTTTCTATTGAAAATATAGAAAAAAATATTGTAGAACGTGCCTTTAAAGAAGGATGGATTAAGCCGCAACCCCCTAAAACTAGAACTGGAAAAACAGTTGCTGTTGTAGGTTCAGGTCCTGCAGGTTTAGCCGCTGCACAACAATTAAACAGAGCGGGGCACTTAGTTACCGTATTAGAAAGAGATGATACTGTTGGTGGATTATTGCGTTATGGAATTCCAAACTTCAAAATGGAGAAAGGAATTATCGACAGACGTATCGCAATTCTAGAAGCTGAAGGTATTATTTTTAAAGTAAACACTAATGTTGGCGTAAACTATGACATTAACGACTTAAAAGCTTTTGATTCCATCGTACTATGCGGTGGAGCAACGGAAAGAAGAGGTTTGCCAACTCCCGGAGCAGATGCAGACGGAGTGGTTCAAGCAATGGATTTCTTAACCCAACAAACTAAAGTAGTTTTTGGACAAAAAGTAGAAAATCAAGTAATGGCTACTGGCAAAGATGTAATCGTAATTGGTGGTGGAGATACAGGATCTGACTGTGTAGGCACATCAAACCGTCACGGTGCAAAATCAGTAACTAACTTTGAGATTATGCCTAAACCTCCAGTAGGGAGAAGCGAAACCACCCCTTGGCCTTATTGGCCACTACAACTGAAGACATCGTCTTCTCATAAAGAAGGTGCTGAGAGAAACTGGTTGATAAACACTAAAGAGTTTATCAAAGATGCCAATGGTAAATTAATCGCTCTAAAAACAGTTAACGTAGAATGGAAAATGGTTCCTGGACAACGTCCTGAATTAATAGAAGTACCTGGTTCTGAGAAAACATGGCCATGTGACTTAGCTTTATTAGCTTTAGGTTTTACCGGACCTGAGAAAACATTGAGCAGCCAATTAGGTTTAGAACTTGATTTCAGAAGCAACTATAAAGCAGAATATGGCAAATACCAAACCAATGTTCCTAATGTCTTTACCGCAGGTGATATGAGAAGAGGACAATCCTTAATCGTTTGGGCAATCTCCGAAGGCCGTGAAGCTGCTAGACAAGTAGACATTTATTTAATGGGCTCTAGTAATTTACCAACAAAAGAAGGTGGAGACTTGCCTAGTGTATAAATAGTAATAAAATATTTTTATAAAGCCCTTGGATTTTTTTCAAGGGCTTTTTTTGTTTAGAAAACAATAATTATATCGATGTATGTTTATTTTGAAACATTTTGTTATAATTTGTTAGTTTTCAGTTTTCTCCTTGTGAGTATCGCTAAAGAGTAATAAATTTGTCCAAAAATATTACCATGCAAGCGAAAGACTTAGTACAATTAGCAGAACAATTCGGTAGTCCACTATACGTATATGATGCAGCAAAAATCCAATCTCAATATAAAAGATTAACAAGCGCTTTTTCTAAAGTAGAAAAATTACGTATCAATTATGCCATGAAGGCCTTGTCAAACATTGCTATTCTTCAATTGTTGAGAGAAATGGGATCTTGTTTAGACGCAGTTTCTATCCAAGAAGTTCAACTAGGACTTCATGCTGGATATTCACCTGATCAAATCTTTTTTACTCCAAATGGGGTTTCTCTCGAAGAAATTGAAGAAGTGTCTGCAATGGGAGTTCAAATCAACATTGACAATTTATCTATATTAGAACAATTTGGAACAAAACATCCAAGCGTTCCTGTTTGCATTCGAATCAACCCTCACGTAATGGCCGGTGGAAACGCCAACATTTCGGTAGGACACATCGACAGTAAATTTGGAATTTCTGTTCATCAACTACCGCATTTGGTTCGTATTGTTGAAAACACAAAAATGAATATCGTTGGAATCCACATGCACACAGGTTCTGATATTTTGGATATTGAAGTATTTTTATATGCTGCGGAAATTCTTTTTGATGCCGCCAGAAGCTTCAAAAACCTAGAGTTTTTAGACTTTGGAAGCGGATTTAAAGTGCCTTACAAAAAAGACGATATCGAAACGGATATTGAAGAATTAGGTAGAAAATTATCTAAAAGATTCAACGCCTTCTGTAAGGAATATGGTAAGGATTTGACCTTGATTTTCGAACCAGGAAAATTCTTGGTAAGCGAAGCTGGTTATTTCTTAGCCAAAGTAAATGTGGTAAAACAAACTACTTCTACCGTTTTTGCTGGAATTGACAGTGGTTTCAACCACTTGATTAGACCTATGTTTTACGGTTCGCAACACTATATTGAAAACATATCCAACCCAAAAGGAAAAGAACGTTTCTATTCTGTTGTGGGATATATTTGTGAAACGGATACCTTTGCCAGCAATCGCAGAATTTCGGAAATTAACGAAGGTGATATTCTTTGTTTTAGAAATGCGGGAGCTTATTGCTTCTCGATGGCATCGAACTATAACTCTCGATACAAACCTGCAGAAGTTTTGTGGCTCAATGGCGAAGGCCATTTAATTAGGGCGCACGAGACCTTTGAAGATTTACTTAAAAATCAAATTCCGTTACCAACAGTGGCAACAGTTTAATAAATACCGAATCCCATTTCAATGAAAAATGAAATTGGATTTTTATGTATCATTATAGCAGATTTGACAACTTTTTGAAAGTTGTCAAATCTAAAAAAGCTCCAAAGAATCTATTTCTCCTCCAAAACTTCTTCCAAAACCTTGCTTTGTGTGCCATTTGGCAATTCGAGTTTTAGTTTGAAAGCTAAAGTTGGCGCAATCTGGGTAATCTCTTTTTTATCAAAACTTTCCCCTGGTTTAATTTTCCAACCATAAAAAAGTAAAGGTGCGTGAGTATCATAAGCATAAGGTGTCCCGTGAGTAGTTCCTGTTACTCCATATTCTATATAACCTGGTTTGTCTAACACTACCAAATCACCGTTTTGAGAAACATCGTAACCGTTATTTATTAAATTCAAATAATAATCATTTCCGGTCGAAGCCAAAATATCTTCCTCACTATAGACTCTTTTTACTTGCTCCTGGGTCATCAAATAATCTTTAAAAGTTTGTTTTACTTTAGCTAATTCTAATCCTTTAGATTTGATTGTTTCCTTGTTGAAATAAATATTAAAATTAGAATATTCAATTACTAAATTTTCACCAAAAGTAGCAGTGGAAAATTCTTTAATACCTTTAGAAATATCTTTGGCTGGAACATTTTTTACATCGTACTTATAATCTTTCAGATGATTTGCATTTTCAGCACAAGCGTGGTCGGCGGTCAAGAAAAGTAAATAATTATCCTTGCCAACCGTTTTGTCTAAATAATCCAATAAATCGGCCATTGTAAGGTCTAATCGTAAATAAGTATCTTGCAATTCCATTGATCTTGGTCCTAAAATGTGTCCTACATAATCAGTTGATGAGAAACTTACGGTCAGGAAATCAGTGATATTGTCTTTTCCAAGCTCTTCTTTCTCTATGGCTTTTTTGGCAAAATCAGCCAATAAATTATTTCCAAAAGGTGTTAAACGCATTATTTCTGGACCGTGTTTATCATACATTTGAATTAGATTGTACGGAAAAACCGGTTTTTCGGAATTGTATAATTTACCTTCATACGGATTGTCATCCGGCAAACTTTCGTTATAGTCAGAAGCTGGTTTCAACAAACTCCAACCCTTATTTATATAGGACATATAATTTTTGTCATTATTAAATTGGGTAACCCAATCCGGCAATGCTGAATTATAGAATGTGCTCGAAATAAACGCTCCTGTTCCGCTATACCAAAAAGCCCAATTGGCAAAATGTCCCGCTGGCAAAATGGCGCCTCTATCTTTCAAACTCATCCCTATCACTTTTCCTTTAAAGTTGGTTGTCAATCGCAATTCATCGGTAATGGTCGTGCTTTGGAGATTTTTTGGAGACATCGCTCCTTCTTTATCCGTTCCGTTACCAACTGTTTTTACAGAAGCGTCATCAGTGCAATACATCGATTTTCCTAACTTTCTATTATACCATTCATTGCCAACAATTCCGTTTACCGATGGAGTGGCTCCAGTGTAAATGGAAGCGTGTCCGGGAGCTGTATAAGTAGGCATATAGTTAAAATGGGCATTATGAAAAACAAATCCATTGCCCATCAAACGCTTGAAACCATTAGGAGAAAAATCATCCGAAAAACGATATAAATATTCCATTTTCATTTGATCGACAACAATTCCAACTACCAATTTTGGACGTTGTTGCGCTTGGGTATTTAGAATAAGACAAAAAGCAAGAAGTAAAAAAAAATTTCTCATAAGACAATTTTAAGGTTTAAAATTGGAAATATTATAGACAATAATTCTATTATCATAATTGATATAAAGCTGCTTTCTATTGCCCTGTTTCTTTCTGGTAATAATTGATAATGTGCAATCGTCACCATTATTGTCCTTACAGGTAAAAGAATAAACGCAGTCGGATTCATTTTCTTCAATGGAATGATAATCAATAATTTCAAATACTTGAATGGCTTCGGAATAAACAACAATCCTACTTTTATCGGTATCCAATTTCACTAAAATATTGACCAAATCCAAGTCAGACCATTTACCCCATTTTCCTTTTTGGTCTTTTTCCAAAACGCTAAAACCAGAAGTTTTAAAATTATAAGTTTGACTGTACGATTTATGCAAGCCGACACATAGAAACACCAGAACAATAATTATTTTAATTTTTGCCATTATTTATAAATTAGTATGCCTTCAAAAGTAATAAAATTAGAATCTAGAAATTGGATTTTGTAATATCATTTTTGGCGAATTTAAGTTCTGTAATCACACTTCCCTGAATAATTGGGATTTGATTTTGAAAAGCTGACAGACTTTATTCATCGGAGTATTTGAATGTTACTTTTTTACAATTTTCCCGCTCTTGGAAAAACCGTTTGATTCTATTTTATATAAATAAGTCCCTTTTTCTAAGGATTTTATTGAAATAACGGGAGATTGAGTTGAGACTTTTTTTTCCAAAACTTTTTGCCCTAAAACGGTATAAAAAACAACATTTCCGGTATCAAATCCTTGGTCTAAAGCAACCGAAATAGAATCACTCGTTGGATTGGGGAAAACCACGAAATCATTTTTAGAAAAATCTAAAACCGACAATCCATTCGCTAAAGCCAAACTAAAATCGGGAATTCCGTAACCATATTTATTACGCACATTTAATAATGGATTTGGATCAAAATAAAAAAATTTATCAGCCGATTGTATAACTAATTGTTTGATTTCTTGATTGGTTTTTGTGGGTAAAGCTTGCCACAAACAAGCAACCATTCCCGCGAGTATCGGACATGAAAATGAAGTTCCATTTGCAGTTGTAATAGTCCCTGAAACATCGGATAAAACTGATGCTTGTCCCTGAGCCATTACATCAGGTTTTACCCGATTATCAAAACTCGGTCCAATAGAGCTAAAAGCGGCATACGTTTTATCCGCTTTTACCGCCCCAATAGCCAAAACATTTGTTGCTTCTGCGGGAACTCCAATATGTTTTTCAGAGGTTCCACCCTCATTTCCTGCACTGGCAACTACTAAAATACCTTTGCTAAAGGCGATATTAGCTCCTTTTGAAGCAAAGGCAGAGTTTCCTGTCATATCGGAATAGGTGTGACTATAATTAGGATTATCATAGCCAAAATACCCCAAAGAGCTTGTTATAATATCTACTCCTAATCGGTCGGCTTCTTCTGCGGCTTCAACCCAATTGGATTCTTCAACAGGGTTTTCTGAATAGGGAAATACAGAAACAGCATCTTCAGTGATAAATAAATAATACTTTGCATCTGGAGCGGTTCCCACTAATTGACCGTCTGTAAAACCTCCCATGGTTGATAAAACCAGTGTTCCATGTGAATCTAATGCGAAAAAATTAGGGCTTTCATTTACATAATCATACCCCCCAAGAATTTGGTTGTTGTCTCTTAATCTCTGAAACGGTTGCGCGGTATCAACTCCTAGAAACCCTGAATCTAAAATAGCAATTATTTTACCTGAACCCGTGTAATTTTGTTGGTGTAACAAATCACCTTTTAGCATTTTGATTTGATTGTCAGATGTTCCATAATTGAAATTGACGGCGGTTTCCAGAGTCTTGTTTATGGGTTCAGATTTAAGCCGTTGTACCGAAGTTGTTTTGGCTGTGTTAAGCAAACGATTGGCAAAATCAACACGATCGACATAAGGAAGTAATTTCAGCGCATTAATATTGGCTTGCGTGCCTCGAATATGAATACAATTGAG
Source organism: Flavobacterium psychrophilum (assembly GCA_945872245.1). Lineage (GTDB taxonomy): Bacteria > Bacteroidota > Bacteroidia > Flavobacteriales > Flavobacteriaceae > Flavobacterium > Flavobacterium psychrophilum_T. The sequence continues at coordinate 98,376 of CAMBZB010000004.1, forward strand.
CCATTTTGATTTGGCTTTGACTGTAATTCCAGTAGAACTTGTAATCTGGTCAATATAGGATTGATGAATTGGAACGTCTGAAATATCCAAAGGAATATTTTGAGTAATTCTTCGGTCCAAAGCTCTTTGCGTGAGCATTGTCAAAGGACTATCGAAATAAGTTTGTGAATCTGGTTTGTCTTTAAAATACACCCAAGCGTCTTCTATCTGGGAAAAGGCAGCAGAAGTGATAAACAAGAAAAGGATTAAATGGATTTTTTTCATATTTATGGTTGGAAATAAAATACGAATCTAAGAAATAACTCCCGAACCAACTAATTCATCATCCAGATACCAAGCTACGAACTGACCTTCGGTTATCGCGGATTGCGGTTCTTCAAAAGCAACGTACATTCCGTTTTCAAATTGGTGTAAAGTCGCTTTTTGCAAAGTTTGTCGGTAACGAATTCTCGCCATCACTTCCATAATTTCACCATTAGCCAAGGCCAAATCAGTACGAATCCAATGCAATTCAGATTTCTCTATAAACAAGGCACTTTTAAACAATCCAGGATGTTGACTACTTAATCCAGTGTAAATTGTATTGGTCACCACGTTTGTGGCGATTATAAATAAAGGATCTGTTGTTCCACCAACGTTCAATCCTTTTCTTTGTCCTGTCGTGAAATAATGTGCGCCTTGATGCTTTCCAACTATTTTTCCCATTTCTGGAGTATAGTCTATTTTTTTTGAGTCGAATACAATTGATTCTTCAACAGAAAGACCTTCTGGTTTATCTAAATTATAAACGGGATGGTTTTTATCGATTTGGAAAATTAATCCGTCTTTGGGTTGCAATTTTTGTTGCAAGAATTCAGGCAATCGCACTTTTCCAATAAAACATAATCCTTGGGAATCTCGCTTTTCTGCGGTAATCAAATCCAATTCTAAAGCGATTTCACGGACTTCAGGTTTGGTTAATTCTCCTATTGGAAACATGGATTTTGCCAATTGTCCCTGTGATAATTGACATAGAAAATAAGATTGGTCTTTGTTGTTGTCGGCTCCAGACAAAAGTTGATATACTTTCTTGCCGTTGACTTCTATTTCTCCTTTTCGGCAATAATGACCTGTCGCCACATAATCGGCACCTAGGTTTAAAGCGATTTTCATGAAAACATCGAATTTTATTTCTCGATTGCAAAGTACATCGGGGTTTGGAGTTCGCCCTTTTTCATATTCGTTGAACATATAGTCCACGATTTTCTCTTTGTATGCTTCGCTTAAATCTACGGTTTGAAAAGGAATACCCAATTTTTCGGCAACCAACAAAGCATCATTACTATCTTCGAGCCATGGACATTCATTAGAAATGGTAACGGAATCATCGTGCCAATTTTTCATAAAAAGACCAATAACTTCGTAGCCTTGTTGCTGCAACAAATAAGCTGCAACACTCGAATCCACTCCGCCGGAAAGCCCTACTACAACTCGTTTCATTTTAAACAATTACCGTTTTTTTTACTAGAGCACAAAGTTACAAAGATTTACAACAGAATTTGAGTAAAGAAAAACTTAATTGGTTTTGATTTTTGAAGTCCTTTGCGGAAAACTCATATTCTCTTCTTTAGACAATTTTCCTTTTTCGTAAAAATGCCAAACTCCCGCTTTTTTTCCGTCCACAAAGTTTCCTTTTGAAATAAGGTTCCCATCGGAATCTTTAAAAGTGCTAGTACCATTATATTCGTTGTTCTTGTACGCAGACTCCTCAATTACAATTCCGTTTTCAGTATATCTTTTACAAATACCTTCTTTGAGGTTGTCCTTAAAATTTATTTCTTCGGCGATTTTTCCGTTTGGATAAAAAACACTTCGTAACCCTTCCAACTTACCATTGGCATAATATTCGATTGTCATTATGGCTTTTGAAGCTTTATGGTAGTAGTTCCAACGACCTTCAAATAATTTGTTGACCACTTTTCCTTCACTTACTTTGTTCTTGTTTTGATCGTAAAAAATGGTGTAAGCCGAATTGTCTTTTGGATTAAATTCTCTGGTGGCAATGACCTTTTTTGTCTTTGTATTATCAAAGAAGGTAAAAAAACCTACTTCCTTTCCGTGTTCGAAAGTACCCTCATACTTGGGATTTTTGGTATCTTCATAAATCCCTTTCCAAAGTCCGTGTTTTTTACCCTTTTCGTCTAACTTATTGAAATTGTTTTGTGCCCGAATACAAAACACATTCAAAAAAATCAAAACAAGCATGCCACTTTTATAATATGTTTTCATAACTATCTTTTAATTCCAAACGATTTTCAATCTCAAAAATTATTCCAATAAAAAAATCCCGAAAATATCGGGATTTTAAAATGCTTATTTCTTTTTGTCCTTTGCCTTTTGAGCTTCGGCCTGTTCCATAACTTCTTGAAGTTTTTGTTGAAATTTACCTTGTTTTTTGGGCTCTTTCAATTTGTTCTCCTGGATTTGGGCGTGAATCTTGTCGCTATCGATAAAATATCTTTTAATAACAATCATGATACCTATGGTAATCAAATTTGATATAAAGTTATACAAACTCAATCCAGCACCATAACTATTGAAGAAGAACAACATCATGATTGGCGAAACATAAATCATAATTTTCATCATCTTGGCCATATCCGGCATTCCTTCTTGTTGTGGAGCTGCCATTTGTTGGTCACCCGAAGTCATTTTCATATAGAAGAAAATGGCAATCGAGGCAAGAACCGGAAACAAACTAATATGGTCTCCATACAAAGGAATATGGAAAGGTAATTTTATTACTTCGTCAAAAGAAGACAAATCGTCTGCCCAAAGGAATCCTTTTTGTCTCAACTCAAAAGCTGACGGAAAAAACTGGAACGAGGCATACATAAACGGAATTTGTATCAATGCCGGAATACAACCCGCCATAGGATTAACTCCCGCTTTGTTGTATAACTTCATTGTTTCCTGCTGCTTTTTCATCGCATCTTTTTTGAATTTTTCTCCCAACTCTGTTATTTCAGGACGCAAAACTTTCATCTTGGCCTGTGACAAAAATGATTTAAACGTAATAGGCGACATGGCAATTTTAATCAAAATCGTAAAAATGATGATTGCAATTCCCAAGGACAGACCTAAAGTTGTACTTAAAAACCCAAACAATGGAATGAAAATAAACATATTAATCCAGCCGAAAATTCCCCAACCCAATGGAATAATTTTTTCAAGATTTTTATCGTACTGCTTCAATGTTTTATAATCTGATGGACCGAAATACCAACTCATTTTATAATCTATTTCGCCATTACTGAAAGCCAAAGGAAGATTTGCTTTCAATTGTTTTGTATAAACCGTATCAATTGTTTCATCATTAACCAGATTATTAGAATGCAGTTTTGATATCTCAAAAGGTTTGTCTGTTAATAAAATCGTTGAGAAAAAGTGTTGTTTAAACGCTACAAAAGTAGTTTTATTTGAATCCTCTTCCTTGTCATTTCCTTGTCCTACGTAATCAATTTTTCCGTCCTCGTATTCAAAATAAATTTCAGTGTAACGATTTTCATAGGAAACACTTTTTTCGTTTCGATAGGTTTTTAAACTCCATTCCAAGTCTAAAGGTTTGGCCGTATTCAATACTTTGTTTAATCCTTGAGAACGAAGATCAAAACCAATCATATACTCGTTTGGTTTCAGAATATATTTATATTCTAAAAACTCATTGGCTCCAGCCTTCAATTTCATTGACAGCATTTGATTTTCCCCATCTTTTGTAAAAGTGGGTTCGAAATAAAGGTCTTTGGTATTTAAGGTGCGATTATCGCTAGTTTGCAATTGAATGTTTAAATCGGCATTATTGTCTTTTATCAGTTCCACTAATTGACCCGAACCTTTCTTGAATTTTTCGAAATTTTTTAAAGTAGCCTCGACAATATAGCCTCCTTTATTTGCAATCTTAAGTTTTACCAATTCGTTTTCGATAGTTGTAAAACCCTCTCTTGCCGATGGAAGCGTTGCGGAATAAGCAAAACTACCTAAGGTTTTTTGTGCTTTAGCCAATTGCAAGGAATCGCCTGCGGCAACAATTACAGGTTCAGCCACTGCTTGAGGTGCAACAACCTGATTTGCTTTCTCTTGTTTTTCTACCTTTTCATTCTTTGCTTTTTCGGCTGCGATAGTTGCCTCCGAAGGTTGATTTTGATACATAATCCAAATCAAAATTCCAAAAATCAATATGAAACCAATAATCGAATTGAGGTCTAATTTTTTTTCTTCCATTATTTTATTTTTCATCCTATCCCCGACCCTCCGCTAAGTAGAGCGTATAGAGTCCGGAATGTGTTTATTTATTGTTATTACTTACTACTTATCATCTATTATTTTCTGCCTTTTGTTCCCCCTTCGGGGACTAGGTGACTTATTTCTTCTTTGCCTTCACTGTAGCTCCAACAAAACTAACAAAAAGTGGATGCGGGTTGGCAACAGTACTTTTATATTCTGGATGGTATTGTACCCCTATGAAAAAAGGATGGTTTTCTAATTCTACAATCTCGACCAATCCCGTCTCTGGGTTTAGGCCAGAAGCTTTCAATCCGGCTTTTTCTAATACATCAACGTAACTGCTGTTGTATTCATAGCGATGACGATGACGCTCAGAAATGGTAGTGGAACCGTATATGTTATATGCCAAAGAATCTGGTTTTATATCACATTTCCAAGCCCCTAGTCGCATAGTTCCTCCTTTATCGGTAATGGTTTTTTGTTCTTCCATAAGATTTACGACAGGATGCTTCGTTGTAGGATTCATTTCGGTCGAATTGGCATCGGCATAACCCAAAATATTTCTCGAATATTCGATAATTGCCATTTGCATCCCCAAACAAATTCCGAAAAAAGGGATTTTATTTTCACGAGCATAACGAATCGTTTCTATTTTGCCCTCTATCCCTCTTTCTCCAAATCCCGGAGCAACAAGAATTCCATCAAGTTGGCTCAATTTTTCAGAAACATTTGATGAATCGATATGTTCAGAATGAATAGAAATTAAATTCACTTTAGTTTCATTGGCAGCACCTGCATGAATAAAGGCTTCTAAAATTGATTTATAACAATCTTGCATTTCAACATATTTACCTATCAAACCAATATTTACGGTATGTTTTGGATTTTTTAATCGGCGTAAAAAAGTATTCCAATTTCTCAAATCCGGAGCAGCCTTTTTCGGTAAATCTAATTTCTTTAAAGCCACTACATCCAGCCCTTCTTCGAGCATCAAATTAGGCACTTCATAAATTGTTGAAGCGTCAATAGACTGAATCACGGCTTCTCTTTTAACATTGCAAAACAAAGCTAATTTATTACGTAATTCCTCTGAAATTTCGTGCTCGGTTCTACAAACTAAAATATCCGCTTTTATACCACTTTCCATCAAGGTTTTAACGGAATGCTGGGTAGGTTTAGTTTTTAATTCTCCGGCTGCAGCCAAATAAGGAACCAAAGTAAGGTGAATCACTATGGCATTATTTTCACCTAAATCCCATACTAATTGGCGAACAGACTCTATATAAGGCAGGGATTCAATATCACCGACAGTTCCACCAATTTCAGTAATTACAATATCAAAATCACCCGATTTACCAAGTAATTGCATTCTCTCTTTAATTTCATTGGTAATATGAGGAACCACTTGAACCGTTTTTCCTAGAAATTCGCCTCTTCGTTCTTTTTCAATAACCGAAAGATAAATTCTTCCCGTAGTCACATTATTCGCTTGAGAAGTGGGAACATTTAAGAAACGCTCATAATGACCTAAATCTAAATCGGTTTCAGCTCCATCATCAGTAACATAGCATTCTCCATGTTCATAAGGATTTAATGTTCCAGGATCAACATTGATATAAGGATCAAACTTCTGGATTGTCGTTCGATATCCTCTTGCTTGTAATAATTTTGCCAATGAAGCTGCTATAATCCCTTTTCCTAAAGAAGAGGTTACACCGCCAGTAACAAAAATATATTTAGTTTGACTCATTCGTATTGTTGTTGTAGTTGTTGTTTATTGTTATAAATACAAGCTAATAGGCTTGTAAAAACGATGCAAAAATACAATTATAAATTGATAAAAAACTAATTTGAAAATGAGATAATTTTGATTTTATTGACAGGACACAAAGTCACCGAAGATTATTGGTTTCAAAGAACCGAAGAGACTAAACCAGAGTACTGGAAGAATTCATAAAAGCAAAACAAATATTCTGAAAAACCTCCACACATCTTACAAACAAAAAACTCATTTCATTAGAAACCAGGTTTTTCAAAAAACCCGAGGCATCGCCGAACAGGTGAAGCAAAAGCAAAGAACCGAGCTTGCGAACACGGCGTAGCTATAAAAAAAGAAAGCCTGTCTAAAAAAGACAGGCTTCACTAAAGAAAGGCGACGAATCGAGTCCGGAGGACGAACACC
>CAMBZB010000005.1 GCA_945872245.1 Flavobacterium psychrophilum
TTTTAAATCGTCAAAAGCTAGCTGAAATTGTTTTTAGCAATTCCGATAAATTGAAACAACTCAATGCTATTATTCATCCTGCCGTAAAAAAACATTTTGGTAATTGGATTTTGAATTATAAGAATTCCCCATTTGTGATTTATGAGACCGCAATTTTATTTGAAAGTGGGAGTTATAAAGATTGCGATAAAATTATAACGGTTACTGCACCATTGGAAACGAGAATTGAAAGAGTAATTCAGCGGGATAAAACTTCTCGTGAAAATGTTTTAAAAAGAATAAAGATGCAATGGACCGATGACCAACGTCTTGGTAAAAGTGACTTTGTTATTGAAAATATAAACCCTGAAATTACAAAATCAGAAGTAGGTAAAATTCTTAAAATTTTGAAGATTCAATAATCTTAGTCTTTGTTGTTAATCTTTGGTTAATTTATTATTAATTATATTGTTAAAATACTAATTTTGTATAGATGAATAAATTCTTTTTTAGAATACTTCTAGTACTGATGAGTTTATCCTTGATAGGGATAATTTTGGTTCAAGTATATTGGTTTAATACCTCGTTAAAAAACAATGATGAACAATTTAAATTTCATGTAAAACAAGTTATGGGCAATGTTGCCAATAAACTTCAAAAACAAGAAGCATACAGTTTTTATGATAAATACAATAAGTATAAAGATAGCACCGGAAAAATTCCACAGAAAAATGATTTACTAGAGTTTTATTACGTTCAAAAGAATCATAGAACCAATAAAACAATCGTATATTCAAATAGCATAATTTCTGAAGATTATAATATATCTCCTACGTTCTTTGATAAAAAATTAGATAGTGTAAAATTTAAAAGCTTTAATTCCAAGCGAGTTACTGAGGTTTATAACAATAAGAAAATTGACAATTCCAGTATTCAACAAAACTTGATTCCGGATGTTAAGATTGAAAAATCGGGAAACCTTGATATTTTGGACAACGCACAGTTTGAAATTTTCTTTAAAGATATTGCTTCAGCAATGTCAATCCAAGAGCGGGTTTCAAAATTCACCTTGCATAAATTGTTAAAAAATGAATTGGAAGAATATGGAGTCAATACTCCATTTGAGTTTGGAATTTACAGCAATGGACTGGCCACAGAAGTGAAATCGGAAGGTTTTAGATACGATAAAAATACATCGTATTCAATTCCGATTTTTGCTGATAATGAAGGGAATAATAAATACCAATTATTAGTTATATTTCCTAACAAAAAGAAGTTCTTATTGTCAGATCTTGTTGGAATAACTTTGTTGTCAATCATATTTACACTAATTATTATTATTGCTTATTCAAGTGCTTTGAACCAATTGATTCGTCAACGTCATATTTCCGAAATAAAATCCGATTTTATTAATAATATGACGCATGAGTTTAAAACACCTATTGCAACGATTAATTTGGCTTTAGATGCCATAAAAAATCCAAAAATAATAGAAGATAAGGAAAAGGTATTTAAATACCTGCAAATGATCAAAGATGAAAATAAGCGAATGCATGCCCAGGTTGAGAATGTGTTGAGAATTTCTAAGTTAGAGAAAAAAGAATTAAACATCATCAAAGAATCCCTTAACATCAAGGAGGTTATCGAGGATGCGATTGAACATGTACATTTAATTTTAGAAGATAGAAGCGGAACAATAACCAAACATTTTAATGCTCATAGAACCACAGTTTTAATAAACGATGTTCATTTCACAAATGTTATTGTAAATATTTTGGAAAACGCCATAAAATATTCACCGGATGTTCCTGAAATTGATGTTTCTTTAGAAAATGTGAAAGATTTTGCAGTTATAAAAATAAAAGATAAGGGATTAGGTATGGGTAAGGTTGCCCAGAAGAGAGTTTTTGAAAAATTTTACAGAGAGCATACGGGTGATTTACATAATGTTAAAGGTCACGGATTAGGATTGGCTTATGTAAAAAAAATTATAGAAGACCATAATGGTCAGATTTTTGTTGAAAGTGAAAAGGGAAAAGGAAGTACCTTCATAATAAAAATACCATTAATAAATTAAGATATGGAAAATGTAAATAAAAGAATACTTTTAGTAGAAGATGACTTGAACTTTGGAGCGGTGCTAAAAGACTATTTGATGCTGAATGATTTTGATGTCACTTTAGCAAAAAACGGAATGGAAGGCTTTGAAAAATTCAAAAAAGACACTTATGATTTATGTATTTTGGATGTTATGATGCCTTATAAAGATGGATATACTTTGGCAAAAGAAATTAGGGAAAAAAATCAGGAAGTGCCAATTATTTTTTTGACTGCAAAATCCATGAAGGAAGATGTGTTGAAAGGATATAAAGCTGGAGCGGATGATTATTTGAATAAACCTTTCGATTCCGAAGTTTTACTAATGAAAATTAAGGCCATAATTCAAAGAAAATCCTCTACGACTAAGGCGGAACCCGCGCAATTTGAATTTACAGTTGGTAAATTTCATCTTAATTCCAAACTAAGATTTTTGACTTATGATAATGAAGAGCCAATAAAATTATCTCCTAAAGAGAATGAATTATTAAAAATGTTGATTCTTCACGAAAATGATTTGATGCCAAGAGAGTTGGCTTTGACAAAAATTTGGAGAGACGACAACTATTTCACTTCAAGAAGTATGGATGTGTATATTGCCAAATTAAGAAAGTACCTTAAGCCAGATAAAAATGTAGAAATTTTAAACATTCATGGTGAAGGTTTTAGATTAGTGGTAAAAAATAAAGTACCTGCATAATAATCAAAAGGCTCCAAGAAAATTGGAGTCTTTTTTTATTTTAAATTCAGTTGCAAGGCGAAACAGGTTTTCTCTTCTTTGGTAATACTGAAAATTATGGAATCCTTATTCACATTTTCATGAATGACAACTTTGTCTTTTAACGATAATTCTTTTAAGAAATTCATTTCAAAACTTTCAATAAGTTGATTCAAAATCAATTTTTCATCAAAAAAATCCAGACACCATTCTAGGTATTTCACGTTATTCACGTGATTTACAATGTCTAAATCCGAAAGAGCGACGGTTTTCTCAAATGCCATTTCGGTTTCATTTTTGAGGTTGATTTTAGAAAGGATTTTTTGGGTTGCCTTGTGTTCTGGATACAATTCAAAATGTTCAAATGGCAAAGCCAAGGCTTCCGGTCGCCTAATTTCAGTATTAAAAACGGCCCAAAAGGTTTCGCAACCCACTATTTTTTTTCCATTCACATACAATTCTAAGGCACGAACAGAACGGGAATTTTCGAGTGTGTTGATCCATGTTTTTACGGTTACGGTATCTTTCCATTTGGGTAAATCCGCGATTTCAACACGCATTCTGCTCAAAACCCAAGCCTGATTGAATTCCTGCATATCCGAAAAACTGATTCCCCCAATTTCAGAATGTGCCGCAGCTGTCAATTGTAAAATGTTGCACAAATCAGTATATTTCAAATACCCGTTTGGCATACATTGCGTAAAATTGATTTCCCAATCTTTGCTAAAAACGGACGTGAAAGTTGGTGAGATTGGCATATAAATAATTATGAATTATGAATTATGAATTATGAATTATGAATTATTGCTGTTATATAATCTGTGACTTCGTTCTTATTTGTCAGATAATCAAACCACTTTATCCCTTCATTTCTTTTGAACCAGGTGAGTTGTCGTTTGGCAAATCGTTTGGTGTTTTTTTTGATTTCCTCTATGGCGAATTCCAATGAAATATCTCCTTCAAAATAACGGAATAATTCCCGGTAACCAACCGTTTGCAGTGCATTCAAATTTTTGTGAGAAAATAATTCTTTTGCTTCCGCCAATAAACCTTCCTTTATCATAATATCGACACGCTGGCTGATTCTGTCGTAAATCGTGCTTCTTTCGGCTTGTAATCCGATTAGAATAGGAGTGAAGTTTCTTGTGTTTTTCTTTTGGTTTAAAAAAGAGGAATATGCTTTTCCTGAGCCGATACAAACTTCTAAGGCACGCATCATTCGTTGTGGATTTTCCTTGACCACAACTGAAAAATAGTTTGGATCCCGTTTTTCTAATTCGGTTTGCAAATATTCAATTCCTGATTTTTCATAATTAGAAGTTACTGCTGAACGAACCGACGCTAAAACTTCGGGAAAATCGTCAAAGCCTTTCAAAATAGCATCCACGTATAAACCTGAACCGCCTACCATTACGACATAATCATTGGTTAAAAATAATTCGTCTAATTTGGCAATGGCTTTTTTTTCGAAATCACCTACAGTGTAATTCTCGAAAATCGATTTGTTTTGGATAAAATGGTGTTTAGCCTCAGCCAATTCTTCGGTTGAGGGAACTGCCGTTCCAATTTGCATTTCCTTAAAAAATTGCCGACTGTCGCAAGAAATGATGTCGCAATTAAAATATTTTGCTAAATTTATGCTTAGTGCTGTTTTTCCTATAGCTGTTGGACCTACAACTGTTATAAGGTATTTCGCCATTATCTGAAATTTACAATTTTAATTCCTTTGGCTTTTCTCAAATAACTTTGAATATTATTTCGAGTATCCCGATTGCTTTGCATCGGAACAATAATACTTTTTAAAATCTCGATGTTATTAATTTGGTAATTCAAATCATAGAAGGCATAACCTTTATAAACGCCATTTTCAACAAAAATTACGCTACGCTCAGTTATGGTTCGTCCTTTGTCTAAAATGGCCAAAGTTTTATTGTCAAACAAATTCTTTTCGATGAAATTTTGAACCCGTAAATTATATTCTTCGGAAGTGATTTTTCCAATGCAAGCGCCGTCACATTCACTGATGGTGTGTTGGAAACAATGCGTTTTAGTTTCGTATATACCAGTCAGTTTTTGGCATAATTGATAATTTGAAGTTATGCGGTACAAAGCATCTTTTCCCTCTTGTAACGAGAGGTATGATTTTATTTCTTTTTTTCTTCCATCTGCCTTTTGTAATTTTAAATTCAGATAACCATTGACATCTTTTTCGGCATAAACAGCCCAAGAAAAGTTGCTTTTTGGAGACATTCGGTTATAAATAGGCCTGTTGATTTTGATTTCAAGAGATTCTTTTAATTGGGCAATCAGTTCACTTCCGGTTTCCTCATACGTTACTACCGAAACTTCATTTTGAATTTTCTTGGCACTTTTGGTAATTCCCGTAAAATGTTGGTTGACTCTTTTTTTGATGTTCTTGCTTTTGCCAATAAAAATCAAGCTACCATCCTCTTTGTGAATATAATAAATTCCAGTTTTTGAAGGCAGTCTTTCAACAATATCCATCAATTTGGGAGCGATCCCTTTTTGTATTTCAAATTTAATATGGGCTGCGACTATTTCTTTATTTAAATCTTTGTCCAAAAGCATTTTGAATAATTTTACTGTTGCCATAGCATCTCCGCTGGCTCGGTGTCTATCTGCCATTGGAATTCCCAGTGCACGAACTAATTTTCCCAAACTGTGTGATGTTTGTTCCGGCAATAATCTTTTGGATAATTCCACTGTGCAAAGTGTTTTTACATTAAAATCATAACCCAAACGGCGAAATTCAGTGCGTAAAATTCGATAATCAAAATCAGCGTTATGTGCTACCAATACACAGTCATTGGTTATTTCTATGATGCGCTTGGCTAATTCAAAAAACTTAGGAGCCGAGCGCAACATAGCGTTATTAATTCCCGTGAGTTTCACTACAAAAGGCTGAATCGGGATTTCTGGATTGACCAAACTGATGAATTGATCCACGATTTCGTGACCGTCAAATTTATAAATGGCAATTTCCGTAATTCCTTCTTCGTTGAATTGTCCTCCAGTGGTTTCTATGTCAAGTATTGCGTACAATTTGTTGTTTAAAGTTTAAGGCTTAAAGTTGAGAAACTTCAAAATTCGTTATTCAACATTCAAACTTTATATTATCTTCCCCCAAAGATACTACTTCCTATTCGAACCATCGTGCTTCCGCATTCAATTGCGAGTTGATAATCGCCGGACATTCCCATTGAAAGGGTTTTGGGTTCTAGGTTTTGGGTTTTGGGTTTTGTAATTAAATAATCAAAAATAGATTTCAAATGAGTCAATTCTTTCTTGATTTGTTCTTGATTGTCCGTAAAAGTTGCCATTCCCATTAATCCAACAATTTGAATATTTTTCATTTCTTTAAATGTCTTGGAAGCCAGAATTTCATTAAGTTCATTTTCATCCAAACCAAACTTGGTTTCTTCTTCGGCAATATGTATTTGAAGCAAGCAATCAATGATTCTATTGTTTTTTTTGGCTTGTTTGTTGATTTCTTCAAACAGTTTCAAACTATCCACACCGTGAATCAAGCTCACGAAAGGCGCCATAAATTTAACCTTATTCGTCTGAACGTGGCCTATCATATGCCATTGAATGTCTTTGGGCATTGCTACCCATTTCTCGGCCATTTCTTGGATTTTGTTTTCACCAAAAATGCGTTGACCCGTATCGTAAGCTTCCATTAAATCCGAAATAGGCTTGGTTTTAGAAACGGCAACAAGGGTTACGTTTTCGGGTAAAGATGATTTTATTTTGAAGAGGTTTTGTGCGATTGACATTATTCAAATTGATACTTAACAATTGATACTTAACAATTGATACTTAACAATTAATATAATCATCAATTATCAATTATCCTTTTTTAATTACTAAACTGTTTCGAAATTTTCTCTGCTTTCTTACTTCCACTATAATCATAAAAACCTTCTCCTGATTTCACGCCCAATTTTCCGGCACGAACCATATTGACCAATAAAGGACAGGGTGCATATTTAGGGTTTTTGAAACCATCGTACAACACGTTAAGGATTGCTAAACATACGTCAAGCCCAATAAAATCAGCTAATTGCAACGGTCCCATTGGGTGTCCCATTCCTAGTTTCATCACGGTGTCAATTTCATAAACGCCGGCTACTTTGTTATACAGTGTTTCGATGGCTTCATTTAGCATCGGCATCAAAATCCTATTGGTGACAAAACCAGGAAAATCGTTGACTTCTACGGGAGTTTTACCTAGTTTTTCGGATAAAGCCATAACGATTTTTGTCGCTTCGTTGCTCGTTTTATTACTACGAATCACTTCGACCAAAGGCATTAAAGGAACGGGATTCATAAAGTGCATTCCGATAACGCGTTCCGGATGTGTCACAACTGCTCCGATTTGCGTGATGGAAATAGAAGAAGTGTTCGTTGCTAAAATAGTATTATGTGAACAGATCTCGTTCAATTGTTTGAAAATACCAAGCTTTAATTCTACGTTTTCAGTGGCAGCTTCAACAACTAAATCTACTCCCACAACTCCGTCTTTAATATCGGTGTATGTGATAATATTGTTGATGGTTTTGAACTTATCTTCCTCGGTGATGGTTCCTTTGGCAACCATTCGATCTAAATTGGCAAAAATAGTTGCCATTCCTTTATCCAAAGCTTTCTCCGATACATCAATCAGTTTAACGGTGAAACCACTTTGTGCAAAAGTATGCGCAATCCCGTTACCCATTGTTCCTGATCCGATTACGGCTATTATTTTCATTTATTTATTTCTTAAAACAATCGATAATTTGGTAGGCCACATGTAAGGCTTCTGTCGCTTGTTCCAATGTTACGATAGGAGTTGTACTGTTGTTGATAGCATCGGCAAAGGATTCTAATTCGTCCAATATGGCGTTGTTTTGCTCTACGTCTGGATTCGAAAAATAGATTTGCTTTTTTATGCCTTCAGCATTTTGTAGAATAATATCAAAATCGCCTGGAATTTCTGGAGCATCTTTCATTTTTACAACCTCGCATTTTTTTTCCAAAAAGTCCACTGAGATATAAGCATCTTTTTGGAAAAAACGGGATTTCCGCATATTTTTTAGGGAAATTCTGCTTGCAGTTAAATTGGCCACGCAGCCATTTTCAAACTCAATTCGAGCATTGGCAATATCAGGTGTGTCACTAATTACGGAAACTCCACTGGCGTGAATGTCTTTTACTTTCGAATTCACCACGCTCAAAATGGCATCAATATCGTGAATCATCAAGTCAAGAACTACGGGAACATCGGTGCCACGAGGATTGAATTCGGCCAAGCGATGCGTTTCAATAAACATTGGATTTTCAATCATATCCTTTGTCGCCATGAAGGCAGGGTTGAATCTTTCAACATGACCTACTTGACCTTTGACATTGTATTCTTTGGCCAATGCAATAATTTCTTCGGCTTCGGCAACGGTATTCGAAATGGGTTTTTCTATAAATACGTGTTTGCCGGATTTGATGGAAACTTTGGCACATTTGTAATGCGAAAGAGTTGGTGTTACAATATCGATAACATCTACGGCATGAATAAGAGTGGCAATTGTATGAAATTGTCTATAGCCAAATTCATTGGCAACTTTCTTCCCATTTTCTTGATTTTCATCGTAGAAACCAACTAATTCATATTTATCAGATTGTTGTAATAATCGTAAATGTATTTTTCCGAGATGACCCGCACCTAAAACGCCTACTTTTAACATAAAATGTATTTTTAACAAATGTATAATTTATTTGGTTATTGTTTAAATTTTGAAGTTTAAAGTTTTGGAATTTGTTGTTTGATTATTGGAATTTTAAAGTTTATTTTTACCAAAATAAATCACTCGAAATTTTGAATAATACCGATAAACATCATGGACTTCGCAATCAATTAGTAAGCCTTTTGAAAGAAAAAGGAATTGTTGACAAATATGTATTGGAAGCTATTAATAAAATCCCAAGACATCTTTTTTTGAATTCCACTTTTGCAGATTTTGCTTATCAGGATAAAGCTTTCCCTATAGGCGAAGGACAAACTATTTCTCAACCATATACGGTGGCATTTCAAACTCAACTTTTAGAAGTGAAAAAGGATCATAAAATTCTCGAAATAGGAACAGGTTCGGGTTATCAAACGGCAGTTTTGTTTTTGATGGGTGCAAAGGTTTATAGTGTTGAAAGACAAAATAAGTTGTTCAAACAAACCTCCCTTCTATTACCAAAACTAGGTATTAGACCCAAACATCTTTCTTTTGGAGACGGTTATAAAGGTTTGCCCGAGCACGCTCCTTTTGATAGTATTATTGTTACGGCTGGTGCGCCAACAATTCCGCAAGCTTTGATGTCACAGCTAAAAATAGGAGGAAGGCTGGTAATTCCTCTTGGAGAAGAAAAACAAATTATGACTTTGTTAGTTAGAAAGAATGAAACCCAATTTGAGAAACACGAGTTTGGAGATTTTAAATTCGTACCGTTGTTGGAAAATAAAAATTAATTACCGCTATTGCGGAATTTTTTATTGACCAATAATTTCAAGATATCGCTCTAAACTTTCCTTCTCGTTTTGAGCAACAAATAAAAGAAAGTCCTCTTTATTGTTTTTTGTTTTAGCAGTTTCCAAGGCATTGTAATACTTCATTCTACTGTCGTAATCGCCTTTTATATTAGCAATTACATAGCCGTTTTGTAAAAGAATCAAGTTCATTACTAAACGGGAAGTTCTACCATTTCCATCGATAAATGGATGAATAGTCCCAATTTGCTCGTGCATTTCTGCTGCTAAAACTATGGGATGCAATCCGTTTTTATTAGTTTCATACCAAATAAATAAATCTTCCATTTCCTTAGAAACCATAAAAGGTTGCGGCGGCATAAACGAACTTCCTTTTATTATCACTTGTGCCCGACGATAACGACCAGCATCCTCAGGATTTATTCCTCGAAGAATTAAGTTATGAATAGACAAAATTTCTCGTTCATTCAAGGCGGTATTTTTCTCCATCAAATGCTTTATATACGCAATAGCTTCCTGATGATTAATTGCCTCAAGATGCTCTCGCATGCTTTTTCCGGAAATTGTCAAACCTTCATTGATGACCAAATCAGTTTCGCGAAGTGTAAGCGTGCTTCCCTCGATTCGATTACTTTCAAAAGTGTATTCCAGTTCTAATGCTTGAGCAATTCTATAACTATCAAATTGTCTGAATTTATCAAGTTTTGATTTCAGAATGTCTATCTCGTCAAGAAGCAATAACAAGTTTTTACAAAGCGATTTCTTAACGTTTACATAACTATTTTGAATCTCTTCACGAACCATATTCATTGCCTTTAAGGCAAATTCATCCTGACCAATCTCGTAAAGTATTTTCTCTTTGAGCCAAGCTACCATTAGCGTTTCAAAATCTATTCCTAACAAAGAAGCTAATTTAACAACTTGGTCTTTGGTTGGTTTTCTAGAAC
The DNA here is from genome assembly GCA_945872245.1 of Flavobacterium psychrophilum. Lineage (GTDB taxonomy): Bacteria > Bacteroidota > Bacteroidia > Flavobacteriales > Flavobacteriaceae > Flavobacterium > Flavobacterium psychrophilum_T. The sequence continues at coordinate 10,274 of CAMBZB010000005.1, forward strand.
CACTCTCGAATTTGCTTATTAAAGCTTGATCGATTCCTAAAAGTTGTGCCACTTCTCTTGTTTTTAAACCTTTTTGTTCTCTCGCATTTTTGAGTAGTGTTTTCATTTTAATAAAAATAGCTTTAATTGTCTTGACAAATTTAGTCATAAATTTGCAATAAAAAAAAACAATAAAATTTTATTATTGTTTACTATTTAAAATGATTTTTTTATTCTATCTAAATCACGTTTGGTATCCTGTTCTTTCAAAGATTCGCGTTTGTCGTAGGTTTTTTTTCCTTTGCAAAGTCCAATTTCGAGTTTTGCCATTCCTTTTTCATTGGTAAACAATTTTAGAGGAACAATGGTCAAACCTTTGGCTTGAACACTTCTGAATAAGCCTTTTAATTCTCTTTTATTCAATAAAAGTTTGCGTTCACTTCTTGCTTTATGATTGAATTGGTTGCCAAAAGCATATTCTTCGATATAGGTGTTAATGGCAAAAAGTTCATTGTTACTGAATTCACAAAAACTCTCGGTAATATTTGCTTTTCCTAACCGAATGGATTTTATTTCGGTTCCTGCCAAAACAATACCCGCCGTAAAAGTTTCAATTATTTCATAATCAAAACGGGCCCTTTTGTTAAGTATGTTTATTATTTTTAGCATAGGATTACAAATGTAGTCACAAAACAACGAAATGTCAATAGTTATTTAATATTGCTGTAAATTTGCAAGATGGAAAAGCCACTCTCAAAAGACCCTCTTCACGGAATTACACTTCAAAAAATCGTAGAAAAGCTTGTCGATTATTATGGTTTCGATACTTTAGGTGAATTAATAAATATTAAATGTTTTAAGGATAATCCCACCATCAAATCCAGTTTAACTTTCCTCAGAAAAGCTAATTGGGCAAGAAAAAAAGTAGAAGAATTGTATATTAAATCGCTCCCAAAACTTCCATTATAATCTATAATCTTATAGGATTTCGATACTAAATTTTGAATTAAAAGTTTTATTTCCTTCCAAAATTTGAATGCCTTCTTTCTCGAAAATATTACCCGAGTTTTCCTCCGTATCCGAATATCCAAACCAGGGTTCAATGCATAGGAAAGGTGCATTTTTTTTGGTCCAAATCCCTAAGTTTGGAAAATCTTTGAATAATACCTTAATCATTGGTTTGGAATTTTTCAATATTGTTAAAGAGTTAGATTTTATGGACTTAAAAATTAGTGTATCATTATCAAACAATTTATAATTCAAATGGATTTGTTTGGAATTAACTTCCAGTTTTTTCGTTGTGTTGGAAACCAAATCATTTTTCAAAAGATAATATTCTAAAGTTTCTTCTTGTTCGAATGCAATAGAATAATTTTCAAAATCCCCAGATAATGCAAAGGCTGGATGTGCACCAATAGAAAATGGCATTATAAAATTATTTTTATTAATTACTTTGTAATCAATATTTAATTTGTTTTCATCCAATGAATAACAAATTTGCAATTCAAATTCAAAAGGATAGATTTTTAGTGTTTCTTTCGAAGATTGTGTCGAAAAAGTAGCGCTACTATCCTTAATTTTTATTAATTCAAATTTCATATCTCTAGCAAAACCATGTCGAGACAAATGATATTCAACTCCGTTAAAAAGATAGGTGTTATTTTTCAGCGTTCCCACAATTGGAAACAAAATAGGGGAGTGTTTGCCCCAAAATTCGGGATTTCCTTCCCAGATGTATTCTTTGTTTTCCTTAGTTCTTAAGGAAATTAGTTCAGCACCAAGGTGGTTTATTATTGCTATTAGATTCGAATTTGAAATTGTTGTGATCAATAGAGTTGCCAGTTATGTTTTAATAATCGTGATGATGTAAATATATTCCATAGATTTTATTTTGAAGCAAAAATAGAGGCCAATTTATACCATTGATAAATTTTTGTCAAAGTTTAAACTTTAATTCAGGTTTCGACTTTATTTTTTTGTTAATTTGTTTTATAAAATTTATTGAAATATGAAAAATAATTGGTTTAAGATTACGGTGCAGTTTTATATATTATTAGGGATTTCAACATTTTGGGCACAAAATAATTCTACTGCCCCAAACCCAAAACTTCAAATTTCAAAATACGATTATCACGATGCTTTTGCTTCCTTTTTTTACACAAAAGACGGGACTAACACTCGTTCTGCAAGTGGACAGACCGGATTTGAATATTGGCAAAATAGGGCTGATTACCAATTGTCGGTTAAATTAAATGAAGTCAAAAATGAAATATCCGGTACGGGTATCATAACGTATACTAACAATAGTCCTGACAAAATGAATTTTGTTTGGATGTATTTAGACCAAAATTTATTCAAACAAGATTCTCGTGCAAATGCTATTATTCCCATAATTGGAAGTAGAAATGGCGCCCAAGGTCAGATTTTTGATGGGGGTAATAAGATAAAATCGGTAAAGATTATCACTACAAGTAAAGGAGTATCTATTGAAAAAGACGCGAAATATATCATTAGTGATACCAGAATGCAGGTTTTCCTTCCTCAAGAGTTAAAATCTAAAGGGGGAATCGTGAAAATTAAAATTGATTATTCCTTTATCTCACCAAATGAGGGTTCGGATAGAATGGGGATATTGGAAACCAAAAATGGCAAAATTTTCACTGTCGCACAATGGTATCCAAGAATGTGTGTGTATGATGATATAAGAGGTTGGAATATCCATCCGTATTTGGGGGCATCTGAGTTTTATTTGGAATATGGAGATTTTGATGTAAATATTACAGTGCCGTCCAATCATTTTGTGGTTTGTTCAGGCGAATTGGTAAATCCTACGGAAGTTTATAGTGTGCAGCATCAAAAGCGTTTTGCTCAAGCAAAACAAAGTGACAAAACCGTTATCGTGCGTTCAAGTGACGAAGTTAAAATGGCATCCACTCAAATTATAATTGGTAATTCTTTTAAAACCTGGCATTTCAAAATGAAGAATTCTCGAGATGTTTCCTGGGCTTCTTCACCTGCATTCATTTTAGATGCCGCAAGGATCAATTTGCCAAGTGGTAAAAAATCGATGGCGATTTCTGCGTATCCGGTAGAAAGTGATGGTAGTGAAGCTTGGGGACGTTCAACCGAATATACCAAAGCATCTATCGAAAATTATTCTAAAAGATGGTTTGAATATCCTTATCCGGAAGCTATAAATGTTGCTGGAATTGTTGGCGGGATGGAATATCCTGGAATAGTTTTTTGTGATTACAAGGATAAAAGTGAGGATTTATGGGGAGTTACGGATCACGAGTTTGGACATATTTGGTTTCCAATGATTGTGGGTTCAAACGAACGTTTATTTGGATGGATGGACGAAGGTTTTAATACTTTTATCAATTCGTTGAGTTCAGTTGATTTTAATAAAGGGGAGTATAAGGAGAAGATTTCTGATCTACATAAAATCTCTGAAAAGTATACAAACCCTAATTTAGAAACAATCATAAGTTCTCCAGATAATATGAAGGAAGCAAACATTGGTACTTTATGTTATTCAAAACCCAGTGCAGGCTTGGTGATTTTGCGGGAACAGATTTTGGGACCAGAACGGTTTGATTTAGCCTTTCGTACTTATATTGAACGTTGGGCATTCAAACATCCTCAACCGGACGATTTTTTCAGAACTATAGAAAATGTTTCAGGCGAAGATTTAAGTTGGTTTTGGAGAGGATGGTTTGTGAATAATTGGCGTTTAGACCAAGGTGTTAATTCTATAAAATATGTGGATAATGATCCAAAATTAGGAGTTTACATCACCATTGAAAACTTCGAAAAAATGGTGATGCCGGTAACTTTGGACATAAAAACAAAAAGTGGTAATGTGAACCGTGTCAATTTACCCGTAGAAATATGGCAGAAAAATAAAGATTGGTCTTTTAAACATAATTCTACGGAAGAAATTGAAAGTATTGTTATTGATCCAGACCATGTGTTACCTGATAGTAACGAAAGCAACAACAGTTGGACTTCAGCAACCGGAATTGTCGAAAAAGACGTAAACTTGGATGGCTATTTAGGGACTTTTTCCAATAGTAATGCTCCAATAAAAATAATTTTCACTAAAAAAAGAGGAATCATTAATGTTGAAATAACGGATTATCCCAAGTTTAAAGTGGAACCTATTGCAAAAGACACTTTTGAATCGAAAGAAGCGGGACTTAAATTTGAATTTTATGAAACTAAAAACGGATTTAATATGATTTTGAGCGATGGACAAAAAATTCCGTTTGCGAGAGAGAAATAATCCATTTGATAACCAGATAGGAAACACTAGCAGTTATGTTGGTGTTTTTTTTATTCTGGAATTTGTTGGCTCAAACAATGCAAGGTTCCAAAACCCCAAATGAAATCTATGGAGCTGATCCCAATGATTTCTCTTTCAGGAAAACAATCGGCAATTGTGTTTAATGCGATTCTGTCATTGGCATCGTTGAAGGTTGGAACCAAAACACATTTGTTCAAAATCAAAAAATTCGCATAACTGGCCGGTAACCGAACTCCATCGAAATCAATGCGTTTAGGCATTGGCAATGTTATTATTTTTGGAGATTTTCCGTTTTCCAGTTTCGCGTTTTGCAATCGTTTTAAGTTGTCCTGCAAAGGTTTGTAATTATTGTCTTTTAGATTTGATTCCACAATGGTAATGATGGTATCTTCATTCACGAATCGGCATAAATCGTCAATATGACCGTGGGTGTCGTCCCCTTCGATTCCGTCGCCTAACCAAATCACATTCGTAATTCCCAAATATTCTTTTAAAACGGCCTCGTAATCTGCTTTGGTAAAACCAGGATTCCGAACCTGGATATCGGGATGCAACAAACATTCTTCCGAAGTCAATAAAGTGCCGCATCCATTGCTGTCAATAGCTCCACCTTCCATGATTACGGGTTTACCCTTGTATAAAACTTGGGTTACCGGAACATCTAGAAATTTACCCACTTTTTCAGGAACGTGTTTGTCTAAATTGATGTTTTTGTATTTTGCCCAGCCGTTAAAATTGAAATTTAAGGCTTCTCTTTTGGTTCCGTTTTTAACGACAATCGGACCCGAATCCCGCATCCAGCTTCTGTTGGTTTTATAAATTAGGAAAGAAACATTGCACATTTGAACAGCTGCCGTTTCCAACATTTCTAAAACTTTTGCTTTTAAATTTTCATTGGCAACAATCAAAAAAACACTTTCAAAAGCAGCCACTTTTTTGATAAATTCGACAAAAGCCCATTGAATGGCTTCGTATTTCCCTGGCCAATCTTTGCCATTGTGCGGAAAACAAAGCAAAATACCTTGTTGTTTTTCCCATTCGGCAGGAAATCGCCTATTGTTTGCAGTACCCATAATTAATCGATGGCTCTTTTTGTAATGTCACTAAAGGCATCAATTCTTCGGTCTCTGAAAAATGGCCAGTTCTGACGTACATTTTCTTGTAAATCTATGTCTACTTCGGCAATCAAAATTTCTTCTTTATCGTGTGAGGCTTGCGCCAAAATTTCGCCTTGTGGTCCCGCAATAAAAGATGAACCCCAAAACTGGATTCCGGCTGTCCCTTCAATATATTGTTCTAATCCAATTCTATTTGCGGCTGCAACATAAACGCCATTCGCCACAGCGTGACCTTTCATCACGTTCATCCAAGCACCGTGTTGGTTCTCGCCATATTGTTCTTTTTCCAATGGATGCCAACCAATTGCTGTTGGGTAAAACAAAATTTCAGCCCCTTGCAAAGCCGTCAAACGAGCGGCTTCCGGAAACCATTGGTCCCAACAAATTAATGTTCCAATTTTCCCTTTATTGGTCGGAAAAGCCTTGAAACCCAAATCACCGGGCGTAAAATAGAATTTTTCATAAAAATGGGGGTCGTCTGGAATATGCATTTTTCGGTACAATCCCGCTTCCGAACCATCAGTGTCAATGATATAAGCGCTGTTGTGGTAAATTCCTGCCATTCTTTTTTCGAAGAAAGGAACAATAATGACGACTCCTAATTCTTTTGCCAAAGCACTAAAAGCAATAAACGAAGTGCTATACAAAGGTTCAGCTAATTCAAAATTTGCAACATCTTCACTTTGACAAAAATAGTGACTGCTGTACAATTCTGGTAACGAAATCACTTCGGCACCTTGACCGGCGGCATCCCGCACCCAACTCAAACATTTTTTCAGGTTGTTTTCGGCGACATCATTCAGATTCAATTGGATAACCGCTATTTTGTATTTCTTATTTGGCATAAGGCAAAATTTAGAGTGCAAAAATAGTTATTTTTATAAAGACTAGGGGTAAAGTGGATTAGAAAAGTTTAAACCCCTTTGAAGCTGATTTTTTGAAATAAAAAACACCGGCTTTTTGACCAGTGTTTTATAAAATTATAATTGTATTCGATTAGTGTACCAATTCGTTTTGATTCCTGAAAACCAACTTTCCATTAAAAGAATCCAACAAAATAATGCTGTCTGCAGTGACTTTCCCCGCGAGGATTTCTCTTGACAATTGGTTCAAAACATCTCTTTGAATTACTCGTTTTACAGGTCGGGCACCAAATTGCGGATCGTATCCTTTCTCGGATAAATAAGCAACCGCCTCTGGTGTGGCGTCCATCGTAATACCTTGTTGTGCCAGCATTTTGGTTACTGATTTCAGTTGTAAGCCCACGATTTGAGCGATATTGGCGTTGGTCAACGGCGTAAACATCACGATTTCGTCAATACGATTGATGAATTCGGGACGGACAGTTTGTTTCAATAATCCCAAAACTTCTGTTTTTGCAGCTTCGGTAGTCGCTTCGATACTTCCTTTGAGATTTTCGAATTTATCCTGAATTATCTGGCTTCCCATATTCGAAGTCATAATGATAATCGTATTTTTGAAATCGGCCAATCGTCCTTTGTTGTCGGTCAATCGTCCTTCGTCTAAGACCTGTAACAAGATATTAAATGTATCAGGATGTGCTTTTTCGATTTCATCCAATAGAATTACTGAATACGGTTTTCTTCTAACGGCTTCGGTCAGTTGTCCGCCTTCGTCATAACCGACATATCCCGGAGGCGCACCCACCAAACGGCTTACGCTGTGGCGTTCTTGGTATTCGCTCATATCAATCCGGGTCATGGCATTTTCATCGTCGAAAAGATATTCGGCCAAGGCTTTGGCCAATTCGGTTTTTCCAACACCGGTTGTTCCAAGAAATAGGAAGGTTCCCACCGGTTTTTTCATGTCCTGCAAGCCCGCACGACTTCTACGCACGGCATCGCTCACGGCTTCAATGGCTTCTTCCTGACCAACTACTCTTTTGTGTAATTCGTCTTCCAATTTCAAGAGTTTTTCTCTTTCGCCCTGCAGCATTTTCATTACCGGAATTCCGGTCCATTTGGCCACGACTTCGGCAATATCTTCGCGGGTTACTTCTTCTTTTATCAAGGAGGTTCCCCCGGATTGATCTTCTGCCAATTGTTTTTGGAAAGCATCCAATCTTTCTTGGGCTTCCTTGATTTTTCCGTAACGAATTTCGGCTACTTTACCATAATCACCTTCTCTTTCGGCACGTTCGGCTTCGTATTTAAAGTCTTCAATTTCTGTTTTTACGGCTTGGATATTATCGACCACATCTTTTTCTGATTTCCATTTGGTAAATACTTCCTTTCGGTCGTCTTTCAGATTGGCCAAATCCATTCCTAAATTCTTAAGTTTACTTTCGTCTTTTTCGCGTTTAATAGCTTCAATTTCGATTTCCAATTGCATGATTTTTCGATCCAAAACGTCCAATTCTTCCGGTTTCGAATTGATTTCCATACGAATTTTGGATGCAGCTTCGTCCATTAAATCGATGGCTTTATCCGGCAAAAATCGATTCGTGATATACCGTTGCGATAATTCGACAGCCGCAATAATGGCCTCGTCTTTGATTTGCACTTTATGATGCGTTTCGTAGTTGCCCTTGATGCCACGAAGGATAGAAATGGCACTTTCGGTATCGGGTTCCTCAATCATTATTTTTTGGAATCGACGTTCGAGTGCTTTGTCTTTTTCGAAATATTTTTGATATTCGTCCAATGTGGTTGCACCAATGGCTCGCAATTCGCCACGAGCCAACGCCGGTTTCAGGATATTAGCTGCATCCATGGCACCTTCGCCACCTCCTGCACCAACAAGCGTGTGGATTTCGTCAATGAAAAGTACAATATCACCTTCGGCAGCCGTAACTTCTTTCACGACCGATTTTAGGCGTTCCTCGAATTCGCCTTTGTATTTGGCACCAGCAATCAGGGCTCCCATATCCAATGAAAAAACGATTTTGTCTTTCAGGTTTTCAGGAACGTCTCCATCGACAATTCGATGTGCTAAACCTTCGGCAATTGCGGTTTTACCTACTCCTGGTTCGCCCACTAACATCGGGTTATTTTTGGTTCGACGTGTCAAAATTTGCAAAACCCGACGGATTTCTTCATCACGACCAATAACGGGATCGAGTTTGCCGGTTTTCGCTAATTCGTTGAGGTTTTTGGCGTATTTGTTCAAGGAATTGTAGGTTTCCTCCGCAGAGGCGGAGGTTACTCGTTCGCCTTTTCGGAGTTCGTCAATGGCGGCCTTCAATCCTTTTTCAGTTACACCTTGGTCTTTCAGAATTTGTCCAACCTTGCTTTTGGAACCAAAAATTGCCAATAATAAATGCTCGATGGAAACGAATTCGTCATTCATTTTTTTTGCAATGATTTCGGCTTCTGTTAATGTTGTGTTTGCCATTCTGGAAAGCATAATTTCGCCACCAGAAACTTTTGGAAAGCTTTGGATGGTGCTGTCTAATATTTGTTGGAACAACGGAACATTTACATTTAGTTTTTTTAAAATGAAAGGAGCCACATTCTCATCGACTTCAAAAATAGCCTTGAAAATGTGTTCGTTTTCTATTTGTTGTTGTCCAAAACTCTGCGCCAACTGCTGAGAAAGTTGTATAGCTTCCTGTGATTTGATGGTGAATTTATTGATGTTCATTTTACTTTTACTTTAAAGTTAAATATGCTAATTATGGATACTTGTATTGAGTTTAAAGTTGTTGTACCTTCGAAAAAAAATCGTCAAATGCTGTTCCAATACTAAAGTTACGAAAAAATGACTGATAATTAGTCTTTTACGAACGACAAAATGACATAAAATAAGACAAAATGAGTGTGTTTAATTCCATTTTTGGAAAATCAGAAAACCAGAGTTCTTCGACAAGTAAAATCAATTGGATTCCGCTAAAAGATTTAGGTCAGTTGAATGAAATTCTTTCGATTTCTAATGAAAAACCAGTAGTTCTTTTCAAACATAGTACTCGTTGCAGCATAAGTCGTATGGTATTAAAACAATTTGAGAATGAGTTTGATTTAAAAGATAAAGTAGATGCTTATTTTCTAGATTTATTGGAATATCGTGACATTTCAAATGAAATTGCCAGTCGTTTCAATGTTTATCATCAATCACCACAATTGCTATTAATCAAGGAAGGAAAATCGGTTTATGATGTTTCCCATAGCGATATTGATGCTGGGGAGTTGAAGGGGAAATTGTAATATTCCTGATTAAAAATGATTACCACAAATTCACAAATTAGATTTGAATCATTAATTTGTGAATTTTCGGTTTATTTTTGTTTTTAAAAACGTTAAAATGCTAATTCCATTTTCTCTTTTATTTCCTTCAAACACAAATTATTAATACTCCCTTCGTGGGTGTGTTTGGTTTCTTTAGGCGATTTATAAGTGCCGTTTTCCAGTTGTTCTGCAACCGCTTTGTAAGCATCCCTAAACGGCATTCCGGCTACCACCATTTCGTTTAGAGTATCCACGGTAAAGAGATAGTCGTATTTTTTATCGACAAGAATATTTTCCTTCACCTTGATGTCCTTGATAGAGAAAATCGCAATATCCAAACAGGCTTTCAGGTTTTGAATGGCTGGAAACAAACCTTCTTTCAACAATTGTAAATCCCTATGATACCCGCTTGGCAAGTTGTTGGTGATTAACGTGATTTCATAAGGCAAGGCTTGAATTTTGTTGCATTTTCCACGAATCAACTCAAAAACATCGGGGTTTTTTTTGTGTGGCATAATGCTGGAACCCGTTGTTAAATGAGCGGGCAAAGTTATAAAATCAAAATTCTGGCTCATATACAAACACACATCCATCGAAAACTTTGCCAAAGTTGCTGCGACACTACTCATGGCAAAAGCCACGGTTTTTTCTGATTTTCCACGACTCATTTGCGCCGCAACCGAATTGAATTTTAAGGTTTCAAAACCTAATTCTTGTGTGGTAAATGTTCGGTTGATAGGGAAGGAGCTTCCGTAACCTGCAGCGGAACCCAATGGATTTTGGTCCACGACTTTCAAAGCAGCATTTAACATGGTAATATCGTCAATCAAGGTTTCGGCATAAGCGGAAAACCACATTCCGAATGACGACGGCATCGCAATTTGTAAATGCGTATAACCTGGCAACAATACGTTTTGGTGTTTTTCGGCCGATTCCATCAACAAATCAAACAAGGTTTTTACTTGTAATTTGAATTCGGTAACTACATCTTTTAGATACAAATTAACGTCGACTAAAACTTGGTCGTTACGAGAACGAGCCGTGTGGATTTTCTTTCCGGCATCGCCTAATTTTAACGTCAATAAATACTCAATTTTGGAATGTACATCTTCAAAACTGTCTTCGATTTCGAATTCGCCTTTTTCAGCATCGATAATGATGTCTTCTAAAGCCAAAACCAAAGAATCCGTTTCTTCTTCTGTCAAAAGACCAATTTCTCCCAACATTTTGGCGTGAGCAATAGAACCCAAAGCATCGTATTTGGCTAAAACCAAATCCAATTCTCGGTCGTTTCCAACGGTGAAATGTTCTATTTGTTTATCGGTTGGTATTCCTTTTTCCCAAAGTTTCATAATTTTATTTTTTGTTTCGCAAAGATGATCAGAGATTTTCTCAAAGATTCGCAAAGTTTTTTATTATATTTTCCAAGGTGGATTAATTCGATTACTGCCAGCATAATATAAAATCAGTTGATTTTCATCTAAATCTTTTAATCTGCTTTCTCTCCATAACCACGGTTTGTCGTCGGGTAATTCTTCAAATTCAAATCCCTGACTTATTAATTGATTTACTTTTTGATCCAAATCTTCTATTTCAAAATATATCCATATACCCGAATTTTTGGGTTTTGTTTCCACTTTATGAAGTGATAAAGTAGTTCCACCATCCGTACATTCAAATCTAGCATAATTTGGCAACGACTCTACAATCAACTTTAATCCTAATTTTTTATAAAATCGAATAGATGTCTCTACATTATAAACGGGAATTGTTATTTGATTTAAATTCATTTTATTGAAATAGCTTAATTTTTAAAGAAGTCGGTCAATATTTTGATATATAAATCGATTCCTTCTTCGATTTCGTTAATATATATAAATTCGTCTGCCGAGTGGGAACGTAGGCTCTCACCAGGACCTAATTTTAGGGATTGGCAACTAATTACCGACTGATCCGAAAGAGTAGGTGAGCCGTATGTAGTCCTTCCCAAAGCGATACCTGCTTGCACTAATCCGTGAGAAACTGGAATGGATGAGGCATTTAAATGCATCGAACGTGGTGTTACTTCGGCAGCCACGTTTGCTTTTACAGTTGCTAAAATTTCGGTATTATTGTAACAATCATTCACCCGAATATCGACAACCAAATGACATTCTGCAGGGACTACATTGTGTTGTTTTCCTGCGGTCACTTGAGTTACGGTCATTTTTACGGGACCTAATACTTCTGATATCTTCTCAAATTGATAGGTTTTAAACCAATCTATCACCGGCATTGCTTTGTATACAGGATTATCCGGATTGTTGTGCGCGGCGTGACTGGCAGTGCCTTTTACAATGATATCAAGTACCAATAATCCTTTTTCGGCCACGGCGAGTTGCATTAATGTAGGTTCACCAATGATGGCACAATCCAATTCAGGCAAATGTTTCAATACACTATTTAATCCCAATTTTCCGCTACTTTCTTCTTCTGCCGAAGCAACCATTACAATATTGTATGGAAGATTTTCATAGGCGTAAAAATGAGTAAATGTTGCGATTAGAGAAACCAAACATCCTCCGGCATCATTGCTTCCGAGTCCAAATAGTTTTCCGTCTTCCACGATCGCTTCAAACGGATTTTTTGTATAACCTTGATTTGGTTTTACAGTATCGTGATGCGAATTGAGTAATAGTGTGGGTTTTGATTTATCAAAATATTTATTGAAAGCCCAAATATTATTGTTTTCTCTTTCGAAAGGAATGCTGTTTTGAGTAAACCAATTTTCGATTAAAAGTGCCGTTTGATCTTCTTCGCTCGAAAAGGAAGGGGTTTCAATCATTGCTTTTAATAGCGCAATAGCTTCTTGAGTAAGGGTTGCTATGTTTTTCATAAAGTAATAGTGGTATGTATTACTGTTTTGTCTTTCAACATTCGATGGTGACCAATTTTTATTTCTTGAACACCTTTCGCCAAACTATTAAAACAATTGTCCAATTTTGGAATCATTCCGGAGTGAATCGCTTTTTCGGCTTTTAATTTGGAATATAATTCTGGATTAATATTCTCTATTACTGACGCATCATCATCGGCATCGAATAAAACCCCTGGTTTTTCGAAGCAATAATTCATGGTTACTTCATAAAATTCCGATGAGGCAATCGCCAATTCACTGGCGATAGTGTCGGCGTTGGTATTTAGCAATTGTCCTTTTTTATCGTGTGTTATGGCGCAAAAAACAGGGACAATTCCATTTGAAATTAAAGTTTCCAATAACCTTGTATTTACTTTTTGAACGTCGCCTACAAAACCGTAATCAATCGTTGGGTGGTTTCGTTTGGTCGATTGGATCAAATTCCCGTCAGCACCCGAAAAACCAATTGCATTGGTATCAATTGCCTGCAATTGAGCCACAATATTTTTGTTAATTTCACCCGCATAAATCATCACGACTATATCAAGCATCGGTTGGTCCGTTATTCTTCGTCCGTCAATCATTTGCGGGGTTAGTCCAATGCTTTGAGCCATTTTTGTTGCTGATTTTCCGCCACCGTGAACCAGAATCTTGCTTCCTTCGATGTTCGAAAAATCAGAAAGAAACTGTGATAATTCCGTTGGATTATCAATGATGTTTCCACCAATTTTTATAATTGATAATGGTTTTTTATTTGACATTTTCCAATATTTTTTGCAACACTAATTGAGCCGCATACGTTCTATTGTTTGCTTGTTCAATAACAATCGAATTATCGCTGTCAATCACTTCGTCAGTAACGATTACATTTCTTCTAACTGGCAAACAATGCATGAATTTGGCATTGTTGGTCAGTTTCATTTTATCGGCAGAAACCTTCCAATTTGGGTCGGAATTTGTAATTTTTCCGTATTCCTTGTAATTGCTCCAGTTTTTGGCATAAATAAAATCGGCATTTTCGAAAGCCTTGTTTTGATCGTATTCGATTCTTGAATCTTTAGTAATTTCAGGATTCAGCTCGTAACCCACTGGATGCGTAATCACAAAGTCCATATCTTGTTTTTGCATCATTTCCACAAATGAATTAGGAACTGCTTGTGGCAAAGCTTTTGGATGCGGAGCCCAAGTTAACACAACTTTTGGTCTGTGTTTTGTTTTGTGTTCTGCCATCGTAATAGCATCTGCAAGAGATTGTAACGGATGTCCAGTAGCACTTTCCATATTGACGATTGGCACTGTAGCATATTTCAAAAACCCAGATAGCACAATTTCCGCATTGTCTTTTTCTTTGTCAACTAATCCCGCAAAAGCCCTGATGGCAATTATATCACAATATTGAGAAACCACTGCTGCTGCTTCTTTGATGTGTTCTGAAGCCCCTTGATCCATAATTGCTCCGTCTTCGAATTCTAGCGTCCAACCTTCGTTGGTAAAATTCATGACCATCACGTTCATTCCCAAATTCAAGGCAGCTTTTTGAGTACTCAAACGGGTTCTCAAACTCGAATTGAAAAACAACATTCCCAAGGTTTTGTTTTTTCCGATTTTTTTGTTTTTGAGTGGATTTTTTTTGATCCTTAACGCTTGTCTCACCCATTTTTCAAGTGAATCTATGTTTTGTATAGAGATGTAGTTCATTCTTATTTGATTTTTGTAAAAGAGATTTCGTTTTTCAACGCTTTCAAAATAAAATTATCTTCTAAGCCATTAATAATCCAGGTTTCGATATTTGCTGCTTTGGCAATAGCCGCCGAATCAATTTTGGATTGCATTCCGCCCGTCCCATGGGAAGATTTCGAATCTCCAATTTCTTTTTGTAAAAGCTCTAAATCAGTCACTAATTCGATGGTTTCAGGAAATTCATTTTTGATGGAAGCTTTGGTGTAAATTCCGTTGGTATTCGTGGCGATAATCAGAATGTCAACATTCAACAAAACGGCCGTTAAAGCCGCTAATTTGTCATTGTCGCCAAATTGAATTTCATCCGTTGCCACGGTATCATTTTCATTAATAATTGGAATATAATTATTTTTGACCAAGACATTTATCGTGTTTACGATGTTGAGTTTGGTTTGTTTTTTTTCAAAATCCGAATAGGAAAGCAAACATTGTGACGTATGCAGACCCAAATCGCTAAAGTTTTCCTGATAAATCCGCATCAAATGAGGTTGACCAATAGAAGCCAAAGCTTGTTTTACAAAAACATCTTTATCGTGATTATCAAGTTTCACAAATTGTTTTGCTGCGGCAATGGCTCCAGAACTCACTATTATAAACTCGTAATCATCTTGTAAAGCGGCAATTTGTATACCAATATCCTCAATCTTTCCTCTCGAAATATGATCGGTTTCCTTGGTGAGCGTGTTACTCCCCAATTTTAATAAGATTCTTTTTTTACCTAATTTGTCCATCGCCGTAAATATACCATTTATTAGTAACTAAATGTTGCAGTCCTATTGGGCCACGTTGGTGCAATTTGTCCGTGCTTATTGCCAATTCTCCACCCAAACCAAATTGTCCGCCATCCGTAAATCGGGTGGAAGCGTTTTGATATACTGCTGCACAATCTACTTGTTCCATAAATTCTAGGGCAATATCATCATTATTTGTAATTATCGTAGCCGAATGTCCACCACAATATTTATTTATTTTAGCGATGGCCTCTTCATTAGAATCAACAATTCCGAAAACAATTTTATAATTCAAAAATTCTTCGTACCAAATTTCTTCGTTTGGGATAGTAGGTACCTGAGTCGCATTTGCGAAAGTAGTATCACCTAAAATTTCAACATTGTATTTCTGTAATTCAGCAATTATTTGTTTGGCAAAACTTTTCCAATTTTCTAAATTTGAATCAATCAATACTTTATCTAAAGCATTACAAACACCTATATTTGTGGTTTTTCCGTTGATTATAATTCGCAATGCTTTTTGTAAATCAGCTTCCTTGTTTACATAAACAAAATTATTTCCACGACCGCTTACAATCACGGGGCAAGTAGCGTGTTTTTTGGTGAAAGCAATCAATTGTTCACCACCACGAGGGACTATTAAATCTACTTTTTGTGTTGGTTTCTCCAAAAAAGCTTGTGTTTCGACGCGATTGAAATTCAAATATTCTACCCAATCCGTTGAAATTTTATTTTCTTCCAAAGCTTGATGCCAAAGAGAAACAATCTTTAAATTTGACAATAATGATTCTTTTCCGCCTTTCAACAAAATCTTGTTTCCCGATTTGAAAGCAATTCCACCCGCCTCAACCGTTACGTCAGGTCTGGACTCATAAATAATCATTATCGTACCAAAAGCTGCTGTTTTGTTTATGATTTTCATTCCGTTTTCGTGGTCGAAATTGAATCTTTCCACTCCAATGGGATCTTCTTGGCTCGCCAATTGTTGTATAGACAAAATCATTCCGTCAATTTTGGCATCATCAACAAGCAAGCGTTTTTCCATAGCCAAATCCTCTCCGGAATAATTGATTAAATCCTGTTGATTTACCGTTTTAATGTTAGTTCTTTCTTGTTCCAAAAGCTCCGCCATTCTATTTAAAACAGCATTTCTGTTTTCTATGGATAACAATGTTTTCATATTATATTGTTTTGGTAATCTTTATAAAATTTAAAAAATTTGACAAAGAAATTATTTTAGTTCTGATAAAGTTTCTTTTAAAGCTATGATAAAAGTATCGATGGCTTCTTTATTGATTGTCAATGGAGGAAGAATTCTCAATAAATTTTTATTGCTTGAACCTCCTGTGAAAATATGTTTTTCGATAATCATTTTCTTTCTTATAGCGCTCACATCAAAATCAAATTCAACACCCAACATCAATCCCCTCCCTTTTACTTTAATAATTTCAGGAATCACTTTGATAGCTTCGAAAAAATATTTTTCGATAGCTTGTACATTATCCATCAATTTTTGTTTTTCAATAATGTCTAAAACTGCAATTCCTGCAGCACAAGCCAAATGGCTTCCGCCAAATGTTGTTCCTAACAAACCGTGACTGGCTTTAAATTTAGGTGACGTTAATATTCCTCCAATTGGAAAACCATTTCCCATTCCCTTTGCCATACAAATAATATCGGGTTTGATCCCATGGTGTTGGTGTGCAAAAAACTTACCGCTTCTTCCGTAACCAGATTGAACTTCGTCTAGAATTAAAACAACATCGTAGGTATGACAAACTTTTTCTAATGCTTGAAAAAATGGGGTGGTACCCATATCTAAACCACCTACACCTTGTATTGGTTCAATGATAACACAAGCAACATCCCCTTTTTTTAATTCATTTTCGACTAGCTCAATATCGTTCAATGGCAAAAAAGTAACTACTTGTTGCGCATTCATCGGAGCTACAATCTTTGGATTGTCAGTTGTGGCTACTGCTGCAGATGTACGACCGTGAAAGGCATTGTTAAAAGAAACTACTCTTGATTTGTTAGTATGGAACGATGCCATTTTTAGGGCATTTTCGTTTGCTTCGGCTCCTGAACTGCAAAGAAAAAGACTATACTCTTCACAGTGCGACAATTTACCTAATTTATCAGCCAATTCTACCTGCAAAGGATTTTGTATAGCATTTGAGTAAAAACTCAAATTATCTAATTGTTCTTTTACTTTGACCACGTATTCAGGATGGGTATGGCCAATAGAAATTACTCCGTGACCAGAGTATAAATCTATATATTCGATTCCTTTGTCGTCAGTGATAGTAAAGTCTAATGCTTTTACTGGCGTGATAGGATATAATGGGTAAACGTCAAATAAATTCATTTTTAAATTATTTAAAGATTTAAAAATTGAAAAATTTAAAGATTTCAGAGTTTGTCTGAAAATAAAATTTTAATTGTTTTAATAATTTTTCAATCATTAAATCTTTCAATCTTTTAATTATTTTAGAACCCGCTTGGTTTTAAATGCAATCCAGTGCTTTCGTCCAACCCAAACATTAAATTCATATTCTGGATGGCTTGTCCTGAGGCACCTTTTACTAAATTATCGATTACCGATGTAATCAAAAGGCGGTCTCCTTTTTTTATCAAACTAATAATGCATTTGTTTGTTTGCACCACTTGTTTCATATTGATGTCAATGGTGGTAACAGTTACAAATGGCTGATCTTTATAAAAAGCTTTGTATGTTGTAACCACATCTTCTAAACTTCCTTCGATGTTTGTGTATAAAGTGGCAAAAATTCCTCTGGCAAAATCACCTCTATTGGGAACAAAAATCAATTCATTTTTATACGCTGCTTGCAACTGATTGACACTTTGGTTTATTTCGCCCAAATGCTGGTGATTGAAAGCCTTATAATGCGACATATTGTTGTTTCTCCAACTGAAATGTGTCGTTTCTGAAGGGGTAACTCCTGCTCCGGTACTTCCCGTTGTAGCATTGATATGCACATCATCGTTTAACAATCCATTCGACGCTAATGGTAATAATGCGAGTTGAATTGCAGTTGCAAAACAGCCCGGATTGGCAATGAATTGAGCGTTTTTAATGTCGGTTTTATTCAATTCAGGTAAGCCATAAACAAAAGATTTTCCATTGAAGTCTTTGTCTTTGGTCAATCTGAAGTCATTTCCTAAATCAATGATTTTGGTTTCGTTTGAAAACTGGTTATTTTCTAAAAATGAAATAGATTTCCCGTGACCTAAACACAAGAAAACTACTTCCACATTAGGATTCACGGTATCGGTAAAATTCATTTCGATATCGCCCAACAAATCGTGATGCGCTATCGAAAGCGGTTTTCCTGCATTGGTTGTGCTGTAAACAAAATCGATTTTGGCATTCGGGTGAAACATCAATATCCTGATGAGTTCGCCAGCCGTGTAACCTGAACCGCCAATTATTCCAATGTTAATCATAATTATTTTAGATTTTAGATTGAAGATTAACGATTTTTAATTTTATAAGTAAGGTATTTCAGCCAAATCGTTAATCAAAAATCGTCAATTTATTTATTCGTAACTTATATCATTTACTGATGAAAATATGTTTTGGGCATTCCCTAAAATCTTAATAAATCCTTTCGCATCATCCGATGTCCAAGCATTGTTCATTTCACCATATTGACCAAAACCGGTATTCATCAAATCATTATCCGATTCGATTCCGTCTAATGAAAAATGATACGGTTTCAAAGAAACAGTTACCGTTCCATTTACCGTTTCTTGAGTTGATTCAAGGAAAGTTTCGATGTTCCTCATTACAGGATCCAAAAATTGACCTTCGTGAAACAACATTCCGTACCAATTCCCTAGTTGTTCTTTCCAATATTGTTGCCATTTCCCAAGCGTGTGTTTCTCCAATAAATGGTGCGCTTTGATAATAATTAAAGGCGCTGCGGCTTCAAAACCAACTCTTCCTTTGATTCCGATTATGGTATCGCCAACGTGAATATCTCTTCCAATTGCATAAGCACTGGCCAGTTTTTCAAGAGCAACAATATTGTTGGATGGTTTGTCTTTAATACTATTTACGGCAACTAATTCCCCTTTTTCGAATTCTAAAGTTACTTTTTCCTCCCCCTCTTTTTGTAATTGCGAAGGATATGCTTTGCTTGGAAGCGGAAGGCTAGAAGTTAACGTTTCTTTACCTCCAACACTGGTTCCCCATAATCCTTTATTAATCGAATATTGTGCTTTTTCCCAAGAATATTCAACTCCATTAGCTTGTAAATAGGACACTTCTTCTTGACGAGATAATTTCAAGTCACGAATAGGAGTGATGATTTCAATTTCTGGAGCGATGGTTTGGAAAATTAAATCAAAACGGATTTGGTCGTTTCCTGCACCAGTACTTCCGTGGGCAATTGCATTGGCGCCTACTTTTTTGGCATATTTTATGGCTTCAATAGCTTGAAAAACACGCTCAGCACTTACAGATAGAGGATAAGTATTGTTCTTTAATACATTTCCATAAATCAAATACTTGATAGCTTTGTCATAATATTTGTCAAGAATAGAGAGGTTTGTATGTTGTGCACTTCCTAATTCGTAGGCTCTTTCTTCAATTGCAGTTAGCTCGGCTTCATCAAATCCGCCAGTATTTATCAATACGGTATGGACTTCATATCCTTTTTCATTTTTCAAATATTTTAGACAATAAGAAGTGTCTAATCCTCCGCTATAGGCTAATACTACTTTTTTCATTTTATTTATTTTTTAAAAATAATGCTTGTTTTATTGCTTTTAATCGGTTCCAAATTCGCACGTTAAACGGGTGTTTTGGTGGGTCTTTCGGTTTTTCTTTTGGGTCATAGAGCATTCCGGTACACAAGCACATTTTGTTGTCTTTGCTTTTCAAAATTTCAAAATTGGTGCAGGTTTTACATCCAGACCAAAAACTGGGGTCTGTTGTTAATTCGGAAAACGGAACGGGTTTGTATCCCAAATCCGAATTGATTTTCATTACGGCCAAACCAGTCGTGATTCCAAATACTTTAGCATCCGGATATTTTTCTAAAGAATAATCAAAAACAAATGACTTTATTTTTTTTGCCAATCCTAAATTTCTGTAATCAGGATGAACTATTAATCCTGAGTGTGCTACAAATTTCCCGTGTTGCCAACTTTCGATATAGCAAAATCCTGCAAATTTATCTCCAATTAGGGCAATCACAGCATCTTTGTTCTCCATCTTTTTTTGGATGTAAGCAGGTGTTCGTTTTGCAATTCCGGTTCCTCTTAATAAGGCGGATGATTCAATGGTTTCGCATATTTCCTGCGAATATTTATAATGTTCTTCCTGAGTTACGACTATAGATATATTCATTTCAAGATTTGAATTTTAAATTAAATGGCGTGTTTAATGGTGTTAAAAAAACAGTGCAATTGTTTATTTTACTGCAAAATACCGCATAAATTGACGTATAAAAAACTATACTATTTTCAGGGTGTAATCCAAAGGATAAATGGTGTAATTTCAAAATAAAAAAAATGAAAAATGAATAAAAATAAACAAACACTTTTTGGTGACTATAGTTATAGCATCCGAACTTCGGGAGAAGTCGCAGGTCTGTTTATCCGTGATACAGGAGTGGTATGTAAACTTGGTTTATTCATCGGCGCAAATTTACACTAATTTTTGTAATACAATGCTAATTTTGTGTTTTTGTAACAAAATTTTGATTCTATGTTTTTTATTTTCTCACGAAGGGCGCAAGTAATTTACTGCAAACTTCTCCAAATCCAATTCTCACACCATTGTTTTTACAAAAACCTTTCATGATTACGGTGTCTCCGTCATTTATAAACTTACGTTCTGTTCCATCATTGAGTTTAATTGGATTTTTTCCTCCCCAAGTTAATTCTAACATAGAGCCATAGCTATCTGGAGTTGGGCCGGAAATGGTTCCAGAACCCATCATATCTCCTGAGTTTACTCTGCATCCATTGGATGTGTGATGCGTTAACTGTTGGCACATTGACCAATATATATATTTAAAGTTAGATCTGGTAACAACGGTTACATTGTCATTCTCGGTTTGTATAGAAACATCTAAATTTATATCAAAATTATGTTTTCCTTTTTGTTGTAAATAGGGGAAAGGCGCAGGGTCTTGTTTTGGACCCTTGGTTCTAAAGGGTTCCAAAGCATCCATGGTAATAATCCAAGGCGAAATGGAAGTGGCGAAGTTTTTTGATAAAAACGGACCAAGCGGCACGCTTTCCCATTTTTGAATGTCGCGAGCACTCCAATCGTTCATTAGAACCATTCCGAATATATAATCTTCAGCTTCATTTATTGGAATATTTTCCCCCATAACATTAGTATCAGTGGTAATAAAACCAATTTCTAATTCAAAATCAATCATTCGTGAAGGACCGAAAACAGGTGTTGGTTCCCCATTCGGCAAAATTTGACCCATAGGTCTATTTACTGGGATTCCAGAGGGAATAATGGTAGAACTTCTCCCATGATATCCCAAAGGAATATGAAGCCAGTTAGGTAGTAATGGGTTTTCTGAGTCGCGGAACATTTTTCCAACATTGGTTGCGTGTTCTTTGCTGGAATAAAAATCAGTATAATCTCCAATTAAGACCGGCAATTGCATTTCCACATCTTTCATCTTGAAGATTACTATATCTTTATCTTTTTTGTTATCGCGTAATTTTGGATTTTTTTCGTCAAAAATATCGGCAATGCGATTCCGAACCAATCGCCAGGTCTTTTTTCCGTCAGAAATAAAGTCGTTCAAAGTATCTTGCAGGAACATATCATCCGTTAATTCGATTCCTTCAAAGTAATTTAATTGTTGTAAAGCTCCCAAGTCAATCGCGAAATCGCCAATTCGAGTTCCTACTGTCACAACATTTTCTTTCGTAAGAAAAACTCCAAAGGGAATGTTTTGAATAGGGAAATCAGTATCAACAGGCACTTCTAGCCATGATTTTCTATCGATATTATTAGCAGTTATAGACATAACGGTGTTAATTATTTTGTTAAGAATTACTTATCAAATATATTATAATCTGACAATTTACCAAACGTTTTTTCGTATTTTTGCGACAAATTAATAAAAAATCAAAGAAATGCAACGCGACGAACAAATTTTCGATCTTATTTTAGAGGAACAAGACAGACAAATTCATGGATTAGAACTTATTGCATCCGAGAATTTTGTAAGTGATGAAGTAATGGAAGCAGCTGGTTCTGTTTTAACCAATAAATATGCCGAAGGATATCCTGGAAAAAGATACTACGGCGGTTGCGAAGTGGTTGATGTAATAGAACAAATTGCTATCGATAGAGCTAAAGAATTATTTGGAGCTGAGTATGCAAACGTACAACCCCACTCTGGTTCACAAGCGAATACAGCCGTTTATCATGCCTGTATTAAACCTGGAGATAAAATTTTAGGTTTTGATTTGTCTCATGGAGGACATTTAACTCACGGTTCTCCCGTAAACTTTTCAGGACGTTTATATACCCCTTCCTTTTATGGTGTTGACAAAGAGACGGGAAGATTAAACTATGATAAAATTCAAGAAATAGCAACAAAAGAACAGCCAAAATTAATTATCGCAGGTGCTTCGGCATATTCTCGTGATATCGATTTTGAGCGTTTCAGAGTAATTGCCGACAGTGTTGGGGCAATTTTATTAGCCGATATTTCTCATCCTGCAGGTCTTATCGCCAAAGGGTTGATGAATGACCCTTTGCCACACTGCCATATTGTTACAACTACTACACATAAAACGTTGCGTGGTCCTCGTGGTGGTTTGATTATGATGGGTAAAGATTTTCCAAACCCATTTGGTTTGACTACTCCAAAAGGAGAAATCAGAATGATGTCTTCTTTATTAGATTTAGCTGTTTTTCCTGGAAATCAAGGGGGGCCATTGATGCACATTATTGCTGCCAAAGCAGTAGCTTTTGGTGAAGCCTTACAAGATGAATTTTTTACCTATGCTTTACAATTGCAAAAAAATGCCAATGCTATGGCGGATGCTTTCGTAAAAAGAGGATATGAAATTATTTCTGGAGGAACTGATAATCACATGATGTTGATTGATTTGAGAAACAAAAACATTTCTGGAAAAGATGCTGAAAATGCTTTAGTAAAAGCAGAGATTACGGTGAATAAAAATATGGTTCCTTTTGATGATAAATCACCATTTGTAACTTCCGGAATTCGTGTAGGAACTGCCGCTATTACCACTCGTGGACTTGTTGAAGCAGACATGGAAACTATTGTTGAATTAATTGATAGAGTTTTGGTGGATCACACGAATGAGGATGTTATCGAACAAGTAGCCAGTGAAGTGAACGAAATGATGAGCGAAAGAGCGATTTTTGTTTTTTAAAGAAAAAGGTTTTAATTTTAAAAGGTTATAATTTTAGCATATTTGACTAAATTTATAACCTTTTTTAAAATTCAAACTCCCTAAATATGTCTTACTAAGGTCAAAATTACCAACTGACCAAAAAGAGATAAATAGCAATCTGTAATGTTTCTCATTCGAAGAATCTGTGATTGCCGATTATGGAAAATGAGAAACGATAAACGGCTATTTTTTTGCATTCTCTAATCAACTCGTCAGCTGTAGGTAAATTAACGTAAAGGCAGCAGCGGTCATAATGAGTAATGCCATTCCTCCTAGCACATTTGATTTCCAATCATTGGTAAACCGACCCATTATTTTTTTGTTATTGGAAATGTGAAGAATTATAGCGATTAAAACGGGTGCTGTCATTCCGTAAAGGATAGCGGTATAGATCAAAGCATTGATTGGCGAAATACCAACATAATTGAGTGAAAGTCCCAGTATTAAAGAAATGCTAATGACGACATAAAAAGCCTTTGCTTCATGGAATTTTTTATCCAGTCCCTGTTGCCATCCAAAAGTTTCCGTGATAATATAAGAAAGTGAACCGCTCAAAACAGGAATAGCGATAAGTCCGGTCCCAATTATTCCAATAGCAAAAAGAAGGTAAGCTAAATTTCCTGCTAATGGTTTTAATGCTATAGCTGCCTGCTCTACGGTGTCAATATGATGAATTCCTCCTTTAAATAGAACAGTGCCCGTGGTGAGAATAATAAAGTACATCACAAAACCAGAAAAAGTCATTCCAAAATCAACATCTCCGTTTATTTCGTGAATTATCTTTTTGTTCACTATAAGATGTTTTTTTCGGTCATTCATTTCTTCCACTTCGACTGATGCTTGCCAAAAAAAGAGATAGGGTGAGATAGTGGTTCCAAGAATTCCCACAAGAATCCCCATAAACTCTTTGTTGAATTTAAGGGTAGGAATGAAAGTAGATTTAAGAATTAGCACAAAATCTTGTTTGTATAAAAAAGGCACAATAAAATAAACTAACATTACGATGCATAGATATTTGAGGGTAGAGGCAATTTTATGGTATGGCAAATAAATGATTAATCCCAAAAGTAAAATAGTAAACAAGACACTAAAATAAGTGGCATCAATAGACGGAAACAAGAGGTTTCCCACGGCACCCATTCCGGCAATATCGGCACCAATATTCATTATAATGGCAGGAAAGCTAAACAAAAGCATGATATATAATACGGGTCTTGGGTAATTGTTTTTAAGTGCTCCTGTCAATCCATGGGAGGTAACCAAGCCTATTCGGGCACACATTTGTTGAATAGCAGCCATAAGTGGAAAGGCAATCAGAGAGGTCCATAACGTCGAAAGTCCATAAGCCGCACCCGCTTGAGAATAGGTAGCAATGCCGGAGGGATCATCATCACTAGCTCCAGTTACAAGACCAGGCCCAAGTAGTTTCCAAAAACGACTAATTTTGTTTTTTAGTTTTATTCGACTCTTCATTTTACGCTGTTTTTTATTGGATTGTAATACTAAAATTGACATTAGTTTACTTGGTGTATTTCATGAAAAATGGAATGGCTTTCAGTAGCGATTATTTTAAGCTAATTTACAAATTTTAAAAATGAAAATTGCATAAATAGTGTCGTAACTATCCTTCGTTGTGTTTTTTCATTCTAATAATTGGTGAATTTATTCAACTAATTGTTGCTTCAATTTCTAAAAACACCTTACTTTTACGACCTATACTAACAATTCAACTTTAATATTGTGACAAAAGATCTAATCATACAAAATATTGCAGCGCTAAAAAGCCACTCTTCTATCAATTACGGTATCAAGACAAAAGTACAAGCCTTTACTGAGAAGCTATTCTATACCTTGTTTGATGCTAATGATTCATTAACTGAAAGTGTTGAGGAACTTGAAAAATCCTTCAAGGAAATATCAAAAATTGCTTCAAAAAAACCACAAGAATTATGCGATGGGGTTTGGAGTCAATTTCTTGAAAAATTGCCTTCTGTTCTTGAAAAACTAAAAAGGGATGCAGAGTACATTTTAGAAAATGATCCCGCTTCTAACAGTATAGAAGAAGTATATTTGGGTTATCCAGGATTTTACGCCATTGCCATTTATAGATTAAGCCATGAATTGTATTTGTTGGATATGTTGCTTTTTTCCAGATTGATGAGTGAATATGCGCATCAAATCACGGGAACAGACATTCATGCAGGAGCGACAATTGCATCCCCTTTCTTCATTGACCATGCTACTGGAATTGTTATTGGAGAAACCACTGTCATTGAAAAAAACGTTAAATTATATCAAGGGGTAACTTTGGGTGCTTTAAGTGTCAGCAAGGACATGAAAAATTCAAAAAGACATCCCACAGTAGAAAAAAATGTTTGTATTTATGCCAATGCAACAATTTTGGGAGGGGAAACTATCATTGGAAAGGATAGTGTAATAGGTGGGAATACTTGGATTACAAGATCCATCCCAGAAAAATCTCTGGTGACCAACACCACTATTACAGAGGTAAAAATAAAAGAATTAAAATAGGATGCAACACAAAAAATTATTAGACCTAATTGGCAATACACCCCTAGTGGAAAGTGTCAATTTGGTAAAAAATCCGAATGTCAAGCTTTTGTTGAAACTGGAAGGGAATAATCCAGGTGGCAGCGTGAAAGATCGTGCGGCTTACAATATGATTGCTTCAGCCATAGAAAGAGGCGATATTAAAAAAGGGGATAAACTCATTGAGGCCACCAGCGGCAATACCGGAATTGCCTTGGCTATGATAGCCCAATTATTTAATTTAGAAATAGAGCTCGTACTTCCTGAAAATTCGACCAAAGAACGCACCCAAACGATGCTGGCTTATGGCGCAAACGTGATTTTGACCCCAGCAAGTTTAGGAATCATAGGTTCTAGAGATTACGTAGATAAAAAAATGGAACAAGGCGGTTACATCATGCTGAATCAGTTCGCCAACGCCGACAATTGGAAAGCACACTACAAAACAACAGGGCCAGAAGTTTGGAATGATACCGAAGGGACTGTTACTCATTTTGTTGCGGCGATGGGAACTACAGGTACTATTATTGGTACTTCTACCTATTTGAAAGAGAAAAATCCAGCCATACAAATCGTGGGAGCACAACCCAGTGATGGTTCCCAAATTCCCGGAATTCGGAAATGGCCACAAGAATATTTGCCTAAAATTTTTGATGCTTCAAAAGTGGATACGATTATAGAAGTCAGTGAACAAGAAGCTCGTGAAATGACCAAACGATTGGCTAAAGAAGAAGGCGTTTTTGCGGGGATGAGTAGTGGTGGTTCTGTTGCTGTGGCGCTAAAACTGGCAAGCCAACTGGAATCCGGAGTGATTGTTGCCATTATTTGTGACCGAGGGGATCGTTATTTATCCTCGGATTTATTTGATTAAAAAAGTTGAAATTAATTTCCAAATCTTATTTTTAGCTTTTTATGACAGAATATTTACAATCTCAAGACTGGCCTTATTTAAATCGATATCAAACTGAAAATGATAAACTAAGTCCGTTGAAACTTGGAGAAAAAAGAATAGTATTTATGGGGGATTCCATAACCGAGTTGTGGTCTGTTGTTCATCCTAGTTTTTTTTCTGAAAAATCATATATTAACAGAGGTATAGGCGGACAAACCAGTCCACAAATGTTGGTTCGTTTTAGAGCAGATGTTATTGCCCTGAAGCCATCAGTTGTGGTGTTGTTGGCTGGTGCCAATGACATTGCACAAAACACGGGACCTTCAACACTTGAAATGATAGCCAACAATATTATTTCGATGGTCGAATTAGCCACGGCAAACAACATCAAAGTGATTCTATGTTCCGTACTTCCAGCTTTTGATTTTTATTGGAGACAAGGGCTTGAGCCTGCAGGAAAAATTGTGACTCTTAATAAAATGATACTTGAGTATGCTGATGCAAATGATATCCTTTACCTTGATTATTATTCAGCAATGGTAGATGATCAAAAAGGATTGAATTCCATTTATTCTGAAGACGGTGTGCATCCCAATAAAGCAGGATATGAAGTAATGGTTCCCCTTGCTCATGAAGCAATCCGATTGGCTTTAAAATAAAAACCATGTACTTTTTATTTGCCTCACTCCTTTATTATAAAAATGTTTTTGTGTCACTAGATTAAACTTTTTTGTAAATTGCAAGTCAAATAAACTATAAATAGAAATTATGGCCTCATTAAACCCCAAAGAAACTGTTTTAGGAACTGTTTTTGCAAAGCACTTATTGCGAAGAGCCAGTTTTGTTTATTCCAAAACGATTATTGATCAATTTTCGGGTTTAACTCCCACTAAAGCTCTCGACTTGTTGTTTGTTGATCAAAGTTTAACATTGGCTTTGCCCTATGACCCATTGACAATAACTAACACCGCAACTCCTTCCGTTCCCGATGGCTTTTGGACAGAAGTTCCAGGTACAACAACATTGCCTAACGTTTTTCAGTCACAAGCAAGAAAACGCTCTATTATTTCAGGTTGGTGGTGGTTTAATGCTATTAATAGCCCCACCCTGAAATATAAATTATGTCATTTCCTCTCCACGAGATTTACTGTCGAGAAAAGTCTTTGTGGAGCATCTTCCTATTTTTATGACCATGTTCGATTACTACTATTTTATGCTACAAATGGTAATTACAAATCTTTAGCAATAAAAATGACTCTAGATAATGCAATGTTAGATTATTTGGACAATACATCTAACACTAAATCAGCACCAAATGAAAACTATGCACGAGAGTTTTTAGAATTATTTACTATTGGGAAAGGTCCCCAAATTGCTTCGGGAGATTATACTACCTACAAAGAAACAGATATAGTTCAAGCCGCAAGAGTATTGACTGGATTTAAAATTAAAGCGGATAGAACAACTATAGATTCGACAAATGGAATACCCAAAGGATATAATCTATTTTCTTCCCATGATACTTTAGGTCCAAAAGTTTTCAGTTCCGCTTTTGGCAATACATCAATTGCTTCTGCTATTAATGCCAGTGGTATGGATACAGAATTAAATGCTTTTGTTGATATGGTTTTCAATCAACAAGCAACGGCAAAAAATATTTGTCGGAAAATGTACATTTATTTTGTAAAATCAACCATTACTCCGGAAGTAGAAACAGATATTATTACTCCCTTGGCCTCAGATTTATATAATAATGGCTACAACATATTACCTGTTCTTAGAAGGTTATTAACAAGTAAACATTTTTATGATTTAGACGATTCGAATCCTGCTGATGAAACTATTGGTGGTATCATAAAATCACCCATTCAACAAATTTCTGAATTAGTAACCTATTTAAAAGCAACACTTCCAAGTCCAGAAGCGAATCCGTTGGAATTTTATATCAATTTTTGGAACAATTTTGTGCATAATACTTTTTTGACTGGTTCCAACATGATATTATTTGATCCAGATAATGTTGCTGGACATTCAGCCTATCATCAGTCACCTGACTTTGATAAATCTTGGATTTCATCTTCTACTTTAATAGCGCGCTATCGATTAGGAGAATCACTTTTGGATGGTGTTAATAGAATCCAAGGGAACGCTAACATTAAGGCTAAAATCAATATTTCGGAAGTTATCAAAAGTAGCAATTTGATTTCAAATGCTTCGGATGCTTTCACTTTAACATCAGAGCTTTGTAATGCCTTGTTTGCTCAAGTTCCCGATACGGATAGAGTCAATTATTTTATGAATTCATTTTTATTACAAGGTTTAGCTCCTTTTTATTGGACAAACGCTTGGAATTTGTATTTGTCAGATGGCAAAAATTCAGTCGTTGAACCCAGATTAAAATTAATGGTAAGTAAAATTTTGAGTGCTCCAGAGTCCCAAATTTTTTAATGCATTTTCATAAATAAAAAATGTTTTTTTACTAAGTTAGAAAATATGAAAAGAAGAAACTTTATAAGATTAACATCCACAGCAAGCGCGTTAAGCCTTTTGCCTACCGATGTTTTTGCATTGTTCAAGTCAGCAGGAATGGAGACTTGCCCTAACGTAAACGCAAAAAAAATAGTTCTTATTCAATTGGCTGGTGCTAATGATGGATTGAATACGGTAGTGCCTATAAATCAATACGATAAATACGCTACGTTGCGACCAAATATCAAATTAAGCAACGTAGGGGGAACTAATGGAATTATCAATTTAGATACTACTTTAACCCTGACTAACCAGGTGGGGTTACATCCTTCGCTAGTGGGTTTTAAAAGTTTATATGACAGTGGATTAATGCGTGTTATTCAAGGTGTTGGTTATCCAACCCAGGATAAGTCCCATTTCAAATCTACTGACCTTTGGCTTACAGGAGGTGATGGAACTCCTGCAAACAATACATCACAAAGTGGATGGGTAGGACGTTTTTTAGAAAATTATTATGCTGATTTTCTTAATGCCAATTTCCCATTGGGGATTCAATTAGGCAGTAGCGAAAATTCTTTGGGTTTCCATGGTGAAGTCGAACATGGAATGTCCTTGAATATTAACGGCCAAGATCCTTCTGGATTTTATTCGGTTATCAATGGATTGGGAGGGGTTGCGCCAACCAATATACCAAATTCCGAATACGGGAATTTATTGAGGTTTATTTTAGACAATGACACTTCGTCAAATACCTATGCACAAACCATTTCTGCGGCTTTTAATAGCGGCAGTAATTCTTTAACGTATCCAAATACAGGTATTGCAAACCAACTAAAAACAGTGGCTCGATTTATCTCTGGCGGTTTGCAAACCAAAGTCTATTTGGTTAAAATAGGTGGTTTCGACACCCATGATTTGCAAGTGGCAGCCAATACTACATCACATTTAGGCAAGCATGCCGATTTGTTGACCCAAATTTCCGAATCTATAAAAACATTCATCACTGATTTGAATAATCAAAATATGGGAGACGATGTTATTGCAGTTACGTTTTCAGAATTTGGAAGAAAAGCAGCCGAAAATGGAAATCTAGGAACCGATCATGGAGAAATTGCTCCAATGTTTGTTTTTGGAAGTTCTATTGCTCCGGGAGTTTCTGGAACCAACATCAATTTAAGCGAAGCTGTTTTAGGGAATAATTATCAAGTTCAAACCGTACAACACGATTACCGACGTGTATTTAGTACCGTATTACAAGATTGGTTTGGAACCAATGATACAACTTTAGATTTGACTTTTTATGACAACACTACGAATTCAGGATATTCGAATGCTAAAATTGCTAATATGATAAAATCACAAAATTTGGTACCACCGAGTTGCTATTCTGGTAGGGTATCAGGAGAACAATTAGGACTAGATAATTTTGAAGTTAAAAACGAAGTGGTGGTTTATCAAAATCCAATTTCAGAAACTATGGTCGTTCAATCTATGGATGCAATCAACTCAATTTCAGTTTATTCAATAGATGGAAGAATTATCAAAACCTATAGAAATCCTTTGACAACGAAGGAGTATACTATAAATGTGCAACATTTTGCAGTAGGCTTATACATTTTAAAAATTACTACAAATCAAGGTGTTTTTTCTAAAAAAATTATTGTTAGGAGGTAGTTCTTTAGCTTATTTATATAAAAAAAATCAATCAAAAACAGTTCCTTTGTAAAAAATAAAATTAACAGATGAACTATCGAAAACTAGGTAAAACCAATTTAAACATATCAGAAATAGCACTTGCAATATGGTAAGTATTCGAAAAATTGGGTACTCCGTTCAATAAACTGCAGTCGAATTGATTAATGCCGCCATTGTCAACTGCGTAAATTGTATTGACACCGCCGACGTCTGCGAAAATGGATTGAGTGAAACAGCTGAGGGAAGATTGTTTCGATCCCGTTCGGAACCCATTTATGTGGCCACAAAATGTGGGCGGCATATCAATCCACACATAAATGAAGGTTACCAACCCAAAGTACTTTAGTAATTATTGGAAGACAGCCTCAAAAGAACCGGATTGGATCCGTTGGATTTAATCCAATTGCCTGTCCACTAAGCGAGGTTTATTTTAAACTAGAAATTTTTGAATTATTTGATCGATTGAAAGAGCAAGGAAAAATCCAAAACCTTGGAGTAAGTGTTGAAAAGGAGGAAGAAACCCTAAAACTATTGAATATCCTAATGTGACTACCATACAAATTATTTTTAACCTTTTTCGCCAAAAACTATCCGAGGCCTTTTTCAAAAAAGCACAAAAAAGAGACGTTGGAATAATCGCAAGAGTTCTCCTTGCCAGCGGACTTTTGACGGGGTTATTTAATTCAAAAACCACCTCTGGAACTCAAGACCATACGAACTTCAACCGAAGCGGAGCAGCTTTTGACAAAGGGGAAACCTTCTCCGGAATCGTTTACGAATTAGGCTTAAATGCTGTCGAAGCCTTGAAAAGTTTGTTTCCAGAATCCACTAATTTGGCTCCCAATGCCTTGCAATGGATTTTGAGTTTTGATGAAATCAGCTGACTTATTCCTGGAGCTTCAAAAGCCAGTAACGTAAAATCGAATTTGTCGGTGTATGATTTACCAAAATTGATACCTGATAAAATCGTGGCGATGAACGAAATTTACGAATTCTATATCAAGCCGGAAGTACATCATCTTTGGTAATAAATTAAGGATCAAAAAAACTTCAGCTATTTGATTTATAAAACTATTCAAAACCTTATTTTAAGTTTTTTATATGAAAGTGTCCCGTCTTGAATTAAGTCGATTTTGTGTCAACTTAATTCAGGACGAGACATAAAATAAAGTAAAGCCACTTCAGAAACGAAGTGGCTTCTTGATTCTCTTGATAATCTATCGGGTGAAAGAATCCATCAGTTTAAGATGGTGTTTTTTAATGCCATTATACATTGAAATTAATTTCAAATGCTACTTTTACATAAAACCCATAAGAACCTATTTTTAAGATGAAGTTAGCTATTAATCCTAATTAAAATTTCCTAAATTTGTACACTTTGGTTTTCAAAAGCCTCAAACATCAAACACTTTTTTAATGTCGAGTATCATCCAATTACTTCCTGATCATGTTGCCAATCAAATTGCCGCTGGTGAAGTTGTTCAGCGACCGGCTTCGGTGGTCAAGGAATTGCTGGAAAATGCTGTTGATGCAAGGGCAACCGATGTGAAGTTGATAATTAAAGATGCCGGAAAATCGTTGGTTCAGGTCATTGATAACGGATCAGGAATGAGCGTTACTGATGCACGTTTGTGTTTTGAACGTCACGCGACTTCTAAAATTCGTCAGGCCGAAGACCTTTTTTCTTTGCATACCAAAGGGTTTCGGGGTGAAGCATTGGCATCCATTGCCGCAATTGCCCACGTGGAAATGAAAACCAAACAAGACCAAGAAGAACTGGGAACACATATCATCATTGAAGGTAGCAAGTTTGTGTCCCAAGACGTAGCAGTTTCGCCTAAGGGAACTTCATTTGGCGTCAAAAACTTGTTTTTTAATATTCCTGCACGAAGGAATTTCTTGAAATCGGATACGGTGGAATACCGCCATATTATTGACGAATTTCAACGCGTGGCTTTGGCACATCCCAAAATATATTTTACGTTTTATCACAACGGTAGCGATATGTTTAATTTGCCTCCGTCCACTTTAAGACAGCGTATTGTTGCTGTTTTTTCTGGTAAAACCAATGAAAAATTGGTTCCCGTGAACGAAGAAACGGAGATTGTAAGCATCCAAGGTTTTGCATGTAAACCAGAGTTTGCCAAGAAAAATAGGGGAGAACAGTTTTTCTTTGTCAATGATCGCTTCATAAAAAGTGGTTATTTGCACCATGCTGTGATGGCGGCTTATGACGGACTTTTGAAAGATGGCGCTCAACCCAGTTATTTTTTATATTTAACGGTACCCCCCAATACGATTGACATCAATATTCACCCCACTAAAACAGAAATCAAGTTTGACGATGAGCATGCATTGTATGCGATTTTACGAGCTTCTATAAAACACAGTTTGGGACAATTTAATGTGGCGCCAATTTTAGATTTTGAGCGTGATTCCAATTTGGACACGCCCTATCATTACAAAGATGTGGAAGCCGCTACGCCGACGATTCAAGTAGACGGCAGTTTTAATCCCTTTTCGGAAGAAGATAAGCCCAATAAACATTTCACTAGTTACAGAAAACCCGAACCAGCTGCAAACTGGGAAAGTTTGTATGTGGGTTTGAAGCATGATTCCGAAGAAGTTGAAACGATGACTTTCGAAAATGAAGAGGTGACATCATCTCTGTTTCACCAGGAAGACTTGGAACAAGCGGTTCATAAAACATACCAAATCCATAAAAAATACATTGTAAATCCAATAAAATCGGGAATGATAATTGTGGATCAACAACGGGCCCATCAACGCATTTTGTATGAACAGTTTTTGACCAACATTACGGTTCATTTGGCGTCTAGCCAACAGTTGTTGTTTCCATTGCATTTGTATTTTTCTAATGCAGAAATGCAGTTGATAACCGAATTAAAACCTTCCTTGACCAATACGGGTTTTGTTTTTGAGGAAACCACCGAAGACAGTGTTGTGATTTCGGGATTGCCGGTCAACGTTTCTGAAAGTGAAGCTTCGCTGGTTTTGGAAGAATTGTTAAGCGATTTGCAGGACGGAATCCCAGAAAGCAGTTTCAGCCAGAACGATACAATTGCCAAATCAATGGCACGAAGTTTGGCCGTAAAAACAGGAACCTATTTGACACAAAAAGAACAGGAAAACTTGGTGAACGGGCTTTTTGCCTGCAAAGACCCGAATGTGTCCCCATTTCAGAAACCCACTTTCATCACCATGCGTGTGGAAGATTTAGACAACAAATTTGCACTATGAGAAACGTAACCGAAACGGTAAAGCAGTTAATTATTATTAATATCCTCTTTTTTATTGGAACTCTCGCATTGGGAGATCCGGCCTATAAAATATTAGCATTATTTTTTCCTGAAAATCAAAATTTCCAGTATTGGCAGCCTATCACACACATGTTCATGCATGGGGGCTATATGCATATTTTCTTTAATATGTTTGCCTTGTTTTCCTTCGGGTCTGCTTTGGAGCATTTTTGGGGTGCCAAAAAGTTTTTGTTTTTTTACATTTCTTGTGGATTAGGGGCAACCTTGTTGCATACTGGAGTTAATTATTACTACTTTCAGGAGGGGTTGAACACGCTTACAGCCAATGGATTTGAGAAATCAGAAATTTTGCAAATTTTGAATCAAGGAAAAATTGACACCAGATGGCAGGAATTATTATCGGTTTCTGAATGGCAAAATTTCACCGAAGCCTATCTTGGCTCTGCCGTTGGGGCCTCTGGTGCAATTTATGGTATCATTGTGGCTTTTGCCTTTATGTTCCCCAATGCTGAATTGGCTTTGATGTTTATTCCGGTTCCAATTAAGGCAAAATATTTTGTACCAGGACTAGTTTTGGTTGATTTGTATATGGGTGTCTCAGGGCAATCTATTTTTGGAGGTGGTGGAATCGCCCATTTTGCACATGTTGGTGGTGCCGTTTTTGGCTTCCTTATTATGTGGTATTGGAAGAAAAATCAGTTTAATAATAATCGTTGGGATTAAAAATAAATGTTTCTTTTTTTGTCATTTCGATAGGTTTAAAATTATATAAAAAATGAGTAGCATAATAGACGACTTAAAAAGCCAGTATAAATTTGGTGGAACTGCCCAAAGGCTGATCTACTGGAATATCTCTTGTTTTCTGGTTTCGTTGGTGTTTTTTTACCAGTTTAGGCTTGGGGCATTTGATTTTCCCAATTGGCTCGCGCTTTCATCAGATCCTTCCGTCTTTATTGTAAAACCATGGACACTATTGACGTATGCTTTCTTTCACGATGGATTCGGGCATATCTTTTTCAACATGATTGTCTTGAATTTTTCCAGCACCTTATTTCTCACATTTTTCACCCAAAAGCAATTGCTAGGATTGTATGTTTTGAGTTCAATATTTGCAGGAATAGCATTTGTTTCAAGCTATTATGTATTAAATTTAAGTGCTTCTATTGTAGGTGCATCTGCAGCGATTACGGCAATTTTAGTGGCCACAACTACCTATAGTCCTTTAATGAATGTTCGTTTGTTGCTTATTGGAAACGTAAAACTGTGGCATATTACACTTGTAATTCTTGTGATTGACTTGATGCAAATCCGTATAGATAATTCGGGAGGGCATATTGCTCATTTAGCGGGTGCTTTTTTTGGTTTTATATTTATTAAATTGCTTCAAAACGGAACCGATTTGAGTAAAATAGTTTCTAATATAATCAATTTTTTCGTTAATTTGTTTTCCAAATCTCCTTCAACACCTTTCAAAAAGGTGCATAAAAACTATAAAAAACCAACACAGAAGCCGGTTTCAAAAATTGTAACGAAGGATAAGACACAACAGCAAGTCGATGAAATTTTAGATAAAATCAGTCGTTCAGGCTATGATTGTCTGACAAAAGAGGAAAAAGAATTTTTGTTTAAAGCAGGGAAGTAATTTTGTTTGAAGTTTCAGGCTTAAAGTTGAGTAACCTGAAACTTGAAACCTGAAATCAATAAAAATGAAAAACCTTTCTTGGTTTAATAAAATAATGTTTCTCCTGAATGTAGTGCTAACCGTATCTACATTTATTGCTTATGCATTGCCTTTTTTGGCGCCAAAAGTTTTCCCCATTTTATCGGTTCTTACCTTGTTTATGCCATTGTTTTTCATTTTGAATGGCTTGTTTTTCATTTATTGGGGAATTCAATTCAAGAAACGTATGATTTTGTCGGGTTTGGTGCTTTTGATGGGCATTACATTTATCAATAAATTCTATAAATTTTCTGCCAAAGAGTATCCGGAAACCGAGAATGATTTTACAGTTATGAGTTATAACGTGCGTCTGTTCAACGTTTTCAAATGGTTGGATAGAGAAGATGTTTCAGTTAATATCCTGGACTTTATAAATGACAAAAATCCTGATATATTGTGCATTCAGGAATTTTCTAATTCTGCCAATATTGATTTGAAAGTGTATCGTCATCGGTATATTTTTATGGAAGGAAATAAAATCAAGACCGGACAGGCTATTTTTTCTAAATTTCCTATTATAGACCAAGGCAATATTGTTTTTCCAAATTCCAATAACAATGTTGTTTTTGCCGATATCAAAAAAGGGAAAGACATTATTAGGGTCTATAATATGCATTTGCAGTCGATAAAAATTTCACCCGATGTGAATGAAATAAATGAAAATATCGATGCCATTGATCAGGGAAAATCACAAAAGCTTTTCAACAGAATAAGCAAAGCTTTTACACAACAACAGCAACAAGCCGAGATGATCAAAGAGCATAAAAAAGACTGTTCCTATCCGATTATTATTTGCGGAGACCTTAATAATAGTGCTTTTTCCTATGTTTACAGAAATATAAAAGGGAAATTAAAAGATGCCTTTGAAGAAGCTGGTAAGGGATTTGGGCCAACGTATAAGTTCCGCTATTATCCTGCCAGAATCGATTATATTTTAGCAGATGATAAAATGACAGTCAAAAAATTTGAAAGTTTCCCCGAATTCGAAAATTCCGATCATTATCCAATTATGGCAAAATTGTCAATGGAATAGGGAAGGGTAGCACTCTATTTGATGATCAACTTTTGGTTTTTCAAATAATCCAAAGCATATTTTCCTTCATTAAACAAAACATCTAGAACGCTTAGATTGTTCAAAAAACCTTGTTTTTCTTCAAAAACTTGGGTGTAGGGTTCAAATTGGGAATCGTCTTTTTTACCGTTTGCCAATTGTCTTAAATCCATTGTGACATTTGAATCTACTTCGTGTAAATATTCGGTCGTGGCACCGTATTCTAATTTCATTCGCAAACATTTGGAAACAATGGCTAAAGTTTCCAAATTCAAATCCATTAAATAAGTGTGTTTCTTTTCGAATATTGGACGAATATCATCTTCAAAAAATTCAAAAAAAGGAGAGCTTCGATAGGCCGCTTCCAATGATTTTAAATGTTGTTTTTGCCAGTCGAAATCAGTTTCTATTTTAACGTCTTTTGTTTTTTGATGTATTTGTTTAGAATGTTTTACAGGAATGTTCAGCAACTGAATGCCGTTTGGACTGTAAATATAAGTTCTGTTTCTATTGGTTTGCTTCTGGAAATTATCTTCCATTTCGAACACAATCTTTTCCGATTGAGCCATTGCAACATAATGACTAATCGAAGGAAAATAAGTGGGGTGTATAAGAAGGTTCATTTTTAGAAGATTTATGAGTTTTGAACGTTATAGATTTAAAAGGTCATTCTAAACCCATATTGTCCTAAACTGCTACGCTTTTTTTTCTTTCCTTCTTTTCCACAGATATTCCCCAGCAAAAAAGATTGCTAAAGCGACTAGAAATAATTTGAAATATGATTGTGGCTGTCCGTCCCCACTAACGGTAGTAAACAATCGATCCCATCTAATTTTACCCAAACCTTTGCCATTCGTATCCCAGCTCATCCAAATAAATACTGGTTTTCCCACGATATGGTTCTGAGGAACAAAGCCCCAATAGCGGCTGTCTTCAGAGTTGTGGCGGTTGTCTCCCATCATCCAATAATAATTTTGTTTGAAGGTGTATTCATTGGCAACTTGGCCATTTATTCTAATTTCGCTGCCAATTATTTTCAAATCATTGGCTTCATATTCACCAATTATCTTTTTGTAAAAAGGTAAATTTTCGGTGTTCAATGCCACGGTTTTTCCTTTTTGTGGGATATAAATAGGCCCATAGTTATCACGATTCCACTTGTTGTTTTGCGGAAAAACCCCTGATTCTGTCTCTTTGGCAATATTTCGGACTATACTTTTTACGATAGGATTGTTTTTCAATCGACTAGCGGACTCTTCTGTTAAAGCATTAAAGTAAAAAGAATTTTGTGCCGTTTGATACACACCATCCGTAATGTTTAATTCTTTTAAAAGATAGGTTGGGTCAAAACTCGAGCCGTCAGTAGTTATAGTATAGGAAAACTGTGGTTTTGCCCGTTC
The DNA here is from genome assembly GCA_945872245.1 of Flavobacterium psychrophilum. Lineage (GTDB taxonomy): Bacteria > Bacteroidota > Bacteroidia > Flavobacteriales > Flavobacteriaceae > Flavobacterium > Flavobacterium psychrophilum_T. Next base: position 48,719 of record CAMBZB010000005.1, read on the forward strand.
TGGTAATACTAAAACAGCACCATTGATATAAACAAACCCATCTATTATCGATAAGGTGTCTCCTGCAATTCCAACGCATCGTTTTACATAATTCGATTTTTTGTCAATTGGTTTTCGCAATCCAATGGTTTTCGTGTCTCCAAAATAATGTACGGTATCCGCTGGCCAATTAAAAACCACAATATCGGTTCGCTTTATGGTTTGCAAAGCAGGTAATCTCAAATACGGCAATTGAGGAAAATTCAAGTAAGATTTTGTGTGTAGAATTGGAATCGAATCGTGTACCATAGGCAAAGCTACCGTTGTCATAGGCACTCTCGCGCCATAATTGTATTTGCTTACAAACAAAAAGTCACCCACCAACAAAGATTTCTCCAATGATGAAGTTGGAATGGTATAAGGTTGTAAGAAGTAGGTGTGTACAAAAGTTGCGACAATAATAGCAAAAAGCAGCGAACTTATGGTATCGGATGTTTTGTTTTCAGGATTTAAATTTCTGTTGGTTACATAATTTAATTCTTGGGTATAATTGATATAAAGAATGTACAAACCAAAGGTTGCTATGCCCAAAAAGGTGTCCAAAGAAGTTCGTTTTCCAAAACTTCTTAAGGTTTCGACCCAAATAACGGGAAACATAATTAGGTTGATTATCGGGATGAAAAGCAACAATGTCCACCACGTTGGGCGACCTATTATTTTCATCAATACAATCGCATTATAAACGGGAATTGCAGCTTGCCAACGTTTTCTACCAGCCGCTTCATACAATTTCCAAGTTCCCAAAAAGTGAATTACTTGAACTATCAAGAAAAACACAAACCACTGATATGATGTCATAATATTTTAGATTTTAGATTTTAGATTTTAGATTTCTGTTGAAATACAAAATATAAAATTTGAATTATATTTTAATTATTTATTGTTTTAAGTTTTTAAATCTAAAATCGCAAATCTGCAATCTTAAATTAATTCTAACACGTCTTTCATTGTAAAAACCCCCTTTTTTCCCACAATCCATTCGGCAGCAATTACAGCACCAAGGGCGAAACCATCCCGATTGTGAGCCGTGTGTTTTATCTCGATAGAATCTACTATTGAATTATACGTTACCGTATGCGTTCCAGGAATATTTTCGATTCTTTTGGCTTCAATGTGGATCTCTTTTGGCTTTGGATTGTCTATTGTCCATTTTGTATAAGCACTGTTTTCAATGACTCCTTTAGCCAATGAAATTGCGGTGCCGCTTGGAGCGTCCAGTTTTTGGGTGTGGTGAATTTCTTCCATTTCAACTTGGTATGAATCGAATTTCGACATCATTTTTGCCAAATATTCATTGAGTTCGAAGAAAAGATTCACCCCTAGGCTAAAATTAGAACTGGATATAAAAGCCCCATTTTTTGCTACGCAAAGTGCGACCATTTCATCATAGTCTTCTAACCATCCCGTTGTTCCGGAGATTACGGGCACATTGGCATGAAAGCAACTAGAGATATTGCTAACGGCAACCATTGGAATACTGAAATCGATAGCGACATCAGCGTTGGAGAGTCCTTCATAAGTATTGAACTCGTCTTTTTTCAAAACGATTTCATGTCCTCTCTCTAGTGCAATCCTCTCTATGGTTTGCCCCATTTTTCCGTATCCTAAAAGCGCTATTTTCATTTGTTGTATGCTTGTTTATTAATTTGATTTCTTAAAGCCTTCACTTTGGAGAGGTTGGGCTTAAAAAGTATAATTAAATGTTAGCCCCACATTAGTCCTTGATGTTACATCATTCGGGTAAATATTGGGTTTTACAGATAAGTTTTCATTCACGTTAAATTGTATTAGGGCAGCATCAACATTGGCGTCAACAATATTTAATACATAAAAGCCCAAGATAAATAGTGCTGATAAATCCCTGTTTCGTTGGTAAAATTTTTGCCCTACAATCAGTCTACTATTGTCTAAATAGGAGAATTTGTCATCGGTATATCCTTCCAATCTTCGTTTATAGGCATCCCTGTATTGATGGTATTTTTTACTGCTGTCGGAAAAGAAATAAATACTTGCTCCAATGGCACCATAAACTAGCGGGATTTTCCAATATTTTTTATTGTAGGCTTGTCCCAATCCAGGTAAAACTGCCGAATAAAAGGCTGCTTTTGCTGGCGTCAATGGGTCTATATCATTCGATTTCAAGGTGTCTTTGGCAACCAAAACTTCCACTGTTTTCTCTTGCGAAAAAACACGGCCGATTCCCATAACAAAGAAAAGCAATCCTATGAAAATGATTTTGTGCACTAGCCTTTTATTAATTTAATAATTCGGTTGAAGTCCTCTTCGGAGTGGAAGGGGATGGTGATTTTTCCCTTGCCGTTTCCGGCTACTTTAACGTCGACTTTGGTGCCAAAATAAGTGTTGAACGTATTTTTTTGGGTGTCTGCAATCTGAAACGACTCCGATTTTGCCTTCATCGCTGGCTTGGGTTTCAAACTTTCCTGATAGTTTTTTACCAAGGCCTCAGTATCGCGAACGGAAAGATTCTGGCTTACGATTTTTTGGTAGATATCGGTTTGAATGTCTTGGTTTTCGATGTTGATTATCGCCCGACCGTGCCCCATGCTGATAAAACCATCCCGAATTCCCGTTTGGATAATCGGATCTAATTTTAAAAGTCTCAAATAATTGGCAATTGTGGAGCGTTTTTTTCCCACACGTTCGCTCATTTGCTCTTGTGTCAGTTGGATTTCATCAATTAATCTTTGGTACGAAAGCGCAATTTCGATGGGATCTAAATCGTGGCGCTGAATATTTTCAACCAATGCCATGACTAACGATTCATTGTCATTTGCAATTCGGATATAAGCGGGAACGGTCTTCAATCCCACTAATGTGGAAGCGCGAAGACGTCGCTCACCAGATATTAACTGGTATTTGTTGAAGGCTAATTTCCTTACGGTAATGGGCTGTATAACGCCTAATTCCTTGATGGAAGAAGCCAATTCTCGCAAAGAGTCTTCGTTGAAATTACTTCTGGGCTGAAACGGATTGATCTCGATTGCATCAATTTCAAGCTCAATAATATTCCCGACCACTTTGTCGGCATTTTTATCGCTTACAGATTTTATGTCGTTTTCTGGATCTTTCAGTAGGGCCGACAATCCTCTTCCAAGGACTTGTTTTTTTAGTGCTTTTGCCATAAACCTATTTGCTGTTTTTTGTTATAACTTCTTGGGCTAATTGCAGGTAATTGTTTGCTCCTTTACTTGTGGCATCATAGTTTATAATGCTTTCGCCAAAACTAGGTGCTTCGCTCAACTTCACATTTCTTTGAATAATGGTTTCAAAAACCATGTCGTTGAAATGTTTTTGAACTTCCTCAACCACTTGATTGGACAGTCGCAATCGGGAGTCAAACATAGTTAATAATAAACCTTCAATATCCAAGTCAGGATTGTGAATTTTTTGGATGCTTTTTATAGTGTTCAATAATTTTCCCAATCCTTCCAGTGCAAAATATTCGCATTGGATTGGAATGATTACAGAATCGGCAGCGGTTAAGGCATTCAAGGTAAGCAAACCAAGCGATGGCGCACAATCTATGATGATGTAGTCGTACTCATTCTTGATACTTTCTAATGCCTGTTTAAGCATGTATTCCCTGTTTTCCTTGTCGACCAATTCGATTTCGATGGCAACAAGGTCAATATGGGACGGAATCACGTCTACATTTGGTGCCGAACTGATCACTATGGCTTCCTTTGGCGTGTTGCTGTGTTCCAGAATTTGGTAGGTTCCTATTTCGCTGCTTTCAACATCGATACCCAATCCTGAAGTGGCATTCGCCTGAGGATCAGCATCTATAAGCAACACTTTTTTTTCTAAAACACCCAATGAAGCGGCGAGATTTATTGATGTTGTCGTCTTTCCAACTCCTCCTTTTTGATTAGCAATCGCAATGATTTTGCCCATTTATTTTTTTGAATTTTGAACGGTAAAAATACAATTAATTATCGTTTCTGAAAATCTATTTTGTTAACATTTGTTAGCGTTTCGTTAGCATGGGTTTTCAGAAATAGTGTTACTGGATTTTTTATTGTTTTTAGGAGCTTTTTTACGCTTTACGTTACACTCTTTTATTCGGTATAAACCTCATAAAAGGATTTCCACTTCCATCGGGGCTAAAAAAAAAGAGAACCAAATCAGTTCTCCGTTTTTAAATTATACATCTGAATTTATTCAGTTTTTCTGCAGTCTGAAATCCGCTAACTATTCTTCTTCGCTTTAATCATGAGTTCTAATTGATCCCAAAGTTCTTCTGGAATGGCCTCGAGCATATTAAATTCCCCAGCTCCTTTCAGCCATTCCCCGCCGTCAATGACGATAACTTCTCCGTTGATGTAGCCTGAAAAATCAGAAACCAAATAAGCAGCTAAATTCGCTAATTCCTGATGGTTTCCTACACGTTTCAAAGGTACTTTTTTGGACATATCGAATTTTTCAGCCAAGTTACCGGGTAGTAATCGGTCCCAAGCCCCTTTTGTAGGGAATGGTCCTGGCGCAATAGCATTGGAACGGATGCCATATTTTGCCCATTCCACGGCTAGACTTCGGGTCATCGCTAGCACACCGGCTTTTGCAGCAGCGCTTGGTACCACATAAGCCGAGCCTGTGAAGGCATAAGTCGTCACAATATTTAAAATAGTAGATGATTCTTGTTTGCTGTCAATCCAATGTTTCCCGAAGGCGAGGGTGCAGTTCTTGGAGCCTTTCAGAACAATATCAAGTACGGTATCAAAGGCATTTGCTGATAATCTTTCGGTTGGTGAAATAAAATTTCCTGCTGCATTGTTCAGCAAAACATCTACTTTTCCAAAAGCTTTCAGTACTTCTTGTAGCATAACTTCCACTTGGTCATACTGCCGCACATCACATTGAACAGCAAGACAAGTTTCGCCAGTTTCAGCTTCTAATTCGGATGCTGTTGTTTTTAATTTTTCAAGATCTCTCGAAGTGATAGCTACTTTTGCCCCCAATTCCATAAAATAGCGGGTCATGGCTTTACCCAATCCACTGCCGCCACCCGTTACGACAATTACCTTGCCTTTTAGGGCATCATCACGTAGCATTTTTGCAGAGAAATCCATAAGCTTGGTTTTTAAATGTAAATATAAGGAAAATAATTAGTATGCATGCATAGTAAATAACGAAGTTTTAAAACTAATTTTCTAGAATTAAGATCAAACAGCACACAATCTTTTCGCAGCTTCTTCAAGCGTTTTATTGTCTTTCGCAAAGCAAAACCGAATCAATTTCAAGTCTTTCCCATCGGCATAAAAAGCAGAAATTGGAATCGCAGCTACGCCATATTCAACAACCAAGCGGGTACAAAAATCAACATCATTTTCATCAGAAATTGCGGCATAGGAAACCAACTGAAAATAAGTTCCTTCGCAAGGCATCAATTCAAATCGGCTGTTTTGGAGCAGTTTTCTAAAATAGTCCCGTTTTTCCTGATAGAATTTTCCAAGTTCTTTCACCGAAATAACCTCTATATAATTACTTATTGCTGCTTGAGCCAGGCTATTTACACTGAAAACCAAATACTGATGCACTTTTTTAATTTCCTTCGTCAAATATTCTGGTGCCACGAGATAACCAATTCTCCATCCAGTGATGTGGAATGATTTTCCAAAAGAGGAAACAATAATACTTCTTTCTACTATTTTTTTTCTGGAATGTATGGAAATGTGTTTTTGTTCAAATGAAATAAATTCATAAACTTCATCGGATAGCAATAAGATATTCGGGTATTTTTCGAGTAAATTTTCCAAAGCTAAAAAATCATTTTCTTTCCAAATTTTCCCTGTGGGATTGTGGGGGCTATTAATGATTAACATTCTGGTTTTATTCGTAATAACTTTTTCAATCCGCTCCCAATTTGGTGAATAATCATCGTTCAAGTCAACTCTAATGGCTTTGGCATTACACAATAACGTAGGCGCTTCATAATTATCAAAACTTGGGTCAAGAATTAGGACTTCTTCGTCTGCTTTTATTAAAGCCAAAATACTTGTAAAAAGCGCTTGAGTGGCTCCAGTTGTAACTAGTATTTCGTTTTCGGGCAAAACAATTCGTTGGTAAGAGTCTAAAATTAGTTTAGCAATTTTGGTTAAAAGAGTAGGAAAACCGGATATTGGCAGGTATTGATGCACATCTTTTTTAACCACTTCGGCCACGATAGCAGCCAGTTTTTCATCCACAGCAAAATTCGGAAATCCTTGTGCCAAGTTTATGGCATTGTTTTCCGTTGCCATTTTAGTCATTATAGCAAAAATGCTAGCCGTTACATTTGGGAGTTTTGACATAATCTTTTTTTAATACACCTGACCCGTTTTTGAATCCTGTCAGTTGTGAAAAGTAATACTAATTTAACAATATCTCCAAAATACTTATCGCAGCCTCGCTAATTTTCGTTCCTGGACCAATAACTGCAACCACTCCGCCATCAAACAAATAGTTGTAATCTTGCGGAGGAATCACGCCACCTACAATCACCATAATATCAGGACGGCCGTATTTTTTGAGTTCTTCGATGACTTGTGGCACTAGGGTTTTGTGCCCTGCCGCGAGCGAGGAAATACCCAGAACATGTACGTCGTTTTCTACGGCTTGCTTGGCAACTTCGGCGGGTGTTTGAAAAAGTGGACCTATATCCACATCAAAACCTAGATCGGCATAACTGGTAGCGACTACTTTGGCACCGCGGTCATGGCCGTCTTGCCCTATTTTGGCAATCATGATTCTAGGACGACGACCTTCTTTTTCGGCAAATTTGTCGGCTAGTTGTTTGGCTTTCTCGAAGCTTTTGTCGTCTTTCATTTCTTTGCTATACACGCCACTAAAGGATTTAATTTGTGCTTTGTATCTTCCGAAAACAGTTTCCAGTGCATCACTGATTTCACTGAGAGTCGCCCTATTTCTGGCGGCTTCAATGGCCAATTCGAGTAAATTACCTTCTCCGGTTTGGGCACAAAGGGTTAATTTGTTAAGTGAAAGTAGTACTTTTTCGGTATTTCTGTTGGCTTTAATTCGGTTTAATTGTTCGATTTGTTGCTGGCGGACTATGTGGTTGTCGACATCTAGAATTTGCAGGGGAGCTTCCTTTTCTAATTGGTATTTGTTGACACCAACAAGGATATCCTGACCGCTATCGATTCGGGCTTGTTTTCGGGCTGCGGCTTCTTCGATGCGCAGTTTCGGAATGCCGGCTTCAATGGCTTTGGTCATGCCTCCCAATGCTTCAACTTCTTCAATAAGTTTCCAGGCGTTTTGCGCTATTTCATGGGTCAAACGCTCCACATAATAACTGCCTCCCCACGGATCGACAGTTTTGGTGATTTTGGTTTCTTCCTGTAAATAGATTTGGGTGTTTCTGGCAATTCTTGCCGAGAAATCCGTGGGCAAAGCAATTGCTTCATCCAAGGCATTGGTGTGAAGGGATTGTGTTCCGCCAAAGACTGCCGCTGCCGCTTCGATACAGGTTCGCGCCACATTATTAAAAGGATCTTGCAGGGTCAAACTCCAACCCGATGTTTGACAATGGGTTCGCAAGGCTAATGATTTAGGATCTTTAGGGTTGAATTGTTGAACTAATTTTGCCCAAATCATTCTCCCGGCTCGCATCTTGGCAATTTCCATGAAATGGTTCATCCCAATACCCCAAAAAAACGAGAGGCGAGGGGCGAAGTCATCGATTTTCATTCCTGTGGAAAGTCCAGTTCTGATGTATTCTAAGCCATCGGCAAGGGTGTATGCCAACTCTATATCGGCAGTTGCTCCCGCTTCCTGAATATGATAGCCCGATATGGAAATCGGGTGGAATTTCGGCATTTTATCGGTGATAAATTTAAAGATATCGGCACTAATTTTCATTGAAGGTTCAGGGGGGTAGATATAAGTATTGCGCACCATAAACTCCTTCAAAATATCATTTTGTATCGTTCCTGAAAGTTGTTCGGGTGTTACGCCTTGTTCCTCGGCAGCGACAATATAGAACGCCATAATGGGTAATACTGCGCCGTTCATGGTCATGGAAACCGACATTTCGTCGAGTGGAATTTGGTCAAACAACACCTTCATATCTTCAACGGAATCAATGGCGACTCCTGCTTTACCCACGTCAGCCAACACACGTTCGTGATCCGAATTATAACCCCGATGCGTGGGTAAATCGAAGGCCACGGAAAGTCCTTTTTGTCCTGCGGCTAGATTTCTTCTGTAAAAAGCGTTGCTTTCTTCGGCGGTCGAAAATCCTGCATATTGCCGAATCGTCCAAGGGTGGCGCACGTACATCGTGGTATGGGGACCGCGTAAATGGGGTGCAAAGCCAGCTCCGAAATCAAGGTGCTCCAGATTTTCGATGTCTTTTTCGGAATAATTTGGTTTTAGTTTGATGCCTTCGGCGCTGAGGAAGCTATTTTCTTCTAACTTCTCACTTCTCACTTCCGACTTTTCAATTTTAATATGTTGGAGGTTCTTTCTCAAGGCTTAATTTTTATAAGATATTTAATTTACTATCTCTTGAGGAATGATAAATGGCTTTGATAACAACAACGTTTTTATAAACGGTAAAATGAATTAAATAAGGAAATGTAGTTAACATTATTATTCTAACTTCGCCATGTCGTATTTGAAAATGAAAAGGATATTTTTTTATAATTGCTATACTTTCTTTAAAGGAGAGATGAAATCTTTCAGCCAATTTTGAATCTACATTTTTGTACCAAAGGAGGGATTCTCTAAAATCAATTTTAGCCTCGTCAATAATGACAATTTTATAATTCATTTTCTATTTCTTTCAAAAAATCATCAATATCGGTGGCCTTTTCTGGATTTTTTAAATACTTTTTAGTTCGTTCCCTGACTTCATCTATTTGCCATTGCGGTATTTCATATTTTGCGGAAGAAGGCAAAATAATCACGTCGACTTCCTCAGCATTAAAATCATCAGGAAGCGTAATGTTTATTTTATGATTTTTTACTTTAACGGTTTGTCTTATTGCTTCCATATTTTTTTGTTTTGATAGGTAAATATAACACTATTATTTTGATAAACATTTCTTCTTCTAGCTGATCCTCAGAAGACAAAATCATCAGCAATTGAGGGGGGTATCATTTTTACGCATTATTTATCAACGATTTTGAAAGTCCATTTCCGATTGGAACGGTTTGTATTAATGCTCTCCATCAAGCCTGCACCGATTGTGGTGCCTCCACCTGCTACAAACAGCAGAAACGCATTATTACTTCCGTTCTTAGCGGCCACTAATGAGGCACTCATGGTTGCCAATCCAGCAATTAAAACCCCGGTTTTGACAGCTCCCAAAAATGCGGATTGCCTTTTTATGCTTCGGATGCTGTCTATTTTTATGGATTGATTCCCAATAAGAATCGATTGGTTGTCTGAAAAATGCCATCTTCCAACGTGTTTTTTCTCATCCAATGTTCTTATTTTGAGTCGTTGATTCTCTTTGAAAAACCTTGTTTTACCGTTGTTTCTATTGGTGATTTCAATTGCCTTTTGTTGGGAAAACGCCGTTAATACGGTTAAAAATAATACGAAATAAAGTATTTTTTTCATGGTTGTAGGTTTAGTTATTTTCTGCTTTGAGTCTTTCCTGCTCGATTTTTTCGGCTAGTCGTCTTTCGATTAGGGGCGTGATCAAGGTTTTTCTGGGTTTTATTTTCACGAAGGGGAATAGTTCTAAATTGTCCTTCATGCGGTCGTTTGTATTGGGGTGTTTGTTGGTTCCCAAAAGAATTTCTTTGCCGGCATCGAACAATTCCTGTTCCTTGTTCGCACTTTCCTGGATTTTTCTTTGAATGATTCCTGCGTTCAACTGTTTCAAGAAACCGCCTTGGGCTTCAATATCATGGAATAAAGCCAAGGCTTTTTCGGCCAATTGTTGGGTCAGGCTTTCGATGTAATAACTGCCGTCAGCGGGGTTGTTGACTTTGTCAAAATGGCTCTCATGTTTGAGAATCAGCAATTGATTCCGGGCGATGCGGTCGCCAAATTCATTGTCTTTGTGGTATATCGCGTCGTAAGGCAGGTTGGCAATGGCATCGGCACCGCCCAGAATGGCACTCATGCATTCGGTGGTGGTGCGGAGCATGTTTATGTTGTAATCGTATAGGGTTTTGTTGCGTTTTGTGGGCGAAACCAGGATATGGCAATCTATATTGTGGTTGTATTCTTTGGCAATGAGATTGAAAAGTAAGCGCAAGGCGCGGAGTTTTGCTATTTCGAAAAAGTAATTCGTCCCTACCGAAACCTGAAAAACGATGGGCTTGTCTATTTTTGAAATTCGGTTGAAATACTCATTTACGTGTGCTAAGCTATAGGCAATTTGCTGCACCATCGTAGCGCCAGCATTTTGGTACAAGCCGCTGTCAATACTCAAAAGTCCCTGAACCCGGAGAGAGGAGGCTTTGAACAATTCGTTAAGGGTGTCGAAATTTGTTTTTTCGTTGGACACAAACCAATTGCCTTCTTTGGCTAAATGCCCTATTGGGTCGAGGTTGCAAAAGAGATTTGTGTTTTTATGTTGGGCAATCGCCTCTATTTTTTTGATAAAATCGACAGAGAGAAAACCCAAGTTGAAATAAATCGTTATCTTCTCTAACGGTAGGTTTTTCAAAATTTTTTCGACATCGGTTTGCTCGTTGATAATGGTAAAACGTAGGCTTTCGGCACCACGAGCGATACTGTCTAAGGCTCTAAGGTTTGATTTTGTAAGGTCGTGAACAAAAATATTCTGGCAGATTTTAAATCCGGTCGCCTTAGTGTTTGGAGAAAAACTTCCCTTGAATTCGTCCCTGTGGTAAAAAGGTTTTACCTGAATATCTTCCGGGGAATTCCAAATTAGGGTGTCGTTATAGTCAGCGCCATCGAGTTCAAACTGGATTCGTTGTTTCCACTGCTTGGAGGAAATAGGGTCGAAATCGTCGAATAACTTTTTCATTTGTTGGCTTCGGATATTCCTTTTTCGGTTTATTTTTTTTCTAGGGTGTCGCCTTCAAAATCAACGAGGTAAATATCTTCGTTCTCTTTTTTCATATAGTATTTTTCGCGGGCGTATTTCTCAATCTGGTAGGGGTTTTTGAGCAGTTTGATATTTTCCTTGTCTTTCTTGATTTCCTGCTGATAATAGGCTTTGTTGTCTTCCAGCTCCTCAATCTGCGAGTTTAGAAAGCGGTGGTCGAAATAGGAATAATTGTCCAGAAACAGCATCCATGCCGAAAAAAACAGCAATACCCATACGTATTTGTTGCTTAAAAATGAAAACCAAGGCTTGTCTTTAAGAGAATTTGTCATTTGGATTGTGATTTTTAGTGTTGTGTAAGAAACAGTGCGTTGCTTCCATCGGCAAGTTTAGGATACTATTTTTTCAATTGTTTATAAGTTTCAAAAATAGTTAAAAACGATGTATTTTGCACTTTTGTTTCTAAAATATTTTAAGGGATGATTTATTGTTTTTTAATCTTTTAAGTTGATTTTTTCTCTCTCCAAACCTTTCGGGACGAGCAACAGTGTGCCGACCAAGCAAATTACGGTTGTCATGTTGCCTGGGGGTACCTATTTGTTGACCATTCGGCATCGAGGAACTGCAGGAGGAACAAATTCTAGTACCTATTCTGTATGCTTCAACTGAAGTTACTATTTGAACCGGACTAGAAGCAGCAGTTACTGAAGCACTCAAAGTGGTGGCCTATCCAAACCCATCTACGGAAGGATTCAGAGTTAAATCTGGTAACGGAAAATCATTTGGAGTACAGGTGTATAACATGTTGGGTCGTTCAATCGAACAACGTCAAATGTCATCTGATGCTCAAATAGGGTCTAACTATGCTAAAGGGGTGTACAATGTAATTGTAAACCAAGGAGCAAACGTGAAAACGCTACGAGTGATCAAGCAATAATTTGTAATACTTGTTTTTTAGATTAGGGAAAGCCACTTCAGAAATGAAGTGGCTTTTTGATTATTGTATATTGGAAACAGCTCTTCTCAAATATTGTAGGGTGTAATTTATATCTGGGGTGTGTCTTGTATTTTTATCAATTGATGCTTGTTCATTTTATTATTGGTTCCTAGAATCGTTTTTGGTTGTTTTGGGTTAGAAAAAATATTGACTTTACGCCTTTATTCTAGCTAGAAATAATTATTTTTGCTCCCTATTAAAATAAGTAATAGTAATTCGTATTATGGTAAAAGATTTATTCGAAAGAATTCAAAACAATAAAGGACCATTGGGAAAATGGGCCTCACAAGCCGAAGGTTATTTTGTTTTTCCAAAATTAGAAGGAGAATTGGGACCGAGAATGCAGTTTCAGGGAAAAGATATTTTGAACTGGAGTTTGAATGATTACTTGGGCTTAGCGAATCATCCCGAAGTGCGTAAAGCTGATGCTGACGCTGCCATACAATATGGGGCAGCTTATCCGATGGGTGCCCGTATGATGAGCGGCCATACCAAATACCACGAACAATTAGAGGAAGAATTGGCGGCTTTTGTAATGAAAGAATCTGCTTATTTATTGAATTTTGGCTACCAAGGCATCATGTCAACCATTGACGCTTTGGTGACTAGAAACGATGTGATTGTTTATGATGTCGATGCGCATGCGTGTATCATCGACGGGGTTCGTTTGCATAGCGGAAAGCGTTTTACTTACCGTCATAACGACGTGGAAAGTATGGAAAAAAACCTGCAACGTGCCACAAAATTAGCCACTGAACAGGGAGGTGGGATTTTATTCATTACCGAAGGTGTTTTTGGGATGCGAGGACAACAAGGCAAGTTGAAAGAAGTTGTAGCGATGAAAAAGAAATACAATTTCCGATTATTGGTCGATGATGCCCACGGTTTTGGTACACTTGGAAAAACGGGTGCTGGTGCAGGTGAGGAGCAAGGGGTTCAAGACGACATTGATGTATACTTTTCCACTTTTGCAAAATCGATGGCAAATATTGGTGCTTTCGTGGCGGCCGATAAAGCGATTATCGATTACTTAAAATACAACTTACGTTCGCAAATGTTTGCCAAAGCGTTGCCTATGATTCAAACCATCGGCTCCTTGAAACGATTGGAACTCTTGCGGAATTCATCCGAAATTAAAGATAAACTTTGGGTAAATGTAAACGCCTTACAAAACGGATTGAAATCTAGGGGGTTTAATATTGGCGATACTAATACTTGTATTACACCGGTTTACCTAGAAGGAAGTGTTCCTGAAGCGATGGTTATGGTAAACGATTTGAGAGAGAATTATGGAATTTTCTTGTCGATTGTAATTTATCCGGTAATTCCAAGAGGAATAATTTTACTGCGCATGATACCAACAACTTCTCATACTTTGTCGGATGTTGATGAAACACTTACCGCCTTTGAAGCCATCCGCGAGAAATTGGAAAACGGAACCTATAAAGAAATTGCCAGTAAAACTACAGTTGATTTGGACGCTTAATTTATAACACTTAGTGTTCAGATAGAATATATAATCCATTCGTTTTGCGAATGGATTTTTTTTACTGCGTTGTAGTATAGCATTCGGTATTATAAAATAGTCCTATTGTCATTTCGATTAGAGTCCAGAACTATTAAGAGATCTCGACTGCGCGCGATATTAATGGTATTAAGTTAAGGAATTTTTAAATTGTATCGTTTTTATTTTTTAATGGCTAAAGGTTATATTTTATTTTTATAATTTTCTACTTCCCGTTCATCCATCACTCAATTTGAAACGCTTTCTTTTTTTTCTTTTGAAATAATTAATTCTGAGGGATTCGTTTTGCAACATTCTAGACTAACATACGGTTGATGTTTTTTATGAATTTTGGATGGTTTTAAGACATCGTCTGTCTTGAGGGAGGAATATTTTACAACAAAAATAAAATAGACAATAAGAAGCTGTGCTTATGCAGGTTAATTATTTGTAGTGTGATTTTTGACTTAAACGCATGGCAATAAAAAAGGGTTTTTACTAACACTCCCTAAAATTGTTTAGCAAATGTTTAGTAAAAACCTCTATAACCCCTATAAATAGGTAATAATTGTGACCACGGCGGGATTTGAACCCGCACGCCCTTGCGAGCACCAGCCCCTCAAGCTGGCAAGTCTACCGTTTCTCCACGTGGCCTATAAACCAAAAAAGTCAAGCAGTAAGCTCGACCTTTTAGTGACCCGACTGGGGCTCGAACCCAGGACCCCATCATTAAAAGTGATGTGCTCTACCAACTGAGCTATCGAGTCAATGCTTCAAGAAAGGGATGTTTAAATAACAAAAAATGTGACCCGACTGGGGCTCGAACCCAGGACCCCATCATTAAAAGTGATGTGCTCTACCAACTGAGCTATCGAGTCATTTCCCTTTCTTGAATGCGGGTGCAAATATAAGGTCTTATTTTTAACTATTCAAAGGTATTTTACTATAAATTTGTCTTTTTTTAACAAACCCCTTTAACGCCTTAATCCATAAGGTTTTATTCAAATGAGAAAAATTATTTTATTAGGTTATATGGGTTGTGGCAAGTCTACAATCGCCAGTAGGCTCTCGAAAAGAACCGGAATTCCCTTTGTGGATTTGGATAAAAGGATCGAAGAACGAACCAACTTATCTATTAATGAAATTTTTGAACAAAAAGGGGAGCTCTATTTCCGAAAATTGGAACGGGAAATTTTTATCGAATTGTTGCATTCTACCGAAACTCAAATTATTGGGCTTGGGGGAGGAACACCTTGTTATGCCAATAACCACGAACTCCTAAAAGGAGCCGGTATTTTCTCCATCTACCTCAAAGCTTCGGTTGAAACCTTAACGAATCGATTGGTTTCCAACAAAAGCAAACGGCCTTTAATTTCCAATAAGAGTGAGGAAGAAATCAAGGAATTTATCGCCAAGCATCTTTTCGAAAGAAGTTTTTATTACAATCAAGCCCAAAATGTAGTCTCTATCGATGGTAAAACCAAAGACGAGACCGTTGAGGACATCCTAGAAATCCTAGCTTAAATACGCATAACTATTTCCGCTTTCATCAAACACTACTTGCACGTGCTCGAGAGAAGAAGTGGAAAGGGATATACCCTTGAAATCAGCTTTTACGGGGTATTTTTTATGGTTGCGGTTTACCAATACCGCTGTTTTGAATTTTTTCAGAGGAACGTCTAGAAAATGCCTTACGGCATAAATCAAAGTTGTTCCTGAATTTAAAACGTCATCAACAAGAACGAGTCCTTTGTTCGTGTATTGCTCTTTTGCCAAAGAAGTGTGAATGGGCAATTCTGGGTTTTGTTTGTTGACTTGCACTTCGCAAAGCGACACTTTCAAAGGCGAAATAGTTTTCAGGGCTTCGGTAATTTTTCGGGCAAATATAAACCCGTTGGTGGTAATTCCGGCGATGACAATTTCATCTTCGTCTACAAAGGTTTCATAGATTTGATAGGCGATTCTTTTGATGGTATGCTCGATTTCTTGATTCGATAAGATAATATTTTGGCTCATTTTTTATGGATTTTTATTGAGATTTGAAGTTTGTTTTTAGTACTGTTGCTTTCTTTTTTTATTCCGTTTTTTGATTTCCAAAATCATCGATATCCCTACGGTCTTTTTTTGTTGGACGCCCATCACCATTTTTTCGATAATGTTCCTTGGATAATTTCAATAGTTCTAAATGTTCATAGGCTTCTGCCGGAGTTTCGTTTTTTCGATACACATCCACCAGTTTCGCACCCACACGATTTTCTGGAATGTCCAATACGGTGATGATTTGGGTGATTTGGTCTTTTCGAAACGTGATTTTGTCGGTGGCAAAAACTTCCTTTGATGCTTTGGCAACCTGCCCATTTACGGTGATATGGTTTTTTTTGCACGCTTCGGTCACCATGTTTCGCGTTTTATAATAACGCACGCACCATAAATATTTGTCTATTCTCATAAATTTTCCAAAATCGAAGTTAAATAGTACGCAAAAATAATTCAAAATTGTATCTTGCGCACTCAAAAATTAGCTATAATGAACAAATTTAAGTTTTATTTTATTGTATTAATTACAACCCTCTCTTTATTTTCCTGTTCAAAGAATGATACCCCTGCCGAAATCACCCCACCTAAAGATTATTCAGAACAATATAAAGTTGATACTGCAGTTATTGAAGCCTATTTAGACACTCATTATTTGGATATGGATTTAGCGGATGAAAATTTTGCTGATAAAGATGTTGTAATTAAACCAATCCCTATTGATGGTTCACAACGTCGTATTAAGTCTTATGAGGCTAATGCAACTGAAGGCAGTACTGATTTTCCTCAACTTTGGAGTAGGAACGTAAGCCTTCATGGCGTTTCCTATAAAGTTTATTATTTAGTTTTAAGACAAGGAGTAGGGCAATCGCCAACTAATGCAGATGCTGTATTGGCTTCCTATAGTGGGAGTTATTTGCAAAATACTACCGCTACAGATTTACCTTCAGTTACTGCCACCCTATTTGAAGAATCTAAATTTCCAAATCAATTTTTCAATCTTTTAGGAACCATAAAAGGCTGGGGGGAAATTTTTCCGCAATTTAAAACAGGTAGTTACGATTCTAATAATGATGATGGTACAGTAACATTTACTGATTTCGGTGCTGGGGTGATGTTTATCCCTTCTGGACTAGCTTATTTTCAAAATGGTCCTGGTTCTATACCTTCCTATGCGCCACTAGTATTTAGTTTTAAATTATATGAAATTCAAAGGTTGGATTCTGACGGTGATGGTATTTTAAATTATCAAGAAGATTTGGATGGGGATGGTTATATGTACGATTATAGAAATTTAGTTAATTACCCTACTACACCTTCCACAAATCCTGATGATACGGACGGCGATGGTATTCCGAATTTCGTAGACATTGATGACGATGGGGACAATTATACGACAAAGTTGGAATTGAAAAAGCCCGATGGAACATATCATACCTTTGAAACGGTCCCAAGTTGTTCAGGTCAAACAGTGAAGCGATATTTGACAGCAAATTGCAAACCTCCTTATGCAGAATAAAAAAATGTCCCGAAACTTTCGGGACATTTTTTTGATTACAATTTTGACAATGCTATTTTACTTTCTCTTGATTACTCTTTCCACCGCTGCCTCAATTGCTTGATTGTTCAGTTTGTATTTTTCCATTAGTTGTGCTGGTGTTCCGCTTTCGCCAAAGCTATCTTGAACAGCCACAAACTCTTGTGGAGTTGGCGTATTCAAAGCCAAAACTCTCGCCACGCTTTCGCCAAGACCTCCAAGGATATTGTGCTCTTCGGCAGTAACGATACATTTGGTTTTTGCCAATGATTTCAAAATGGCGGCTTCATCCAAGGGTTTTATGGTGTGAATGTTGATCACTTCTGCCGAAATTCCTTTGGCTTCGAGAGCCTCAGCAGCGATTAGCGCTTCCCAAACTAAATGTCCGGTGGCTACAATCGTAACATCGGTTCCTTCGCTTAATACAATTGCTTTCCCTATTACGAATGGTTCGTCAGCAGGCATAAAGTTAGGCACCACAGGACGTCCAAAACGCAAATAAACGGGACCGTGATGGTCGGCAATGGCTAAAGTGGCCGCTTTGGTTTGGTTGTAATCACAAGTATTGATTACTGTCATTCCAGGCAACATTTTCATCAGTCCGATGTCTTCTAATATCTGGTGTGTTGCCCCATCTTCACCCAAAGTCAATCCGGCGTGAGAAGCACAAATTTTCACGTTTTTCTCAGAATACGCCACAGATTGACGGATTTGGTCATACACCCTTCCAGTAGAAAAGTTGGCGAAAGTTCCCGTAAAAGGAATTTTTCCACCAATGGTTAATCCGGCAGCAATTCCAATCATGTTCGCTTCGGCAATCCCTATTTGGAAAAAACGCTCTGGATGATTTTTCTTGAAATCGTCAAATTTCAACGAGCCAATTAAATCCGCGCAAAGTGCCACAACGTTTTCATTGGTTTGACCTAGTTCAGTCATTCCCGCTCCGAAACCGGAACGAGTATCTTTACTTCCTGTATTTGTATATTTTTTCATTTTTCTTTATTGAAGATTAAAAGATTTCTTAATTGAAAGATTTTGTTTTGAATATAAAATCTGCAATATAAAATCTGCAATCTGATTTAATAGTCGCTTTCTCCTCCGGTATTATAGTTTTGGCCCAATGCATTTTCAAGTTGAGCATCGTTAGGTGCTTTCCCATGCCAAGCGTGACTGTACATCATGTAATCCACTCCATTCCCCATTTCGGTATGCAAAAGCACACAAACCGGTTTTCCTTTTCCAGTTCTTGATTTGGCATCGTTCATCCCGGCTATAATGGCCTCGATGTCATTACCTGCGGTAATTTCAAGAACATCCCAATCAAAGGCTTCAAATTTGGCGCGAATACTTCCCATTGCCAAAACCTCGTCGGTAGTTCCGTCAATTTGTTTTCCGTTCAAATCAATGGTGGCAATTAGATTGTCTACCTTTTTGGCTGAAGCATACATAATGGCTTCCCAGTTTTGGCCTTCTTGCAATTCGCCATCCCCGTGTAAAGTGTAGATAAGATGAGTGTCGCCGTTTAATTTTTTTGCTTGTGCGGCACCAATTCCCACAGATAATCCCTGTCCAAGCGAACCCGAAGCCATTCTCACACCTGGCAAACCATCATGTGTTGTTGGGTGCCCTTGCAATCTGGAATTAATAAGGCGGAAGGTTGCTAATTCCGAAACCGGAAAATAACCACTTCTTGCCAATACACTGTAGAATACCGGAGAAATATGGCCGTTCGAAAGAAAGAAAAGGTCTTCGCCGATTCCGTCCATATCAAAACCTTCTTTTCGTTCCATTAGGTTTTGGTATAATACAATCATAAATTCGGCACAGCCTAGTGAACCACCAGGATGACCTGAATTGACAGCGTGTACCATGCGAAGAATGTCTCTTCTGACTTGGATCGTTAAATCGTTTAATTGTTGTGTGTTGCGCTTCATTTTAGATGTAAAAGTTAAAGTGCTGCAAATGTAATTTTTATTTTGGCGTAAGGCAAATGATTTTTTAGAATAGTTGTCATGATTTGTTTGTCTATAAATTTTGGATTTTTTGAATGTGTTATTATGTTTTCTTTGATGCGAAATGGTCGGATTTCCCTTTGCAAAGCAAATCGGTATTCTCTCGAATTCTAGAGTGGAATTCGAGGAGCTAAAATTTACAAAAAAAGCCTGTAAAAACAGGCTTAAATCCCAATTTAAGGGGTTTGTGAGGCAGGCCAATTACCAAATATCATCAGCGTCAGCAGCATCTGGATTAATGTCGGACATGGCAATTTTAGATAAAACAACGTCATTTTTTTTCTCTTCTTTAAGAGTCATGGCCAACAATTCTTCTGCTCTTTCTTCACCTAGTGTTACGGCATAGGAATGTAAGGTCCCATAACTGGCAATTCCATAATGCTCCATTTTTTGTACCACGGCAATAATTCCAGCATCGCGAACAGCACCAAATGCGGTATCTTTCATGATACTATTACTTTCTTTTATCAATCCCTCCATAGAGGCACATTTTCTACCAACAGCCTTGGACCCGATAGAATAAAATACTTTTTCTAAACGTGAAATTTGTCCTTCCGTTTCTGTCAAATGATTTTTTAAAGCCCGCACTAATTCAGGTGAAGAAGCGTTTTTAGTTATTTTCTGAATTGCTCCGGCCATAGTTTTTCTGACCAATAAATGTCCTTTAATTCGACTAAAAATAAATCCCTTAAACCTTGAGCGGCGTTCGACTGTGCTTTTACAACACCTTGTCTCTTAGTAATTGTTTCCATAATTGTTAATTTTTAAAGATTGATAATTTAATTAAATACTACAAAATGGGGCGTTGTTAACAAAAAAAACATTGCTTCTTTAAGGAAGCCTTACGAAATTAAATAAAAAATAGTTTAAGTAATTGTAAATAAATGAATTAATATAAAAAAATATGGTGATTATTTCAGTGTTTTATATTTGAAATCAAAGTCACTTTTGATTTTATGGAATTAGAAATTAAACAGGCCACTTCCGATTTTGGATTTAATGCGTAATCGGTGTAGTATGCTTATTTTACCATTTTATTTTGCAAACTCCTCCAGCCACCGCCATTGTATACTTGGGTGTAGCCGCTGGATTGTAAAATTTTTTTGGCTGATGCACTTCTCATTCCAGAAGCACAACAGGTGATAATGGGTTGGTTTTTGTCTTTCAATTTGGATAAGTTGTCAGCTAATGCATCAACAGAAATATTTACTGCCCCTTTGATGTGCCCTCCGGT
Organism: Flavobacterium psychrophilum; assembly: GCA_945872245.1. Taxonomy (GTDB): domain Bacteria; phylum Bacteroidota; class Bacteroidia; order Flavobacteriales; family Flavobacteriaceae; genus Flavobacterium; species Flavobacterium psychrophilum_T. The sequence continues at coordinate 69,067 of CAMBZB010000005.1, forward strand.
AAATTCGCTTTTATAACGCACATCTAAAATTAGACCCCCTTCTTTTATTAATTTACTATAGTTTACCCCAGGTCCAATTCCGAATAATCTTTTGATTAGCTGTATCATTTTGTTATATTGTTTTTTGATTTATAATAATTAACGTCAAGCCACGAACCTCCATTGTAGGATTCGATGCCGTGTTGCGACAAAAATTGTTGTGCTTGTCCGCTTCTATTTCCTGAGGCACAACAAAGGATTAACGGTGCTTTAAGTTTTTGTAACTCTGCTATCCTTTGCGGAATTTCGTTCAGGGGAATATTGATGGAATCAGCAACATGGCCGCCCATAAATTCCTCATAAGTTCGCACATCCACTATTGTGCCTTGATTTTCTGAAATGATTTTTTCTATGTTCATTTTTTTTGATTTTAAACGGGTTATGATTTTACCCAATAAAGCGTTTGAAATTTTTAATAGGTCAAAAGTAACACAACGAAAAGGGTCAATCGGTAACTTTAGTTACACAAGGGCTATTTATTTTTTGAAGACCACCCTTTTAAAATTAATCCTCAACATTTTTTGGTTATTTTCAAAAAAAAAGCCTGTATTTAACAGGCTTCCAATTCTACAAAAAATAATTGATTTTGTTCAAATTACCATTTAATTCTTGCTGTGGCAGCATCTGGATTTATACCAGACATGGCAATTTCGGTCAAGTCAGCGTCAGATTTTTTATTTTCGTCCAGAGTCATTGCTAGCAAGTTTGCCGCTTTGTCTTCTCCGAGGGTTTTTGCATAAGCGTGCAAAGTGCCGTAGGCAGCAATCTCATAATGTTTTACCTTTTGCCCTGCAGCGATAATTCCGGCATCACGCACCGAACCTTTTTTGGTTTCTCCCATTATTCCATCACTCTCTTTCAATAATCCCTCCATTGCCTCACATTTTTTGGAAGCGGGCTTAATTCCCGCGGCTTTAAATACTTGTTCCAAGCGGGAAACTTGTTGTTCGGTTTCATTTAAGTGATTTTGTAAAGCCCTAACCAATTCAGGAGAGGAAGCATTTTTAACCATTTTTGGCAATGTTTTGGACAATACTTTTTCGGCATTGTAAATGTCTTTTAAACCAACTTCAAATAAATCTCTCAAATCTTGTGCTTCACTTGATTTTGTTTTTCCAGCTTCTTGTTTTTTAGCTACGGTTTCCATAATGATTGTTTTTAATTATTAATTTAGAGGAATGACAATGAGGTTATAATCAACCCATTGCCCGCTTTTCGAGCATCATAAAATTAAATAAATTAAAATATAAGTCATTGTTAATTAACTATTTATAAATAAGAATAGTATGATTTATATTGAAAATCGGAATTTTTTTTATTGCGGTTTACTATTTTTGAATGATTAAAAAAAAGACCCACCAAAGTGGGACTATAAAAATATCATTTGAAAGTGCTTTTCGTAAAATGGTAAGACCATTTTTATTCACCCATTTCATTCAGAAGGGCAGTCCTTTTTTTTATGTATCTCAATACTAAATACATTAGTATTATTATTCCGCAAGGGACACTTATGAAATAATTATAGTTTGCTTCATTTTGAACAAGGTGTCCCAAAACATCAAAAAGTGTGAAAATAATAAGAATTCCCACCAGTCCATTTATTTCTTTTTTGATTATTTTTATCCAACTGAAAGCTTGTTCAGGCTTTTTGAATCTCTTAAAATCAGTTACAAAGGCAGGAACTTTTTCGGCCCAATCCGTGTAAATAGTTCCGAATCTTCTCCTAAGAAATTGTTCTTCGGCAAACATGATACGTTCATAATAGACCCAATAGGAAAAACAAAAAGCAACAAGAAACCAAAAATTACCTGTTAGCAATGCTGGTCCCATCCACATGAAAAAATTGCCAAGATAGATGGGATGCCTTACCAAAGAGTAACTGCCAGATGTATTGAGCGTTTCGGCAATTTGTTCATTTCTATTTCTGCCAGAGGTGTTTTTAGGTGTATGTCCAACAGTGTAAATCCGAATACTTAAACCCAATAGACTTATTGACAAACAAAAGAATTCATAATAAATCTCATAAGGGGTGTTTTCAATAAAAAAGGTATTCGGGTAGATTTTAGTTTGCAGATATAACATTGCGCCTATGAGCAATATAATTACTGGAAGTTTGCCTCTATATTTAAAAAGCCAAATCCCTTGTTGTTCTAATTCTTCTTGTAAGGCCATATTTATGTTAGTTTTAGAATTCAAGAACTCTTTTTTCAATACTTCAAAATAAAGAGTTTTTTTTCGCAATCAAAGATAAATAAAACTCCTATTAAATAGTTATGGAATTGTTGTTCTAACATCAGTTTTTTTTCAGATCAATACTTTGAAGGCTGTTGTTAAATAAAATCCTAAATCCTAAGTCTTAAATTCTAAATAATTTATCTTTGCCGACTGAAAAAATATTATATGAAGTTTGATTTACTGCAAAAAGATCCACATACTAAAGCCAGAGCAGGAACTATTACCACTGACCACGGCGTGATTGAAACTCCAATTTTTATGCCCGTTGGAACGGTTGCCTCTGTAAAAGGGGTGCACCAACGAGAGTTGAAGGACGATATTAATCCAGATATTATTTTAGGAAACACCTATCATTTATACCTTCGGCCACAAACTGAAATCTTGGAAAAAGCAGGGGGGTTGCATAAATTCATGAATTGGGATCGCAATATTTTGACTGATTCCGGTGGTTACCAAGTTTACTCGCTTTCGGCAAACCGAAAAATCAAAGAAGAAGGAGTAAAGTTTAAATCTCATATTGATGGTTCCTACCATTTTTTTACACCCGAAAATGTGATGGAAATTCAACGAACTATCGGTGCTGATATCATTATGGCTTTTGACGAATGCACCCCTTATCCTTGTGATTATCGGTATGCACAAAAATCAATGAAAATGACGCACCGTTGGTTGGACAGATGCATCACTCATTTGGAAAAAGTGCCAACAAAATATGGTTACGACCAAACTTTTTTCCCGATTGTTCAGGGAAGTACCTACAAAGACTTGCGCCAACAATCAGCAGAATATATAGCGAATTCAGATCAGCAAGGTAACGCCATTGGCGGTCTGTCGGTAGGCGAGCCTGCAGAAGAAATGTATGCCATGAGTGAAATAGTTTGCGAAATTTTACCGGAAGACAAACCGCGTTATTTGATGGGAGTTGGAACTCCAATTAATATTTTGGAGAATATTGCATTAGGCATCGATATGTTCGACTGTGTCATGCCAACACGAAACGCCAGAAACGGGATGTTGTTTACCGCCAACGGAACCATTAACATTAAAAACAAAAAGTGGGAAGACGATTTTTCGCCAGTAGACGAAATGGGTCATACTTTTGTCGACACTGAATACACAAAGGCCTATTTACGCCATTTGTTTGCAGCCAATGAATACCTTGGAAAACAAATTGCAACGATACACAATCTAGGGTTCTATATGTGGTTGGTTCGTGAGGCCAGAAAACATATCTTAGCCGGAGATTTTAGATCTTGGAAAGAAATGATGGTTCGAAATATGAGCCAAAGATTGTAATTAGGTTTAGGGTTCTAGGTTTAGGGTTCTAGGTAATAATTTGCCAGTACCCAAACCCAATACCCAATACCCAACACCCAAAAAATGAACATAATAGACCAATACATCCTAAAAAAATACTTATCGACTTTTGCGGTAATGTTGCTGTTGTTTGCACCTATTGGAATTATTATTGATGTTTCGGAGAAAATCAACTTTATGCTGGAACATGAAATTCCATTTGTTGATATTGCGATTTATTATTATCATTTCACCATCTATTTCACGAATTTATTGTTCCCGATATTTTTGTTTTTATCGGTTATTTGGTTTACCTCAAAAATGGCTAATAATACCGAAATTATTGCGATACTAAGTTCCGGGATTTCATTTACGAGGTTTTTGAGACCGTTTTTAATAGGAGCCGCCATTGTTTCTGTAATTGTTTTATTAATGGGATTTTTTATTGTTCCAAAATCGAGTGAGGGATTTAATAATTTCCGATATACCTACCTTAAAACTGGGGGAAAGGCTATGATGAGAGGTGATGATACAGATGTGTACCGCCAGATAAGTGAGGATGAATTTATTTACGTCAATAGTTTTAACACCGAGTCAAAAACAGCCTTTAACTTCAGTTTAGAGAAGTTTAAAAAGGACAAATTAGTCTATAAGATTTCAGCCAGCAGGATTAAGTGGAATCCAAAGGACAGCACCTATACGATGTACAATTATACGAAAAGAACAGTAGGGGAATTAGAGGATAAAATTGAAAAATCAGATACAAAAGAGGCTGTTTTTAGTTTTGATTTAGAAGATTTGACTCCAGTGGTATATATTGCCGAAACATTAAATTTAGGCAAATTAAACCGATTTATAGATAAAGAAAGAAGCCGGGGTTCCTCAAACATCAACGTGTATTTGGTGGTTCTGTATAAAAAATACAGCATTCCAATTTCGGCATTTATACTCACCATTATAGCCGTTGCGGTTTCGTCAATGAAGCGAAGAGGCGGTATGGGACTCAGTCTGGCCATAGGAATGGCGCTGGCCTTTGCCTTTGTCTTTTTTGATAAAATATTTGGGACTTTAGCTGAAAAGTCGAGTGTTTCTCCATTATTAGCCGTATGGTTTCCTAATATAGTTTTCGGAATCCTAGCTATTTTCTTATTGCGAAATGCGAAACGATAAATTACAAGCGTATTTACAGCTTCATTTAATTGTGTTTATTTGGGGATTCACCGCAATATTAGGGGCTTTAATTACAATCAAAGCAGATGCTTTAGTTTGGTATCGAATGTTGTTTGCATGCATTTTTTTATTGCTATTTATTGTTTTAAAAAAGAAATCTTTTAAAATTCCGATGAAGGAATTTTTCAAGTTGATTTTTGTGGGACTTTTAATTGCGATTCATTGGGTATTCTTTTTTAAAGCTATCCATATTTCTAACGTATCCATTACTTTGGTAGTGTTTTCGCTTGGCGCTTTTATCGCGTCCCTCTTAGAACCGCTATTTTATGGGCGTAAGTTACTTTGGTATGAAGTGTTCTTTGGACTTCTAATCGTTGCGGCTCTTAGTTTACTGTTAGAAGTTGAAATCAACTATTTTGAGGGAATGATTTACGCATTAGCTTCCATAATTTTGGGGGTTTTATTCACACTTGTAAATGGTAAATTGATAAAACACCATGATTCATCGGTAATCACCTTCTACGAATTTTTGTCAGGGGTGTTTTTCATAACCCTATATTTTCTATATCAACATCAATTTACGGATAACTTCTTCAAATTGACTCCAAAGGATTGGATTTTAATCCTTGTATTAGCATCAGTTTGCACCGCTTATGCTTTTACGGCCTCCGTCAAAGTGATGCAAAAATTATCTCCGTACACGGTTATGCTTACCACAAGTTTAGAGCCAGTTTATGGAATTGTTTTGGCCTATTTTATCATTGGCGGAAAAGAAAAAATGAGTGTTGAATTTTACGTGGGAGCGCTAATAATTGTTGTCGTTGTTGTTATTAACGGAATCGTAAAACACTTTTTTGCGGATAAATAGAAATCGGGCTTTACTAATTTTATGGAAGCGATAGGATTTACATAAATAAAAAATATCCGTTTTTGATAATTTTAAATTTTATCTTTGCACTTCAAATCAAAAAACAAATACACTAAATTCATGGAATATTTAGACTTTGAACTTCCAATAAAAGAACTTGAAGATCAGTTAGACAAATGTCTCGTTATTGGTCAGGAATCGGATATTGATGTAACGAATACGTGCAAACAAATCAATAAGAAACTAGAAGAAACTAAAAGGCATATCTATAAAAATCTGACCGCTTGGCAGCGCGTACAATTATCAAGACATCCAAACAGACCTTATGCATTAGATCATATTAATGCACTTTGTGGCGACACTTTTCTAGAACTTCACGGGGATAGAGGGTTTAAGGATGACAAAGCCATGATAGGTGGTTTAGGTAAAATTGACGGTCAATCTTTTATGATTATTGGACAGCAAAAAGGATACAATACCAAAACGCGTCAATATAGAAATTTTGGAATGGCCAATCCTGAAGGCTACCGAAAAGCGCTGCGATTGATGAAAATGGCAGAGAAATTTGGCATTCCGGTTTTGTCATTAGTGGACACTCCAGGAGCTTTTCCCGGAATTGAAGCGGAAGAACGCGGACAAGGAGAGGCAATTGCTAGAAACATTATTGAAATGATTCGGCTAAAAGTACCTGTGATTGTTGTTGTTATAGGTGAAGGTGCCTCAGGTGGTGCACTAGGAATAGGAGTAGGCGATAAAGTTTATATGATGGAAAATACCTGGTATTCTGTTATTTCACCAGAATCGTGTTCGTCAATTTTATGGAAAAGTTGGGATTATAAAGAACAAGCAGCCGAGGCTTTAAAATTGACATCTTCGGATATGAAAAAGCAAAAATTGATTGATGATATAATTCCAGAACCATTGGGTGGAGCTCATTATGATAGGGATACTACCTTTAAAACAGTGGAGCAATATATCATGAAAGGATTCAATGAGTTGAAAGACTTATCAACACAAGAATTAGTTGCTCAAAGAATGAAGAAATACAGTGAGATGGGTGAGTATAAAGAGTAAAAATCTTACATTATATGTTTTCATCCGAAGCCTTATGGCTTCGGATTTTTTTTGGGTTGTTAACAAAAAAAGATTGTTTATTAACATTTTTTTGTAATAACTCAGCGATTCTTTTTTTTTATTTTTCACTACTTTCGCTCTATGGAAAATGTCAGGAATATAAACCCAATTAAAATAGATAAAACAACTATCATCAACCTTGAAAAAGGGAAATTGCCACCGCAAGTTCTCGATTTAGAAGAGGCTGTGCTTGGTGCGATGATGATTGACAAAAAAGGGGTCGATGAGGTCATAGACATTTTACAACCAGATGCTTTCTATAAAGAAGCGCACAAATATATTTTTGAGGCTATCGTTCAGCTGTTTACAGAAACGCAACCGATTGACTTATTAACCGTCTCTGCCCAATTGCGAAAAAACGCAAAATTAGACTTGGCTGGAGGAGATTTTTATCTGATTCAGCTGACACAAAAAATATCCTCTTCCGCGCATATCGAATTTCACTCCAGAATCATACTCCAAAAATATATCCAACGAAGCTTAATTCGCATTTCTTCTGATATTATCGAGGAATCCTACGACGAAACCACCGATGTTTTTGATTTATTAGACAAAGCCGAATCGAAACTGTATGAAGTTACCCAAGGAAATATAAAACGCAGCTCGGAAACGGCACAAAGTTTAGTGTTGCAAGCCAAGAAGAGAATTGAAGAAATTGCCAACCAAAAAGGATTAAGCGGCGTAGAAACTGGTTTTACAAAATTGGATGCCATTACCTCCGGGTGGCAACCTAGTGATTTAATCATTATTGCCGCTCGACCAGGGATGGGAAAAACAGCTTTTGTACTCTCGATGGCTCGAAATATCGCTATCGATTTTGGACATCCTGTTGCCTTGTTTTCTCTAGAAATGTCATCTGTACAGTTGATTACCAGATTAATTTCTTCGGAAACAGGTTTGTCTTCTGAAAAATTGAGAACGGGAAAGTTAGAAAAACACGAATGGGAACAATTGAGCGTGAAGGTTAAAAATTTGGAAAAAGCACCACTTTTTATTGACGATTCCCCTTCGCTTTCTATTTTTGATTTAAGGGCAAAAGCAAGGCGTTTAGCTTCACAACACGGCATAAAAATTATCATCGTCGATTATTTGCAATTGATGACTGCTGGCGGAAACGGGAAAGGTGGCGGAAACCGAGAGCAGGAAATCTCCACGATTTCAAGAAATTTGAAAGCATTGGCCAAGGAATTGGGTATTCCGGTAATTGCGTTGTCCCAATTATCACGTGCGGTAGAAACGCGTGGATCTAGCAAAAGACCTTTATTGTCTGACCTTCGTGAATCGGGTGCGATTGAGCAAGATGCCGATATTGTGTCCTTCATCTACAGGCCAGAATATTATAAAATTGACGAATGGGATGACGACGAGCAAACACCCTCTGCCGGTCAAGCCGAATTTATAATAGCTAAACACCGTAACGGTTCCCTTGAAAATGTCCGATTGAAATTTATCGGAAATCTAGGTAAATTTGATAATCTCGACGATTATAGCGGAAGCTTTGACGATTTACCATCCAAAATGAATCATGATGACAACCCTTTTCAAACCAAAAACCTTCCTTCACCAAACGAAGCTTTTGGCAGTAATTTAAACGGGGATGAGGATGATGACGATATGCCCTTCTAAAAATAAATTTAAATTCGCCCGAAAAGCGAATTTTTTTTGTCCTTTTGGTCAAATAAAAACGAGTATATTTGACATAAAAATTTCAAAATGGCTTCAAAAAAGTTATTCTACATCCTTATAATCCTAGTTTCTTTTTCAGTACGCGCGTCTTTTATCTTGCTGCCAATGGATGAAACTACCCAGCAAAATCACCTTAAAGCCTACGGTATTACCTATTGGTGTATCGAAAAAAAATACAAAGCCAGTTGGTTACTTAATTACCGAGGGGGATCCTTTTTATTTCCTGACGAACCCGATATTCGAAAAGAATGCCAAATTCGAGGCGTAAGTTTTGAAGTGTTAAGTGATTCCGAAACCAATCAAATTTTGGATGAAATATCCAGTCCTTCCCAAAATATGGAAACGGTTGTTCTAGAAAAAGCCCCTAAAATTGCGGTGTATACACCCAAAGGCAAACAACCTTGGGACGATGCGGTGACTTTGGTTTTGACTTATGCCGAAATTCCTTTTACACCCATTTATGATGAGGAAGTTTTAAGTGATCAACTATTACTTTATGATTGGTTGCATTTGCATCACGAAGATTTTACAGGTCAATATGGAAAGTTTTATGGATCCAATAGAAATTCACCTTGGTATATGGATCAAAAGGCAGCTGCTGAAACTTTGACAACTAAATTGGGATACAAAAAAGTATCGGAAGAAAAAGGGGCTGTTGCTAAAAAAATTAGGGATTTCGTAATAGGTGGGGGATTTATGTTTGCCATGTGTTCAGCAACAGATAGTTTTGATATCGCTTTGGCTGCCGATGGAGTCGATATTTGTGAAACTATGTTTGATGGTGATGCGAGCGAGCCCAATTATCAATCCAAAATAAATTATTTGAATACTTTTGCATTCAAGGATTTTATTTTAGATCGGAAACCGGAACATTATGAATTTTCAGATATTGACATGACTGAAAAAAGGAAAATTCCAATGGAAAATGATTATTTTACCCTGATGGAATTTTCGGCAAAATGGGATCCCATTCCCAGTATGTTATGTCAAAACCACACGCAGTTAATAAAAGGGTTTATGGGACAAACCACTTCTTTTGACTCCGCCCTAATAAAGTCTAACGTTTTGGTGATGGGAACCTGTGAACTTAATGGGGAATCGCGCTATATTCATGGTGAAAAGGGTAAAGGGATGTATACCTTTTATGGAGGCCATGACCCAGAAGATTACCAGCATAGAGTAGGGGATCCAGCCACAATACTCGATTTGCACCCCAATTCGCCCGGATACCGATTGATATTGAATAATGTACTGTTTCCGGCGGCGAAAAAGAAAAAACAAAAGACGTAATAATTTTTATCATATTTCAAACCCTTTTTAGGATCTTAAATTTGTTGAAAATTGATACCTAGAGATTAAAATTATAATTATGTTGCGTTGTAAATTTAAAGTTCTACTTGTTCTGTTGCCTATACTCATGTTTGGACAAACTCCTACCAAAAATGAAGTGAATCAACAAACCCAGTCTTGGATTAGTTTGAATAATACTTTAAAATTAAATGATTATTGGTCATTAGTGTCGGATTTTCATATTAGGAGAACTGATTTCATTAAGTATCACAGTTTTTATATTGTAAGGACAGGAATTAGTTATGCACCTACTTCGAAAATTGCATTGGCAATTGGATATGGTCACATGTGGGCGGCACCATCCAAACCGGACTGGAATACTTTTTCGAATGAAAACAGGATTTACCAACAGGTTCAGTTGAACTCTAAAATAGGGGAAGTGGCTATTATTCAAAGATTAAGGAATGAGCAGCGCTGGCAACAAAAAATAGTGAATGATCAACCTGAGGAAGAGCTCCGATTTACTAATAGATTCAGGTATTTAGTAAGTTTAAATATTCCTGTTTTTAGAAAAAAAACAATGCCAACTTTTATTGTTGCAGACGAGATTATGGTTCATTTTGGTAAAGAAGTGGTTTATAATACCTTTGACCAAAACCGGATTTTTATAGGAATCAAACAGAAGATAAATCCAAAACTTAGTTTTGATTTTGGATATATGAATGTTTATCAACAAAAATATTCTGGCTATCAGTATGATATGAATCACACTTTGCGATTGTTTTTTTACTATAGTAACGGTTTAAAGGCTTTAACCCATTTGGGAAATCATTCGTCAGGTAATGAATAGTTTTTTGTAGTAGCAAGAAGAGCAATTAAAACTAAATTATTTGTCCGCAAATTTTCGAAATCCATATTGAATTGTATATTCTTTATATTTATAATTACTCATTTTTTCACTATTTCGTTGTTCTTGAATTTGGTTGTAGTTGCTTATCCGGTCAAACATAGCTTCATTAATGGCAATGGTAAAATAATCATCCTCCCATGTTATTTTTTTATTTATTTCGATATCTAAAAACGGGGGTAACTCTTCAGTAGAAGATTCAATTGTAATTCCTTTATTATTAATCAAGAAGTTTTTTTCCCCTTGAATGATTTTCATAACGTCTTCGATTGTTTGGTTCTCTTTCAGCGCGATTAAACAGTGATTGTGATCAGAATAACCATTGATAAAATCAATTCGAATTCCTTTTTTGTGGGCATTTTCCCTGATATGATTCCAAACGGTTTTTCTAATCTCTTTTATGGCAAGAAATGATAATTTCTTTTTTGTATTCCAAACAAAATGAATATAAACTTTTATGAAAGCCATGAATTTTATTTTTTTAGTTATAATCTATTTTTATTTTATGTATAAAAAATATTTTGAAATTTGGTGAGTTCTAATAATTCAAATGATTAGTTTAATTAAATTTTATTTTAAGAGTTGGTAAGACACATAGCCTAAAATGATGTAAATGATAAAAATAAAAAGGCAACCATTTGATTTTAATAAATTAGATGAGTTGCTATAAGAACCTACTCGTATTCCTTTTCTATGGGAATGCCTTTTATGTCCCTTACTTCTCGTAACGGTTTTGTTTTTGGGAGCAACATTCGATTTATTATTCTTTGCCTCTGAATCAAGGAGGTCTTTATTGTTTTTCAGAAAATTAAATTTCATTATTTAGTGGTATAGTATTCTGTTAAACATTTTTTACAGGCATTCGCTTTTGGATAGGTCTTTTTTGCCTTCTCAATGGCACTTTTGACCGAAGGCAAATAGTCTAAAAATTTCCTACTCAGAAAATTCGGAATGCACTCACAACCTTCCTGATGTACGTCATAATCTCCTTCAGTATTGGGAAAACTATTTACATAATATAGTTTCATGGTTTGATATATTTTGATGGTTTTAAAAAAAGAAATTTTTAATTCCGCAGCAAACTTATATGAATTAAAAAGTACTACTTTACGGTTTCTTACATTTTGATAATTTTTTTTAAATTACAAATCAATATTTATTATTTAAGGGCAACTACACTTTGATTATAAACCTGATTTTCAAATATTTAACATGTTAATGTTTCCAGATTTTATTTTTACTTTTTTTGAATTATTTTTATAATCTTGAATTCAACTAATAAATGTAACTTTTGGTTATTAAAATAGATTTCGAGCTTTTTTTGTTACTTGTGACTGTTTTTGAATGATAGAAATACCGAATTTGGCAAAGAATAATGATTCCAATTAAAGTAATTGCGTTCATTTATTTGTCCATTTTACAAGTCGCTATTATTCTAATTTGAATTTTATAAATTCTTTTAACTTGTTTTTCAGTCAAAATTGATTTGTTCATAGCGTCAAATAGTCTCTCGTATAAAGCCAAAGACCTTGCTCTCATATAAGGGTATTTAGATAATGAAATAAGATTGCCTTTAAGGGATTTTTTATAATGCTTAAGGTACTCCTTTAGATAGTTGTTATAGTCATCTAAGTATTTATCCCATTTTTTACTTAAATGTTTAGTAGAATTTTTTTTAGGAATACTTGATCCAATTTCTATGTCGTTTATGTCCATAATTCTGTTATTTAATTAAGTATCTTTTTTTAAGTGAATCAAATTTAGAAGCAAAAATGATAACATCTTTACGGTTTCTCACATTTTGACTAATTATTTTAAATTATAAATCAAAAATTTTAAATTAAAGGTATATTTTTTTATTTATAAACTTGATATATAGTTACTTATTATTTTTGTACCATTGAATTTTTTTTTGATTTTTTTTGAATATTTTTTTATAAATTCATCATACTATTTGAAATTTTGGTTTGTAAAATAGATTTTGGGCTGTTTTTTTCCTTTTTTTAATGACAGAAAAACAGTATTTAACAAAGAGTAATGATTCCAATTGAAGTAATTGCTTTCATTTATCCATTTTACTAGCTGCTATTATCTTCATTTGAATTTTAGAAATTTTTAGAATTTTTTTTTAAAATTAAAATTGATTTGTTTGGCTTCAAAAATCAGCTAGTATAAATCCAAAGATCTTGCTCTCATATACATTTATAAAAGATTAAAATTAACATGAATATATTTATATAAAAATGATAATTATCATATTTCATTTTTATACATAATTATAAACCTATTCCATATTCTTATATAATGAATAAATCTATAGTCAATATTGATAGTATCCTTACAGCAAAGCGTAAAGAGGCAATAAAATAAATGAAATAATTGAGGGGGGAATTATACTAATCCCAAATCTTTAGCTATGGCTACAAGATGTGCATTGTTTCTGGCCTTGAAGTATAATTTAAGGGCATTAACGCGTTTTTCGAGACTCGAACTACCATAAGGGGTAATTCCTTTATTTTTGAATTCTGTAGTGATTTGTGCCATCATTAATCCCTGGGCGATTAATCTTAGGAGTTCAATATCGTATTCTTCAATTTCCAGAAGTGATTTGTTACTTAATAAATTGGATAATTCGGTAGAAAGAATGGTTGTGTTAACGTTGTAAATACCAAGAATAGCTTTTTGAAGTTCTGGAATGCTGTTTCTTCCTTTGGATATATAAGCATTGATGCTATAATCACTAAAAAGGGATTTTATCTTGAATGACTTGTCTTCGACGGAAAAAACTACAATTTTGATTTCCGGTTGTACTTTTCTTATGGCCGCTATCAATTCTTCGCCTGAGTTTAATTTGTTTTTACGAAAATCATTCTTGAAAGATAAATCACAAATTATTAAGTCAAAAGGGGTATCATTTAAGAGCGCTTTTCGTATTTTTAAATAGGCTTCATCACAATATTTAGCCAATTGAATTTCAGGAACATGGATTTCTTTTACTGCGTGTATCATAGTGGTGCTAACACTGTCAAAATCTTCGACCACTAATGCTTTATTAAACATAATACTATTTTTTAAAAGGGTAATACAATACTAGATTTGAATCCTTTATTAGGTTCGGATTCAAAAGTAATGTTTCCTTTAACGTCAAGAATACGGTTTCTCACATTTTGGAGTCCTTTTCCTTTAATTATTTCATCTATTGGCGCTCCGGCCCCGTTATCACTGTAATTTATTTCTAAATTATTTTTATTTTTTTTAAAAATTAACATAACTAAACTGCAATTACTGTGTTTTTTCATGTTGATTAACAGTTCCTGTAGTACACGATACACTATTATTTTTTTTATATTATCTAACTTTTTCCAATCTACTTGTTCTATGCCGTTTGCTAATATATTAACAGTTTCGGAATTGAAACCGAAGAGTAATTCTTTGATTTCGGTTTCATATTCTACTCCTTTGATAAGAGGACTATTTTCTCTAGAAATGTTTCGTGTAGTGCAATAGATATTACCCAAATTAGTGAGCAATATATTTTTATTTTCCTTAGATTCTAAATCTCTTGTTTCGGCAAAAGTTATCATTTGGAATAGGTCGTTGGCCACTTCGTCGTGCAATTTTTTTGAAATACGATTTTCCGTTTCAATCTCAGTTTTGATTTTATCTCTTTTGTTTTTAGAATATAAATATTTAACGATTCCTAGGGTGGCTATTATACCTGTGGTAATAAAATAGAACAGCAGTAGGACTCTGCTTTTTTGCTTTTCTAACTTAATCTCGTTTTGTATTTTTTCGATTTTCAGTTTTTGATTTTCTTCTATTTCATTTTTGGAATCGTATTTCATTTTGGCAAATTGATTTTTTGCTATTTGCTTTGCTTTATTGTTGCTGTCATTGATCCGAATATAATCTAAAACATGCTTTTTCAATAGATCTCCCTTGCTGCTTTTTATTAGTAGGACTAAGTTGATTAAGCGGTCGTTGATATCCTTTATTTTAGTTGCTTTTTCATAAGCTGAACTTGAGTATTTGTATGCTAAACGGGGATTGTTTTTCATGTAAAATTCTGCAAGTCGAGAATAACTCGTAATTAAACCCCATTCATATTTATTTTTTGTATTTATAATTAGTGCTGTATTTAAATAATAAAATGCTCTTGAATCTTTTATTTTAAAAAAACAATAACCCAAATTTTCAATTATCCTAGCAAATTCTATGGGATCATTTATAAATTTTTTTTGAAAAGTCAAAGGCAATAAAATTTGTATTGCTTTCTGGTACTCTTGTTTCTCCATATACACAAAAGCAATATTGTTTAAACTTTTGGATTTATGAAATTGATCTACTTTTAGTTTGAGTGCTTTGGTGTGATATTGAAGAGCATTTCTATAATCAAATAGGAATATATAATTAGTAGCAAGTGTACTATAAACATTCCAGCCTCCGTAAGGATATTTTTTTGTGTTTTTAAATAAAGGTAAAGCTTTAATGATTAAGTATTCACAACTAAAATATTCCCCTTTGTTCATTTCGCTAGATGCTTTCCATGACAACGAATTGAGAATCCTAGAGGTGTCTTTTTCTCGAATGGCAAGATAATATGCTTTATTAAAATAATAATAAGAACTATCAAAGTTAACATTATCATAATGTGTGTAGCCAGCAGCTAATAGCGTATCAATTTCTGCAGTATTGTCTTGCTTTTTAGTTGTTTTTAGGGACTTTTTTTCGCAGGATTGTAGTGCTAAAAGCATCGCTAACAATAGACTAAAAATAAGGATATGTAGTTTTTTACTTGTCATTTGACCAAATTACAAAAATTATAAGAAAAAAGAAGATTATTTAATATGTTAAATTTTTAAAAAAATTAACTTATGATTTAAAATTTTTTGATTGTAACAAAAAAAACCCAATCTCTCGACTGGGTTTCTCTATAAGTAAGTAATCTTAAATTGAGTTGATAAAACGTTTATTTTACTTTGTTAAGTATTGCTTTGAAAGCTACTGGGTGATTCATGGCTAAATCGGCAAGAACTTTACGGTTCAATTCGATGTTGTGCTTTTTGATTTTCCCCATTAGTTGTGAGTAAGACATTCCTTCTAGTCTGGCTCCAGCGTTGATACGTTGAATCCACAAAGCGCGGAAATTTCTTTTGTTCACTTTTCTGTCACGGTAAGCATAGCACATAGCTTTCTCCACCGCATTTTTAGCAACTGTCCAAACGTTTTTACGACGACCAAAGAAACCTTTGGCTTGCTTCATTATCTTTTTTCTTCTTGCTCTTTTAGCAACTGAATTTACTGATCTTGGCATAATTTTTCTGTTTTTTTGTAGTAGGCGTCCCGAATTGAAACAAGGGAACTTAAGGCCATACTCCAAGGTTATTTTAAATTGTTTTAACCTAAAGAATTTTTTAATTGATAATTGACAATTGATAATTAATTATCCATTATCAATTGTACATTGTCAATTATTAGATGATTCTTAATTGTTGTTTGATGCTTTTCTCATCTGTTTTGTGCACTAGCGCTGAGTGTGTCAAAGCTAATTTACGTTTTTTAGATTTCTTGGTCAAGATGTGACTTTTGAAAGCATGCTTTCTTTTAATCTTTCCAGAACCAGTAACTTTGAATCGTTTCTTGGCGCTAGATTTGGTTTTCATTTTAGGCATTTTTTCCTAGTGTTTTAATTTATTCTTACTTACTGTCTTTGCGAGCTTGCGAAGCAATCTCATTTTATTTTCTGCAATCTGCTTTCTGCAAACTGAATTTTATTTCTTTTTCTTCGGAGCAATAAACATGATCATTCTTTTTCCTTCAAGAACGGGCATGGCTTCTACTTTTCCAAATTCTTCAAGATCGGTGGCTAATCTCAATAATAAGATTTGGCCTTGGTCTTTATAGATGATGGAACGTCCTTTAAAGAAAACGAAAGCTTTCAATTTAGAACCTTCCTTCAGGAATTTTTCTGCATTTTTTCTTTTAAATTCATAATCATGCTCATCGGTTTGAGGACCAAAACGAATTTCTTTTACTACAATTTGAGTAGATTTTGCTTTAAGTTCTTTCTCCCGTTTCTTTTGCATATAAACGAACTTTTTATAGTCCATTATCTTGCAAACCGGCGGCTCTGCATTTGGCGAAATTTCAACCAAGTCTAATTCGAACTCGTCCGCTAATCGCAACGCTTCGGAAAGTTTAAAAACTCCAGGCTCAATATTTTCACCTACAAGTCTTACTTCTTGCACACCACGAATAAGATTGTTTATTCTGTGGGCATCTTTTTTTTCTACTCGAGGTTGATAACCTCTATTGCTTCTTATTGCTATGACTTTATAATTTAAGTTAAACTGTAAATGTTTTTAATGTTTTGCCTATTTCTTCGTTTACAATTGCAGCAAATTCCTCAATTGTGACGCTCATATTGCCATTTCCTTCTTGTCCTTGACGACGTATGGATATGGTTCCGTTTTTCTCTTCTTCCTCGCCTACAATCAGCATAAACGGGGTTTTCTGCATTTCGGCGTCTCTAATTTTTCTTCCAATTGACTCGTTTCTGTTGTCAATTAGGGCGCGAATTTCGTGATTTTCTAGCAGATTTAAAACTTTTTTCGCATATATTTCATATTTCTCGCTCAAACACAATATTATAGCCTGTTCTGGCATTAGCCAAAGCGGGAATTTTCCTGCCGTGTGTTCTATTAAAATAGCGATAAAGCGTTCCATAGATCCAAAAGGAGCTCTGTGAATCATAACCGGAGTATGTAATTGATCGTCAGAACCTTTGTAAGTCAATTCGAAACGCTCCGGCAAGTTATAATCCACCTGAATAGTTCCCAATTGCCATTGTCTGCCAAGAGCATCTTTGACCATAAAGTCTAACTTTGGACCATAAAAAGCCGCTTCTCCATAAGCTACCACTGTTTTTAGTCCTTTATCTGCAGCCGCATTGATGATGGCATTTTCTGCTTTCTCCCAATTCTCGTCGCTACCTATATATTTATCTCTATTTTCTTGGTCACGTAAAGAAATCTGTGCCGTAAAATTTTCAAACCCTAGCGAACCGAAAACATACAGTACCAAGTCAATTACGTTTTTGAACTCTTGGTCCAATTGATCTGGTGTACAGAAAATATGGGCGTCATCTTGAGTAAAGCCACGAACGCGAGTCAAACCATGCAATTCGCCACTTTGTTCGTAACGATAAACGGTTCCAAATTCAGCATAGCGTTTAGGTAAATCTTTGTACGACCAAGGTCTTGTATTGTATATTTCACAGTGGTGTGGGCAGTTCATGGGCTTCAGTAAAAACTCTTCGCCTTCGGCTGGAGTATTTATCGGTTGAAAACTGTCGGCTCCATATTTGGCATAATGACCGGAAGTCACGTATAATTCTTTCTGTCCAATATGAGGCGTAACTACTTGCTCGTAACCGGCTTTCTTCTGTGCTTTTTTCAAAAATTGCTCCAGACGATCGCGCAAAGCAGCTCCCTTTGGCAGCCATAAAGGTAAACCTTGGCCAACTTTAGCCGAGAAAGCGAATAATTCCAGTTCCTTTCCTAGTTTTCTATGGTCGCGACGTTTGGCCTCTTCCAACAATTCCAGGTATTCCGTCAAGTCTTTTTGCTTTGGAAATGAAACCCCATAAACACGGGTAAGTTGCTTATTCTTTTCATCACCACGCCAGTAAGCACCCGCGACGCTCATGATTTTCATCGCCTTGATAATCCCTGTGTTTGGAATATGACCACCACGACACAAATCAGTAAAAGTAGAGTGGTCGCAAAAAGTAATCGTTCCGTCTTCCAGATTTGTAATCAATTCCGTTTTGTAAACATTGTCTTTGTAAACTTCTAAAGCTTCCGCTTTTGAAACAGGACGTAATTTAAATTCGTGTTTTTCTCTCGAAATTTCTAAAACTCTATCTTCAATTTTTTTGAAATCGGCATCCGTGATTTTGTGATCTTCAAAGTCCACATCATAATAAAATCCATTCGAAATTGCTGGCCCAAGGGTTAATTTGATGCCAGGGTATAGTTCTTCAAGAACCTGTGCCATTACGTGCGAAGTCGAATGCCAGAAAGCTTTTTTACCACCTTCGTCATTCCACGTATATAATATAAGACTTCCGTTCGTTGTCAAAGGGGTTTTGGTTTCCACAATTGTACCATTGAAAGAAGCCGAAATCACATTTCTGGCAAATCCCTCACTAATGCTTATGGCAACATCCATAGGAGTTACGTCTGAAGCAAACTCTTTAACTGATCCGTCCGGCAAAGTAATCTTAATCATTGTTTAATTAATTTAGGAATGCAAATATAGACCATTACAAAAACACTCACAAAATATAAATTAAGTTTGTTATTATATTATAAACATTAAAGACGGTGATTTGGTATTTAATGCCGATTATTGTATTGCTTTCCATTATATTAATCACAAACTTAATCCCTCACCCGAGGGCGAAAGTCGAACATGCAAAGCAATTCATTACAATCCACGCCAAAGAGCGTGGGATTTCCACTTCTATCGGGGCTAGGGCAGATGATTCAACCGCAAATTTTGATTTTATCATTGTGATTTTGAAAAACCTCTTCATCCAACCTTCACGCTTTCAAGTCATTAAAAAATACTTTAAAAAAAGATTAAAAAGGGGGTTGTAAAACTGAATAAACGCACTACTTTTGCACCCGCATTGCAGCAGACGTTCTTTAAATCAAACAGAAAAAAACGGATAATAGTTTGTGGGAAGCGTAAAGGATTTGTATCTTAGCCTTCCTGAAAAATTTAAAAATTCGTTAAAAGCATTTTAGAAAAAAAATAAAATATTTTTTTCTTGCCAGATAAAAAAGAGTTAGTTACTTTTGCACCCGCTTTGAGAGATAAGCGAAAAAAAATAGAAAACGAAAGTTCTTAGACATATTGAATTGACAGCCGTTTTAGGAGAGATCTTAAAACACAA